>NZ_JFZJ01000072.1 GCF_000636015.1 Rhodomicrobium udaipurense JA643
CCTGAGAACCCTCGCAAAGCGCTATGGGATCAATCAGAAGACGGTGCGCAAGTGGCGCACCCGAGCTTCGGTCGCCGACCTTCCGACCGGCCCGAAAGAGAAGCGATCAACCATTCTGGCGGCGGAGGAGGAAGCGGTCGTCGTCGCCTTTCGCCGGCATACGCTCTTGCCGCTCGACGATTGCCTTTACGCCTTGCAGGCGACCATTCCGCATCTGACGCGGTCCTCGCTGCATCGCTGTTTGCAACGACACGGGATCAGCCGGCTGCCGGAAACGGAAGGCGACAAGCCCGCAAAGAAAAAGTTCAAGGCCTATCCGATCGGCTTCTTCCACATAGACATCGCCGAAGTTCAGACTGCGGAAGGAAAGCTCTATCTGTTCGTGGCTATTGATCGGACGTCCAAATTCGCCTTCATCCCGCACCTGCGGGCTACGTTGAAGCTACGCGGCGCGCTCCGGCAAATCTGTCGCTGAAAGTCTCATCCCGCACCTGCGGGCTACGTTGAAGCGGCGTGCAATCCGGTGGCACGTACGAGGTGCGGGCGTCTCATCCCGCACCTGCGGGCTACGTTGAAGGGCCGCATGAACAACCCCGGCATGGCTTTGGCGATGGCTCGCCCACGCTTGATTTCATCGAAGATCGCCAGCTGATCCGAAATTAGCGGCTTGATCATCAGCCAGCCACGATCCCTCTTTGCGCGGTGAGAAGCGGGGATTGCGTCTTCAACAACGGGGGCGCAACCACGGATCGCTGGCTGCATGCCGCCAGACGCCCGCTTCCCGCAGCCTCTCCATATCTTCCATAATGCGAAAGACGGGAAGCGCCCGCGCCGCATGGATGTCGATGGCGTAGAGCCCCCTGTTGGCTGGGTCGATCCAGAGCACGCGCTCGACGAGGCCGTCCGCCGGATATTCCAGAAGCTGATTGACCTCGATGTCGTTCATAGTGCCCACCTCAGGCGCTCGACACGATGCGCGATGAAGCGCTCAAGCGCCACACCGTCATCCAGAGGCTCGTCGATCGGAAAGCGGAGCTTCTTTCGCGCCAGCAGATGGCGCACCAGCATAAGAGCCGTTCCTCGCTCGAGCGAAAAGCCTTCGTCGATGTCGGCGCAGAACTGCCTTCGGGTGCCTGATCGGCGGCCGAAATCTCCCGCAAGACGTGTTCGGCCATTTCGTCGAGATAACCAGGATATGGCTGATTGATGTGCGAAAGCGTCCCGTAGCTGTGCACCCATGCGATGTTGCGCACGGCAACCTTCGGAATGTCACGTTCCGTGACGATGCCCCAGTCCACGCCCTGTTCGAGCCAGTAACGTCGCTCGATCTCAAGCTTCTCCAAAGTCCGCGGCTTGTCGAGGTCCGTAGCCGTTTTCACCCCCGGGCTATGAGCCTCAGTCGACCGTCCTGAACGACGTCGATCAGGAAATCCGTCGTCATCACAAGGGGCGTACGCGATGCCAGATCAAGGGGATGTGCCACGCCGAGTTGCGCAGCGATGCTGGGTGGCGTCGCGCTTGAGCGGAAATTGCTCGCGGATGTCGGTGACTGTGTCGGACCAATCGGCGAGGTAGAACAGGCCGCATTCGATGTCTGAGAGTAGATGATGCAAGCGCCCGGTTGTGAGCCCGTGCAGTCGATGCGAGCGTCCGCTCGATGGAACGTCCTGGACGGTCAACCAAGGGCTGTAACGAGCGCTCGTCCCTGACCGCCCCTCCTTCAGATAGCGCTGGATCTTGCCTTCGTCGAACCCGTATCGCTTACGCGCCATGGCAGCCTAAAGAGCGGAGCGGCAGCTTATCACCGCCGCCGCTTTATAACGCTCCTTCGTGTCAGGATGAAATTTTTTGTCTAGGATGATTGTTTTTTGTTCCAGATAAAACTTTTTGTCCAGGATGATACATTTTTGTCCTAGAACAACCGCGTGTCGGGGGAGCCCCGCGCCTACTCGACCGTCACCGACTTCGCCAAGTTCCGTGGCTGGTCCACATCGGTGCCCATCGCCACCGCCGTGTGATAGGCGAGAAGCTGAATCGGCACGGCGTAGAGGATCGGGTTGACGAGGCTGTGCGCCGTCGGCAGCACGAAATTAGCCTGCGCTTTAACCGCCGCCTGCGCTTCGGGCGCGTCGGAGAACACGACGAGCTTGCCGCCGCGCGCCGCCACTTCCTGAAGGTTGGACACCGTCTTCTCGAACAGCGCATCCTTCGGCGCGAGCGCGATCACGGGCACCGTCTCGTCGATAAGCGCGATAGGGCCGTGCTTCAGTTCGCCCGCCGCGAAGCCTTCCGCGTGGAGATAGGAGATTTCCTTCAACTTCAGCGCGCCTTCGAGGGCGAGCGGATAGCTCGATCCGCGCCCGAGATAGAGCACGAGCGGCGCCTTCGCGAGCGTCTGCGCCAGCGCGTCGAATTCGTCCTCGCGCTTCAGCACATCGGCCATGAGGCGCGGCACCTGCACGAGCGCACTCACAAGCTCGGCCTCGTCGGCAGCCGACAGCACGCCGCGCTTGCGCCCCGCCGCGATCGCCATGCAGGCCAGCACCGAAAGCTGGCACGTGAAGGCCTTCGTCGAGGCGACGCCGATTTCCGGCCCGGCGAGCGTCTGAAGAACGGCGTCCGATTCCCGCGCGATGGACGATTCCGGCACGTTCACCACTGAGGCGATGAGCTGGCCATTATCGCGGCAATAGCGGAGGCTTGCGAGTGTGTCCGCCGTTTCGCCGGACTGCGAAACGAACACGGCGAGCCCGTCCTTCGGTAGCGGCGATTCGCGATAGCGGAATTCGGACGCGATATCGACGTCCACCGGAAGCTTCGCATAGCGCTCGAACCAGTATTTCGCGGTCAGCGCTGCATAGAAAGCCGTACCGCAGGCCGTGATGGTGAGCTTGGACAGCTTGTCGAACGGCAGACCGCCGCCCGGTAGCTCGATGGAATTGCTGTCGAAGCGGACATAATGTGCGAGCGTGCGGCTGATGACTTCCGGCTGCTCGTGGATCTCCTTCGCCATGAAGTGGCGGTGGTTGCCCTTGTCGATAAGGAGCGCCGAAACAGCGGTCCGCACGATGGGGCGCTTCACTTCCGCGCCGGTCTCATCGTGGATCGTCACGCCATCGTGGTTGAGCACGGCCCAGTCGCCCTCGTCGAGAAACGTCACGCGGTCGGTGAAGGGCGCGAGCGCCATGGCGTCGGAGCCGAGGAACATCTCGCCCTTGCCGTAACCGACGGCGAGCGGGCTGCCGCGCCGGGCCCCGATCATCAGATCGTCGCGGCCGGAGAAGAGAATCGCCAGGGCGAACGCGCCTGTAAGACGGGCGAGCGACGTACGCACGGCGGCCACCGGGTCCGCCCCGCTCCGAAGCTCGCGATTGATGAGATGGGCCACGACTTCGCTGTCGGTCTGGCTTTCGAAGGTCTCGCCTTCTTTCTCAGCCTCTTCGCGAAGCTCGCGGAAATTCTCGATAATGCCGTTGTGAACGATGGCGACGGCACCCGCCATGTGCGGATGCGCGTTCCTCTCGACCGGCGCGCCATGCGTCGCCCAGCGCGTATGCCCGATGCCCGACGTGCCGTAAAGCGGCTCCGCGCCGAGCTTCCGGTCGAGCGCCGCAAGCTTGCCCTCGGCGCGCCGCCGCGTAAGGACGCCGCCTTCAAGGGTGGCGACGCCCGCGGAATCGTACCCGCGATATTCAAGCCGACGCAGCGCATCGACGAGACGTGGCGCTGCCGGTTCTTTTCCGAGGATGCCGATGATTCCGCACATGGATTTGGCCTTTCCGAAGGTCGGACGACGTGATCGCCCGCGATGGTAGCTGCGCCGCGCGACCGCACAAACTCAAACAATACTACAGACTGTTTCAGGCAAGTTTAAGTTGCAGTTCGTAAGGGAGTTCTCCCCTAGCCTACTTCTCGTCTTTCGCCGCGGCCTTGGTGGCCTCATGACGCGCGCGCTTGCGCTTCGCCCATTCGTCTTTGTGCACCTGCGGCGCGCGTGTCAGCGCCAACGCGTGGGGCGGCACATCCTCGGAAATTATACTGCCCGAGCCGATATAAGCGCCATCGCCGATGGTCACGGGCGCGACGAGCGAGCTGTTGGAGCCGATAAACGCGCCCGCGCCGATATTCGTCTTGAATTTGCTGTAGCCATCGTAATTGCAGGTGATGGTGCCCGCGCCGATGTTGGTTTTCGCGCCGATATTCGCGTCGCCGATGTAGCTGAGGTGGTTCACCTTGGCGCCCTCCCCGACATGCGAGGCCTTCAACTCCACGAAATTGCCGACATGCACCCCGGCTTCCAGCACCGTGCCGGGGCGGAACCGCGCGAATGGACCGATGGTCGAGCCGCGCCCGACGCGCGCGCCTTCGAGATGCGAAAAGCCGCGGATCGTGACGCCGTCCTCGATGACGACGCCCGCAGCGAAAATCACATTCGGCTCGATCACCACATCCTGCCCGATGATTGTGTCATGCGCGAAGGTCACGGTGTCGGGCGCTATGAGCGTCGCGCCGCCCGCCATTGCCGCATCGCGCGCGCGCCGCTGGAAGATGGCCTCGGCCTCGGCGAGCTGGGCGCGCGTGTTCACGCCGCGCACCTCATCCTCGTCGATGATCTCGCAGGCCACGCGAAGCCCCCGCGCGCGGGCAACCTCCACCGCGTCGGTGAGGTAATACTCGCGCTGGGCGTTGTCGTTGCCGATGCGGTCGAGGAGCGAAAGGATCAGGTCGCCGCGAAACGCGAGGATGCCGGAATTGCAAAGCGTGATCGCCCGCTCCGCCTCGCTGGCGTCTTTGTCCTCTCGGATGGCGACGAGCGCGCCCGACGCATCGGTGATTAGGCGGCCATATCCCTTCGGATTGCGCGCATTGAAGCCCATGACGGCCATGTCGGCACCATTCGCGATGGCGGCGGCGAGGCGGGCGAGGCTGTCGGGCGTGACGAGCGGCGTGTCGCCACAGAGCACCACGACGGGAAGGCTCGACGTTTCAAGCGCGGGCCTCGCCTGCAACACGGCATGCGCCGTACCGAGCCGCTCATGCTGCTCGAAGAACCGCGCGGCGATGGGCAGGCGAAGCGCATCGAAGCCCTTCGCGTCGGGCGGCACGATCACCGAGCACGCCTCCGCGCCAGCGTCGGCGGCGGCCTTGACGACATGGGCGACGAGCGGCAGACCGCCGACCGGGTGCAGCACCTTCGGCAACGCCGATTTCATGCGCGTCCCCTGCCCCGCCGCCAGCACCACCGCATTGAATCCCGCCATGGGTCGATCCTTTTCTGCCTTCGCCGGTGCTCTGCTTACGCCTGTCGGCGATCAAATGGAAAGCTCCGCCCTGCTCTTCAAGCATAGCGGTGCGCGGTAAAGATTGGCTGCGCTGATAGGGGAAAGCTGTGGCGAGCGGGTGACAGAGCGTGTGTCAAGCTTGTCAAACGGAAGGGCAGAACCCGCCCTCCCTCAGATCGCGTCGGTGTTGAACGTATCGCAAGACGCCAGCGAACCCGTCTGATAGCCGCGCGTGAACCAGCGCGCCCGCTGTTCCGAGGAACCATGCGTGAACGAATCAGGCACAGCATAGCCCCGCGTGCTCTTCTGGATGGCGTCGTCGCCGATCGCCGCCGCCGCGCGCAGCGCCGACTCGATGTCGCCCGGCTCAAGCGTGTTGTTCAGCTTTGCCGTATGATGCGCCCACACACCCGCATAGCAGTCGGCCTGAAGCTCGACGCGCACCTGGATCGCATTGCGCTGACCTTCCGAGGTGGCAGCCGCCTGAAGCCGCTGCGCCTGCTGAAGCCGCCCCTGCAAATTCTGGATGTGATGGCCGATTTCATGCGCGATCACATAGGCTTGCGCGAATTCGCCCGGCGCGCGGAAGCGACGCTTCAGCATGTCGAAAAACGACAGGTCGATATAAACCTTGCGGTTCATCGGACAATAAAACGGCCCCATCTGCGCGCTTGCGAGTCCGCAGCCGGACTGGATGCCGTCGCGGAAAAGCACAAGTTTCGGCGGCGAATAGCGTGCGCCCTGGCTCGCAAAGATTTTCGTCCATGTATCTTCGGTATCGCCGAGCACGACCGAAACGAACCGCTTCGCCTGATCGTCCGTCGTCGCGCTCTGGGAGGGCGGGCGCGGCGCTTCGCGCGGGATCTGAATGCCGCCGCCGCCGGGCAGCCCTTCGCCGCCGCCTTGCAGGATGACGCGCGGATCGATGCCGAACAACAGCGCAATGCCGACGATCACGATCACGCCGACGATGCCGAGGCCGCCGCCCTGCCCGATCTGTATGCCTCCGCCGCCGGGGAACGGAAAACCGCCCCCACCGCTCTCATCGCGGCGGTCTTCGACGTTCTCGCTTTCGCGGCGTCCCTGCCATCTCATGAGATTGTCTCGCTTTTACGCTGCGCGGCCTTGGCGTTCGGTTCCGGCGCGAGAAGGATCGATCTCACGGCCTTCGACGCGGCCACTTGGCTCAGGTTCACATAAGCTTCGTGATTACGCTCGATGTCCTTAAGATCGTATAAATAGTTGACCATGACGCTCAGAGACTCGCGAATACCCTTCTCCGACGTGTCGCCGAGCCAATTGATCCGCTCCAGCCGCGCGCCGTTTCCGAGGTGGAAACGCGCCACCGGGTCGACCGGTTTCCCCTTCTTGTCCTTCGCGCGCAGATAATAATGAGCGGCGGCGGCGAGGATAGCGGGTTCGAGCGCGTCGAGTTCCTCCTCGCTCTCGCCGAATTGGCCCGCGAGCGCTGCATCGATCAGCTTCCGCTGCGCCGCCGGGAGATAGGAAAGCTCGGCCTTGTTCGCTTCGAGCCAAGACCTGAAAGTCGGTGCGGGCGATAGCGTCACGAAGGTCTTGAGCGAAGGCTTCTCCTTCTTCATGTCCTCCGCCACCTGCTTGATGAGGAAGTTGCCGAAGGAAATCCCGCGCAGGCCATCCTGACAGTTCGAGATGGAATAGAAGACGGCCACGGAAGGGTCCGGATCGTCGAAATCTTCCGCGTCGGAAGCGAGGAGCAACTGGATCGAGGACGGAATCTCGCTCGCGAGCGCGACCTGCACGAAGATGAGCGGCTCGTCGACGAGCGCGGGATGGAAGAACGCGAAGCAACGGCGGTCGTTGGGGTCGAGCCTGCGCCGCAAATCCTCGAAACCGTGGATCTTGTGCACCTTCTCGTAGGCGATCAGTTTTTCGAGGATCGACGCCGGGCTCGACCAGGAAAGATGCGCGAGCACGAGGAAGCCGCGATTGAACCACGAGGAGAACAAATGCACGAAATCGCGGTCGACGCCGGCGAGCTGGGGATTGTCCTTCAGACGGCGTAACAAGTCTTCCCGCATGCGCACGAGAGCCGTCGTGCCGCCCGGCGCGAGATTGAGGCGGCGGAAAAGTTCCTGCCTCGGCGATTCGACGGCAGCCATGAGCGTTTCGAGCCGACCGATCTCCGGCTGCTCAAGATAGGCGGTCGCCGCTCGCTGGACCGCCTCTGTGCTCGGGAGAAAATGTCTTGCCAAAAACACGAAAAAAGCGTCTTTTTCCTTATCTGTCGTCAAACGGTAGAGGTCAAGGATTCGCCTTGCAAGAGCAACGCCGGATGCTTCGCCCCTGCTCGAAACCAAAGCCTGACATAATTCTTCGAATGACTCTTCAGCGTCTGTTCCGATCAAGGATGACAAATCCAGAATCTGCCTGCCTCGGTCCGAAATTTTGCTCAGGATTTCCTGGAAGAAAGAAACATCCATATTCCGGCTGCGCGCCTCGCTGCTTGCGATTGATCAAAGGTCCAGTCTGAGGGGGATGATACCATGAAATTCGTGGTCTACGCCCGAAAAGGCGGTTTCGGGTTCTTCACTGTTCGGATTATCCGGGGTATGGCTTCCTGCCCGGTAAAAATTGCGCCGAGCTTTGACTATGGACGGAAGGATCGTCGAGACCACGAAACGAGGAGCGCAGTCCTATGAGTTCCCAAGCGGAACGCTTGCGATCGTTGATTGAGGAGGAGATCCTCTCCTTTCAGCTTAAGCCCGGCGACAAGCTGGACGAATGCGGTCTCGCGAAGCGATACGGGACGTCGCGGACGCCGGTTCGGGAAGCACTTCGTCAACTCTCCGCCAACGGTCTCGTCGAGATCCGGCCTCACAAAGGCGCCATGGTCGCGCGCCTCGGCATTCGCGAACTCGTCGAATTGCTCGAAGTGATGGCGGAGCTTGAGGGTGCCTGCGGACGGCTGGCCGCCAAGTCCTGCCTCAACAGCGACATCGATGCGATGAGTGCGGCTCAGGAAGATTGCCGCCGCTTTGCCGAGTCGCACGATCCGAAAAGCTACGCGCGCGCGAATGAGGTTTTCCACGAGACGATCTATGCGGCGAGTCGCAACAGCTACCTCGTCAAGATGACGCTCAGCATCCGCAACCGGATCGGCGCCTACCGGCGTTTGCAACTCGACCATATCAACCGCATTCTGCCCTCCGTCATGGAGCACGACCGCATTCTGCGCACGATCCGCGACGGGCTTCCCGACGAGACCGACAGGCTGTTGCAGGTGCACATCCTCAACATCGGCGGTGAACTTCGCCGCATGATCGCACTCATTTCCGAGGGCGAGAACGCGTTCCCGAATCGCTCTCAGATGATGTTCGACGAAGCCGACGCGCTTCACGTTCTCGCGGGCGCGGGCAAGCGATAGGACGCCGGGGCCGCGCTCGCGGGGCGTACCGCGCCTCGACGGTCGTCGGCGCGCGTGCTATGGAGACGACCGATATCGCGGCCATTCAGGTTATCCGCGGGAGTCGTCGTTGGCGCGCGCGGGCCAGGGAGACCAACGCCCAACCGCGAACCCGATCCCTCATGGCTGCGCAAGGCTCATTTCGTGCCGATCACCTTCGACGGGAGCGTTTTGCGTCGGCTCGAAGGCGCGCCTGCCTTCATCATTCGCCGGGAGTGGATTTTCCTAACGCCCGGCGATGCGCGAACGGTCGAGAGCATGCCCGGGGGCATCCGTCGCCGTATGTCCCTTAGGACGTATGTCCTTAAGATTGTGTGAGAGATGAGTTGCTAGGGGAGCTCGTCGTCTCGAGACCACTCGGACTGCTGGCCGCTACGGACCGCGCAAGCTCAGCGCGCTGCGCTCCCTAACCGGCACGCGTCGCACGAGTGGCGCACCAATCCTCAGCGCAAAGCGAGATCGAACGGACAGAACGAGCGGAAGCACGGGCCGCGATTTCGCTCCGACGACATGTTGCGCCGTTCGATCACCTTGCCGTCCACCGCGACAATCGAGAAGCGATCCGACTGGCGATTGAGCACGAGGTGCCACGTCGAAACCCCCTTCGAGCGGGTGCTCCCGCTCGCGACTTCCCAGTCGATCAGCGCGTCAACCATGCATTGCGCCTGCGGCACCTTGCACAGCACGATGACGCTGCCAGGCTTCAGGGACTGCTTCCGGTTCGGCCACCGCGTCACGAAACGGGCGTGCGAGGCCAATACCTCCTGCCGGGTCTTCATCTTGCCAAAATGCGAAACCTTGTCGTCATATACATCTGATATCAGAGCCAGCGAGCGAGCGGCCTCCTCGTTTTCATATGTGAGGTAACGCGCCGCGAAATTCCGCGCCTGCGCTTCGACATCGGCGGGAGTAGCGGCGGGACCGACGCCAAGCGACGACACGTCTTTCGTAACCTCGGTGGTTTTGGGCGTCTGGGCCTGCTCGGTCACGCCCCCCTCCGATGAGCCGTCCAGATCCTTCACCGTGACCTCGATCCCGTTCCCGCGAACCTGCGCAGGCGAAAACCAGCGCACGCTCGTCGGCGGCGCGGAGGTGAGGCTTAGCACCGCTTTCTCGGGCAGCCCGAGCGTGTTCAGGTAAGACCCGACGATCGCGTTGCCCGACGCGCTGACTTCCTTCACGCCCGCGAGATCGTAATAGGCGGCGTGAAAGCCGACCCGCGCCGAAGACGCCATCAGACGTGGCACGCCCGCGAGCCAGATCAGCGCGCATGCCGAGGCACAGCGCGAATTTGCGGTGACATAGGTCGAGAAGCCCTTGAGCCGGATCGCGCGGCCGATATCGAGCGCTTCCTTCAACGCGCCGCCGTCGCTTGCGAGCGCAACCACGGCATCTTCGGTCATCAGCGCGATGTTGGCGAATTTCTGCGCATCGCCGGGGGCAATCACCCCCGCAATAACGATGACCCTCGTGACGCCATCGTGGGTCACGGTCGTGATATTGGCCGCGCGGGCCGGAAGCCCGAGAAGCGCGGTGAAGATCAAAAGCGAAGCCAGAAGACGATGCATGCAAAAGCCGCGTCTGACGTTGAGACCGGCTTTTTTTCTAGCAGGGCGAAGCAGTTTTGTCTGTTGCGCGAATGCACCAGCCCGAGCTTAGGATGCATTCACGCACAAGTACAACCTGACGCGGGTCTTACCAGATCGCCAAGCCTTGCGAGCGCGCCTCGTCATCGCGCCTATCGCGCGCCCGGAATTGCCGGGTTTTCCTTCTTCGGCTGTTCAACCGTTGCCGCGCGAAGCTGGTAGGTGTTCAGACGGCAGGTGTTCTGCTTGTCGAGTTCCACGAAGGCGGGATTGCGCCGGTCGACCATGTCCGATTCGGTCACGTAACCCTTTCGCTCGACATCGTAATATTTGAAGTCGGCGGTCTCGAACAGGCGGTCCACTTTGGAGAGCCGGGCGAATTCCTCCGGCGAAAGCTTTCCGTCGCGGTTGACGTCCGCATCCTTGAACAGCTGGCCGACATAGGCGCGCCACTCGTCGCAAGTGACGACGCCGTCGTGATTGATGTCCCAGGTCGCGGCGGCACGGATGAACGATCCTTCGACCGAGTCGCTCAAGCCGGCCGGGGATGAACACCCGGCGGCGAGGATCGCAAGCGAGGCACTGGCAGCCATGAGCCCGAGACGCAATTTTTTGTGATGTGCCATTCTTGTCGACCACTTCCGTTTCATTCGCCGTTGTCCGAGGCAAAGCTTTGAATTGTGGTGCGAATAGGCCGAAACGCCCCGTCCGGCGCTTTTGCCACAAATCTTCCTCGCGAACGCCATTCGCGCGTCAATCCCTCAACGCCTGCGAAACCAAGATTAAGAAGACTTTGCGGTCGCGTCTTAAGCCGCGCTATAAGCGTGCAGGCGAATATGGTTCTGAGTTGCAAGAGCCATGTGTGGTGGGATCATGATTTACAGACATGCGGCCATTGGTCTGGTCGCACTCGTTTCGCTCGCGGGCGCGGCCAGCGCGGCCGAATGCCCTGCGGGCGCGCTCGGAACCAGCCGGACGCTTGCCCTCGATCCGGCGAAAGTGAGCCGAGTCGGCGGCGGACCGGATTACGGCACGCCCATCCTCGAAGACCATGAGGTGATTCTCACCTTCGATGACGGCCCTACCCCGCCGTGGACGGGCAAGGTGCTCGACGCGCTCGCCGCCGAATGCGTGCACGCGACCTTCTTCACCGTGGGCACGATGGCGCGGGCGCATCCGGCGCTGTTGAAGCGCGTGCGTGCCGAGGGGCACACCGTCGGCACGCATTCCGAGCATCACGCGCATATCCCGAAGTTGCCGTACAAGGCCGCCACGAAAGAAATCTCCGACGGCTTCATGACGGCCGGCAAGAGCCTTGGCGATCAGACTGCCGTCGCACCGTTCTTCCGCTTTCCCTATCTCGAGTCGACGCGCGCAACAGAAACCTACGCCGCTGCGGTGGGCATCGTGATCTGGAATATCGATTTCCATGCGAGCGACTGGACCTTGCTGACGCCGGAAGTGCTGGCCAACCGCGCTATCGACAAGATCGAACAGAAGAAGCGTGGCATTCTCCTTTTGCACGACATACACCAGCGCACCGCCCTCGCCCTGCCGATCATTCTTCAGGAATTGAAGAAGCGCGGCTACAAGATCGTGCATGCGGTGCCGGTGCCCGGCGCTCACCTGAATTTCGAGGTGGCGGCGAAGATCGATCCATGGGGCGCGAAAGTGGCGCCGCTTCGCAGCAGTCGCGCGAAGGCCTCGCCAAGTTTTGATGGCGGAGCGGTGGAGGATTGGCCCGCGCAGCATTAGTTTCTGCGGGCATCGGATGCGCCCGCCGGCCGTGGCGAACCACGGCATGCAGAACATGGCAGGAACGCCAAACGGTGTTATGATCCGGCCACCGCTTCATCTCTGGCGAGGTTTCCTGCATGCCGTCCACTCTTCTGCCTGATCGCGCCGTCCTCAAGGTTACGGGCGACGACCACGTTTCCTTCCTCCACGGTCTGATTACGAACGATGTCGAGCATCTCGGAAACGACGAGGCGCGCTTCTCAGGTCTGCTGTCGCCGCAGGGCAAAATCCTTTTCGATTTCTTCGTCGTCCGCCATGGCGATACGCATTTCATTGACGCGCCGAAAGCACAAGCCGACGCGCTCCTGAAGCGCCTCACCATGTACAAGCTGCGCGCGAAGGTGGACGTCGCCGATGTGTCGGACAAGACGGCGGCGGGCGCAATCTGGGGCGAGGACGCATCCGCGTGGGCGAAGGCGAATGGCGGGCTCGCCTATGCCGATCCGCGACTGCCGGAGCTTGGCAGCCGCATCCTGATATCCGCCGCCGCCGCGCCTGCCGTGACGGCCACGCCCGAGGACTACGCCGCCCATCGCATTGCGCTTGCCGTGCCTGAGGGCGGCGCGGACTACGCCTTCAGCGATGCATTCCCGCACGAGGCGTGCTTCGACTTCCTTCATGGCATGGACTTCAAGAAGGGCTGCTTCGTCGGGCAGGAAGTCGTCTCGCGCATGCAGCATCGCGGCACGGCACGCACGCGCGTTCTGTCGGTGACGGCATCGGCGGACTTGCCGGAAGGCGGCGCGGATATCGTGGCGGGCGGTTTCCCGGTCGGCCGCCTCGGCTCGGTCCATGGCGCGCACGGCGTAGCTCTCGCCCGCATCGACCGCGTGCGCGACGCGCTGGCGAAAGGGCTCGCGTTGACCGTGGGCGCGGCAGACGTGGATCTCACCGTGCCGCACTGGGCAACCTATTCGCTTGAGCCGGAACCTGCGGGAGACGCCGCGTGACCGCGCTCGAAGCCGCGCGCGCCGTCGCAGAGCCCGCCCGCTGCGCGTGGGTGAACGCCGACAACGCGCTTTATGTCCGCTATCACGATGAGGAATGGGGCGTGCCGAAGACGAGCGACCGCGCGTTCTTCGAGAAGCTTATCCTCGAAGGTTTCCAGTCCGGCCTGTCGTGGATCACGATCCTGCGCAAACGCGAGAGCTTTCGCGCCGCTTTCGATGGCTTCGACCCCGAGAAGGTCGCGCGCTACGACGCGGCGAAGGTCGCGGCGCTGGTGGCCGATGCGGGGATCGTGCGCCATCGCGGCAAGATCGAGGCCGCAATCGCCAATGCGCAAGCCTGCCTCGACCTGCAACAGAAGCAATCGCTCGCCTCATTCTTCTGGGGCTTCGTGGACGGTGCCGCGCTTCAGAACCGCTTCGCCGCCATTTCCGAGGTGCCCGCGCAGACGCCGCTCAGCGCCGCGATCTCGAAGGAACTGAAGCGTCGCGGCTTCCGCTTCTGCGGTCCGACCACGGTCTATTCGCTGATGCAGGCGACGGGCCTCGTCAACGACCACATCGTGACCTGCCATCGCCACGATCCTTGCGCCGCTTTGGCTCGACCTGAAATTCTGGCATAAAGACGCTGTTCCCGAAAAGGATTCGCGATGCAGCAAAAACTTGCCCCCCAGCCGCTCGTCGTGCACCGCCAAAGCCGCGCCTGGCAGCGCATGCTTTCGGGCCGCCGCCTCGACCTGCTGGACCCGTCGCCGCTCGACATCGAGATTGGCGACATCGCGCACGGGCTGGCTCGCGTCGCCCGCTGGAACGGTCAGACGAAGGGCGCGCATGCCTTCTCCGTCGCGCAGCATTGCGTGCTCGTGGAACAGATCGCGGCCCTCATCAAACCCGCCGCCGGGCCGCATTTTCGCATGGCCGCGCTGCTGCACGACGCGCCGGAATATGTGGTCGGCGATCTCATCAGCCCGTTCAAGGCCGCGATGGGCAAGACCTACAAGACCTTCGAACTGCGCATCCAGCGCGCGGTTCACATTCGCTTCGGCCTGCCGCCGGAGCTTGCCCAAGGCGTCACACACGCCATCAAGCGCGCGGACAAGATCGCGGCCTTCTTCGAAGCGACCGAGCTTGCGGGGTTTGCTGCGGCCGACGCGCGCGCATGCTTCGGCAACCCGGACACGCTCGGCATAGAATGGCCGGCGGTGCTTCGGCATCCAGAGCCCGTGGACGCATCCTCGGCGCAAGCGGCCTTCCTCGCGCAGTTCGAGGCGCTCGAAGCCGAAAGACGGGCGAGTGCGGACCGGCCGAAAGGCGGCGCGCGTGCACCCTGATCTGAAACCGCTGACGGCTGGCCTCGCCGCGAAATTCGCCTCGCTCGCCGGGCCACACGGCGCACTGGAAGCGCCGTCGGAGATCCTCCCCTATACGCAGGAGCCGCGCGGCCTTTATCACGGCGCGTCGCCTCTCGTGCTGCGCCCGGCGACCGTCGAGCAGATTTCCGCGATCCTGCATCTCGCCCATGAGGAGCGCATCGCGATCGTGCCGCAGGGCGGCAATACGGGGCTCGTCGGCGGACAGGTGCCGTTCGGCGGCGAAATCATCCTGAGCCTTTCGCGCATGAATCGCATCCGCGATGTCGACGCGGCGGGCAACACGCTCACCGTCGAGGCGGGCACAACGCTCGCCGCCGTGCAGGAGGCTGCCGCCGCTGCGGGGCGCCTGTTTCCGCTGAGCCTCGGCTCGGAAGGCTCGTGTCAAATCGGCGGCAACATCGCGTCGAACGCGGGCGGCGTGCATGTGCTCCGCTACGGCAACATGCGCGATCTCGTGCTCGGCCTCGAAGCGGTGCTGCCCGGCGGCGCGGTGATCCACGGGCTGAAGGCGCTTCGCAAGGACAACACCGGCTACGATCTGAAAAGTCTGCTCATCGGCTCGGAAGGCACGCTCGCTGTCATCACGGCGGCGACGCTGAAGCTGTTTCCGCAGCCCGCCGAGGTCGCGACCGCCTTCGTCGGCCTGCCCTCGCTCGATGCGGCGGGCGCGTTCTTCAGCCGCGCGAGCGAAGGCGCGGGGCCGCTGCTCACCGCATTCGAACTCATCCCGCGCGCGATCCTCGATTTCGTCTTCCGCCATCTGCCGCAGCACCGCGACCCGCTTGCCACGCGCTATCCGTGGTATGCGCTCGTCGAAATTTCCTCGCCGCTGGCTAACGGCGTCGCCCAGCGCGCGGCGCTATCGATCCTCGAAGCCGCGATGGAAGCGGGCACCGTCGCCGACGCAGCCGTCGCCGCATCCGAAGCGCAGGCGCGCGACTTCTGGTGGCTGCGCGAGGCCATCGTCGAAGCGCAGAAATACGAGGGCGGCAGCATCAAGCACGACGTGTCCGTGCCGGTCGCGCTCATCCCTGCCTTCATCGCCGAAGCGACCGCCGCCGTCGAGGCGCTCGTGCCCGGCGCGCGGCCCGTGCCGTTCGGCCATTTCGGCGACGGCAACATCCATTTCAACGTGAGCCAGCCCGAGGGCGGCGACACGGCTGCGGACAAGGATGCGCGGAGGGCGGCGTATCTCGCGCGCTGGGACGAGATGCAGGCGCTGGTCCACGGCATCGTGCTGAAATATGGCGGCTCGATCAGCGCCGAGCACGGCATCGGCCGCATGAAGGCCGACGCGCTCGCGGCGATCAAGTCCCCCGCCGAGATGGCGCTGCTGCGGGGGATAAAGGCGGCGTTTGATCCGCGCGGGGTGCTGAACCCGGGGAAGGTTCTGGTGGAGGTTTGTTGCAGCTAACGGCCGAAGATATCGCGCCTCAACTCAGCATAAACGCTCATTCCGGGTTTGATCAGTGGCACCAATGTGTTGCGGGCGAAGGACATCTGATCGTTACCTGACCGAACAAGTCCAAGGATACGTTTCGTCTCTGTGTAAATGGTTCCAGCGGCAGATTTGATGTCGTCATTTGGGTTTCCACGCCTAGAACTGTCTGAGAGCGCTTTCTCCTTGGCCGCTATCACCGAAGGCGCATCATCTAATTTACCTTCAGAACTGCAAAGAGCAGTGAGTACCTCATCATCGTAAAGGTAAGATTCGAGATGCCTTCGAGTGAGGACAATGACTCCCTTCTCGTTGAAAGCATTCACATCTGCGGGGGCGTGGTCATCGTGATCGATCAGGCGCGTCACTTGCATCCCAGCGGCAACCTTCGGCAATGCAGCTGCAAGGCCAAGGAAATCTCCGGAAACCTCTTTCGAACTGCCCGCCGATATGAACGTCACGTCAGGAAACTCGTCAGCAAAGATCTTTCCGTAAACTTGTGCATCATGCTCCGCGTTCTTTCCAGGAACCGGACCAGCTGGATTTCCCTCGCATATGATGACCTGACGCGGAGCTACTAACGAGGCGAGGTCATCTA
>NZ_JFZJ01000073.1 GCF_000636015.1 Rhodomicrobium udaipurense JA643
CTAGGGATCGAACAACGGCAGAGGATCGATGAGCGACTGGCTAATCTACATCGCATTGTTCTTCGCCGTTTTCTTTTTCATGGAGGGTACCGCATGGTTCCTCCATAAATATGTTATGCACGGCTTTCTCTGGGTGGTGCACAAGAGCCACCATGAGCCGAGAACCGGCGCGTGGGAGCTTAACGACGCGTTCGGCATCTTCTTCGCCGGCATCGCCATTGCGTTGATCGCGTGGGGTGTGCAGTTCGGCGGTCCAACATGGGCCTGGGTCGTCGGCGCAGGTGTCACGGCTTACGGCTTCGTCTATTTCCTCGCGCATGACGTGCTGGTGCATCACCGCCTCGGCGTAAACATCCATCCAAAAAGCGGCTATCTGCGCCGCCTTTATCAAGCGCATCGGCTGCATCATGCCGTGGATGGCAAAGCCGGTTGCGTGTCGTTCGGGTTCGTCTTCCCGCCATCGCCGGAGCGCCTCAAGAAGAAGCTTCAGGAACTCGCGCCGCTGCGCGCGGCCCAGCGCAACAAGCTGGATGCGAAGCGCTTCACGCCGGACGGCGAGACGCTGCATTGAGAGGGCGCTGCTTTCCGACCAGAACCCGCGAAATAGGGCAAAATCAGCGCGATCAGCGGATGGTCCTCATCCTGTGCATGGGACGTAAATCGCCACGAAGCCCCCATCGTCAGACACCGCGTCTCGCTTCAAAGGCCGGCGCGTCAAAGCGCTGTCAAGCGAACCGCCCCCTTGCCTTCCAGCGGCTGCATCATCGCCGCGATCAGCGGATGGTCCGCAGCTTGTGCGTATACGCCCGCGTAAACTCCGCGTAGCCAGGCGGCCACCGTCTCGGCTGACACCGATTCCTGCCCCTCCAGCCCATCAACTAGCAGCCACATCGGCGGCACCTCGCCCGGTCGACCGAATGGCAGCACATATTTGATGCCTTCGACCCTACGGCAGCCGAACCTTTGATAAAAGCGCAAGCGCCTCCAAGCATCATCGGTGTCGGGCGCATCGGCGTGCGGCGCGTCGACTTCGAGAAGACACGGCGCATCAGGAGCGACTTCGGTGGCGAGGCTGCGCACGGCGTCATAGGTTCGCCCGCCGACGCCGCCCGAACGGATGTTTGAATCTACCGCGAGATATTCGAGAAGCCAGAACGCATCGTCGGGTGCGAAATAGCAGATGGCGAACGCGATCACGCGCCGGTCGTCGAGCGCCACGAGAAGCCGACGGCTGGAATCGCCAAGCATCTCGCGCACCATCCATTCGGGCTTCTGCTCCGCGCGCGCGATGGAGGCCCGATAGATCGCAATGAGTTGTTCAAGGCGATCTTCGTCGCCGCGAGCGAGGACGGCAAATTCCATGGTCTAACCTTGATGCTGATTGTGCATGGGTTTCACCGCGCGGCGCAAATGCAGCGGTGCCGCAAGGTCGCTTCCCGCTGCTACGCGCGCCCTTCTCGATTGCGGCCCGCAAGCAAGCATGACGCGGTCTTTTCGAGACCGCAACGCTCAGGGATCGTGGACAACCGTGAAGGGACGCGCCTGCAATTCACGGCATACGGCTGCGCACATACGAAAGGGCGAAGTTGCCTTCGGCCGAGCATGATAATGAAATTACGTCGCGTGCTATCGCAGAAACGCGAACGGCCGGTTCCGCCGCGTCGGCTTGCCTAGTTCCGGCACCGTCCAAAGGCCGTCACGCGGGGGCGCATAGCCGATCCTGAGCGTCGTATGTGCGCGAACCGCCGCCGTCGCTCCCGAGAGTGCCGCCGCAAGCTTGCGCATCGGCCCCACGATGGCGCGACCGTCCCAGGCGCTTTCGCCCCTGTTAGCAACAAGCCTGCCGATGTCGCGATAGACACGCCGCGCCGCGCCGATGCCAACCGCCGCACCAAGCGGCAAACGCTGCATGCCGAACATGGCCGAGCGATAATACTGGTCCGCCTCACACAAGAGACGCTTCGTCACCTCGTAGACCTGACGACGATATTGCGGATCGGCGACCTTGTCCTCCGGGACGCCCGCCTCGCGAAGCCACTGGCGCGGAAGATAAAGGCGACCGGCCTTCGCGTCTTCCACCACGTCGCGGCAGATGTTTGTGAGCTGGAACGCGATACCGAGATCGGACGCGCGGTTCAGCGTCGGCCGTTCACGCACGCCCATGATCATCGCCATCATCACGCCGACGACGCCCGCGACGTGATAGCAATAGTCCAGCGTGTCTTCGAGGGTTTCGTAAACGCGCTCGTTCACATCCATCTCGAAGCCGCGCAGAAGCTCCATCGGATGGCGCTCGGGTATGTGATGCTTGTGCGCCACGCGACCCAGCGCCACGAAAACGGGCTCGGTCGCCGTTCCGGCAAGCGCGGCGGCCGTGTCGCGGCGTAGCCCTTCGAGGCGCTCCTGCGGCGATTTTTCGCTACCCGTCTCCCGGTTGAAACCAAGGATCTGGTCGTCGATCACGTCGTCGCAGTGTCGGCACCAAGCATAAAGCATCATCGAGTCGTAACGCGCGTCGCGCGGCAAGAGCTTCGCCGCCATGGCAAAGCTCTTGGAACCTTTCTCGATAAGCTCGTGGCTGAGTGCGATGATGGGGTCCATATTTTCAGCTCGGTTAGCTTGGCGATGATACAGGCTGAGGGATCGGGTTAACTCGGGTTTCCCCCATAACCCTTACAGCTTTATGAATAGGCACAGGCGGCCAGCCTATAAGAATCCGGCCCTGATCCGCAAGAGTCAGGCTTGAGCTGTAGAAGCGCTCGATGAGCGGCTCGTGCAGATCGTAGAAGCGTTGCAGCACGCGGTACCGCGTCTCGGGCTTCGCGGCCCAGAACAGCATGCGGTTCAGGAGGCGGAAAAACCGCTGCTCCCTCCAGTGCTGGTGCGCCCATTTATGGGTGAGGCGATGAAGCGACTCGCTCGTCAGATGATCCATAGAGGCGATAGCATCGGCGCAACGCACCGCAAAGGGGAAGGAATAGCTCGTCGTGTGATGAAAAAAGCCGCCGCGCAAGCCTAGCGCCGGCACGCCATCGGCGTTCCGTTCAAGGATATCGCTCACGTCGCCGCCAAGCACGATCGGCAGCACGCCACGCTCTTCGCGCTCGATCTCAGCAATCTGCCAGCCGCGTTCGCGCGCATAGTCGAGGCAAAGCTCGCGGTGCGTGTGCGCGTCGATGGCCGGGTTGTCGCTGTAATATGTGTCTTCGATCAGCATGGTGTCGTCCGTGAAAGGCAGGGTATACACGAAACGATATCCGTCACGCTGGCGAACCGTCGCATCCATGATAATGGGATAGGGTTGTCCGTGCGGCCGTTCGAAGCGGACGACCAATCCCAGAAACTTCTGATAGCCGATGGTCAGGTTATCCACGCGTCCGATGCCCCGCGCATCGATCACGCAGCGGGCGCGCAATAACTCGCCGCCCGAGAGCACGACCTGATGCGGCGATACGCTCAGAACACGGGTCGAAAACCGCACACTGTCTTTAAGAGCCGGAAGGGCCGCGTCATGCAGCGTTTCGGAGAAAATGGAGTTATAGCCGGATTTCAGCATGCGCGTGTGTTTGGGGAAGCGCACCTGCTGCTCGGACCAAGAATGTGCGACAAAGGGCGCAATCCACGCCCATGCGTCCTCTGATATATCGGTAGTGTGGAAGGACCACGTGTGGTTCCCCCCGAATTTTTCGTCGGCTTCTAGAACGAGGACGGATAGCTCCGGCTTGACTTGGCGGAGACGATAGGCTGCGAGCGTGGCTGCAAGGCCACCGCCAGCGAAGATCACGTCGAAATCTCGGTCGCTCATACGGGGGCTCTTGTCCTCAGAATTGACGTATGTCAACGGCGCTGCCCGTATAAGGTTTCCCGGAAACCTGTTTTAAATCCAGTTCGGTCGTTTGACTTTTTCGTGTTTGAGCTTTGTCAGGCCCGAGCTTGCGACAGAATCCGATCTCGGTCAGTATTGTTCCCTTTGATTTCACACCGCAGCACACACGCAGTTTTGCGCTTGCCTCGCCCCATCCGAAGCGCTATCTCTGCCCGATGGTGGCTTTCAGCCGCCTTTTTTGCATGCCCGTGACGGCTAAAGCGCCGTCTGTCGGCAGGGAAACCTGCAAAGGAAGGGCCTGCTCCAACATTCATCCTCATTCTGGAGCACAGACATGACGAAGCGCGCTTCCGCGAAACATAAAATCGACCGCCGTCTTGGCGAAAATCTTTGGGGCCGCCCGAAAAGCCCGCTCAACAAGCGCGAATACGGCCCCGGCCAGCACGGTCAGCGCCGCCGCGGCAAAACGTCGGACTTCGGCACGCAGCTCAAGGCGAAGCAGAAGCTCAAGGGCTATTACGGCAACATCACCGAGCGGCAGTTCCGCCTGATCTATGCCGAAGCGACGCGCCTTCGCGGCGACACCTCGGAGAACCTGATCGGCCTTCTCGAACGCCGCCTCGACGCGGTCGTCTATCGCGCGAAGTTCGTCGCGACGCCGTTCGCCGCCCGCCAGTTCATCAGCCACGGCCACATCTCCGTCAACGGCCGCCGCGTCAACATCCCGAGCTATCGCTGCCGCGCGGGCGACGTGATCGAAGTGCGCGAAAAGGCGAAGCCCCTCGCGTTCGTTCTTGAGGCGACGCAGAGCGCCGAGCGCGACGTGCCGGACTATCTCGAAGTCGACCACGGCAAGCTGACGGCGCGCCTTTCGCGCATTCCGCAACTGTCGGATGTTCCTTATCCGGTGGTGATGGAGCCGAATCTGGTCGTCGAATTCTACTCACGGTAAGTTTCGTTTCCAGGGAAGCCGGGCGGGAAGCGTGATTTTTGCGAATGCGATAACGCCATTCGGATCAATCACCTCCCGGCTTGTTTCCCTTTGTCGAATGCGCTATCGAGGCGCTTCAAAGGACAAGCCGCGCGGCTCGGCTTCGGAGAAGTTCCATGACTTACGTTGTGCTGGATGCCTGCATCAAGTGCAAGTTCACCGATTGCGTTGAGGTGTGCCCCGTCGATTGCTTCTACGAGGGCGCGAACATGCTGGTGATCAGCCCGGACGAATGCATCGATTGCGGCGTCTGTGAACCGGAATGCCCGGTGGATGCGATCAAGCCCGATACCGAGCCGGGCCTTGAGAAGTTCCTCGAAGTGAACCGCGAGTACGCCGCGCTTTGGCCGAACATAACCGTCAAGAAGCCGCCGCTGCCGGACTACGAGAAGTTTCAGCAGGAAGCCGAGAAGTTCGAAAAATATTTTTCGCCCGATCCCGGCGAAGGCGACTCGGAATAACGGGCGACCGTTTTCCGCCACCGCCACTTCCTTGCCGAGCACGAGACGTTTCAACGAACGCCGAGGTTCGCGTGCGCTAGTGTCGCGCGAACCTTCATGCGCGGGCGGCCAGTTGAAGCCGATCCCGGCGACTGGATCACTCCTGACTTGCCTCATCCTCGGCCGGCTCTTCTTCCTCAAGCACACAGAACGAGTTGTCGCTTTCCCGCGCCGCGCGCACCCGCAGCCTATTGGCGAGCGCCGCCACGCGTGGGCCCGGCTTGCCCGCATTGCGGCGCTTCGGATTCGGTAGTGCTGCGGCGAGTTGCGCGGCCTGCTGCATGGTCAGATCTTCCGCCGAGATTTTGAAATGATGCCGCGCCGCCGCCTGCGCGCCATAGACGCCGGGCGCCCATTCAACGATGTTGAGGTAAATTTCCATCACCCGCCGCTTGCCGAGCACCGCGTCCATGAAGCTCGCGAGCGGAATTTCGAACGGCTTCCGAAGCCACGCCGGATCGCTCCAGAGGAAGAGATTCTTCGCCGTCTGCATGGTGATGGTGCTGCCGCCGCCCTTCGGCTTCCCGGCTTTCACCGCGTCGACCGCCTTGTCGAGCGCCTGCCAATCGACGCCATGATGCTGGCAGAAGCGGCCATCCTCGGACACGATCACCTGCGCGATGAGGTTCGGCGAAATCTCGTCGAGGTCGCGCCACTCATGCGCGACGGGCCGTCCCAGCAGCGCCTGCCTCGCCATCAGCGCCGACAACGGCGGATTGACAACCGCGTAGACGAGCGTCAGCACATATGGCGCGAGGAGAAACACGCCGAGCGCAATGAGAACGATGCGCAGGGCACGGCCGCGCCAGCCGCGTTCCCGCCCGTTATGCGGGCGCGTCGCCTCGGCCAGTCGCTCGAAGGTCTTTGGCGCTAAATCCGTCATGACGCAGCTCGCAAATCGGGCTTGAGGATCATACTCATCTGGTCCATGGTGCGCCCGCAGAAATACCCGGCATCCAACAATAAATCCCCATCCTGTCATGACCTTTACAGAACGCCTCGAAGACCATGCAAGCCGTGTCGAACGCCATCTCGATGAATGGCTTTCCACAGATAAACTCGGCGCGGTGCCGGACAGGCTGCTCGACGCCATGCGCTACGGGACGCTTGGCGGCGGTAAACGGTTTCGCCCGTTTCTCGTCATCGAGAGCGCAGCGTTGTTCGGAGTGCCGGTCGAAAAGGCGCTGAACGCGGGCTCCGCGCTCGAATGCATCCATTGCTACTCGCTCGTGCATGACGACCTGCCTGCCATGGACAATGACGACCTGCGGCGTGGGCGGCCGACCGTTCACAAGGCCTTCGACGACGCAACGGCGATCCTCGCGGGCGATACGCTGCTCACGGTCGCCTTTGAAATCATAGCGCACGAATCGACGCATCCGAACCCGGCGGTTCGCGCGGCGCTCGGCCTCGAACTGGCGCGCGCCAGCGGCGGAGCCGGGATGGCGGGCGGCCAGATGCTCGACCTCATGGCGCCCGGCAAGACGCTCGGCGAAGCTGACATCCGCACGCTTCAGGCAATGAAGACCGGCGCACTCATCACATACGGTTGCGTTGCGGGCGGCATTCTCGGCGAAGCGAGCAAGGCAGAACTTGCCGCGCTCAAGACCTATGGCGATGCGCTCGGCGCTGCCTTCCAACTCGCGGACGACCTGCTTGACGCCGAAGGCGATGCCTCCGTCGTTGGCAAGGCGACCGGCAAGGATCAGGAAGCGGGCAAGGGTACGCTCGTTTCGCTGCTCGGTCTCGAAGCCGCACACGCGAAGCTTCAGAATCTGAAGGCGGAAGCGCTGGGCGCGCTGGCGCCATTCAAGGGGCGGGACGCGATGCTCGTGGGCGCGGCGGAATTCGTGGTCGCGCGCAAATTCTGAGGCGAAACGGCACCGGGCGCGAGCCCGCTCCGCGCGTCGCGGAAGGCGGCTCGTCCGGCCGTTGCCAGTCCTGCTCACGCAACCTTGAAGCGGTACCGAGGCGAAATCTTTCCGACGCTTCAGAAAAAATGTAGACTCGCTCACTGTAGGGTTGCATGATCTAAAAACCGAGTGACAAGCTCAAGTATTTTTCGGCGCCCGAGCGCCGAACGCTTGCACCGAGAGTGAGTGGGAGCCAGCGTAATATGGTGGAGCAACGAGCCCTTGCGGGCACGCGCGTTCTGATTGTCGAGGACGACGCTTTATCTGCCCATGTGGCGCAAGAGATGCTGGCGGAGCTTGGCTGTAGTGTCACGGGGGTGGCTGCTTCCGTGGATCAGGCTCTCCACGAGATCAACAACGAGAAGCAGCTCGACTGCGTCATGCTTGACGTTCGTCTCGGCCGTGAACTGTCAAGCGACATCGCGACCTATCTGCTGCAACAGAACTTGCCGTTCATTATTTGCAGCGGTTACGACATCAAGCTGCCCGGCATGAATATCCCGGTGGTGGACAAGCCCTATACGGTCGCCGCGCTCGCGAAAGCGCTCAGCCTGGCGATGACGCAAAAGGCGCTTTAATTCGCGCTTCCCTCTGGGCTTCTCGCTTAATTCTATTCAGGCTAACGGCGCGGTCTTCTTCGCGCCGAGCGCCATGGCGAGGACGCGTTCCAACTCAAGGGAGCGGAACGGCTTTGAAAGACGCGGCAGAGCATCCATCTCAGCGTCTCCCTCTTCAGCGAACCCCGTAATCAGCACGGCGGGCAAGTCCGGCCGCATGTCGCGCGCGCGACGCACGAGTTCGCTTCCGAGCATCCCCGGCATGCGTTGATCCGTGATGAGCACGTCGCAGCGGCAGCCCTCTGCCAGGAGGTGCAGCGCGCATGGGCCGCTCTCCGCCTGAATGACCGTATGGCCCAAAGCCTCAAGCATTGCAGCCGCACCATCGCGCACGAAGTTGTTGTCGTCGGTGAGAAGAACGACAAGCGGCTCGCTACCCGCCGGTTCCGGTGCGGGGGCCGCGTCCGCCACCGTCTCAGCCTCCGCTATCGGAAGCCACAGCGTCGCGCGCGTGCCCCGGCCGGGCTCGCTCTCAAGGTCGAGCTTCCCTCCGGACTGCGCGGCAAGACCGTGGATCATCGAAAGGCCGAGGCCGGTTCCCTTGCCGATCCCCTTGGTCGAATAGAAAGGCTCTACCGCGCGCGCCAGCATTTCCCGCGTCATCCCGATGCCGGTATCCTCGAAGGCAAGCGCGATGTAACCTCCGGGCGCAAGGTCCGAGGCCGCCCCCTCCTCGATCGTCTCCGCCGAGGCTGAAATCGTGATCGTGCCGCCGTCCGGCATCGCGTCGCCCCCGTTCACCGCGAGGTTCAGGAGCGCAACCTCGAATTGGCTCGGGTCAACACGGGCTCGGGGCAGGCCATCGGGGATTTCGACGCGAACGACGATCCGCGAGCCGAGCGCGCGCGCGATCAGATCGCGCAGCCCAAGGATGAGGCCCTTGAGATCGACGGCGCGCGTGTCGAGATGCTGACGCCGCGCGAAAGCAAGCAGCCGCTGAACGAGAACGCGAGCGCTTTCCGCCGAAAGCATCGCATTGGAGATCAGCGCATGCAGCCGCTCGTCCGGGGCGATCCGTCGCTGGAGAAGCTCGAACGCACCCATGATGGGCGTCAGCAGGTTGTTGAAGTCGTGCGCGATCCCGCCTGTGATCTGGCCTACGGCTTCGAGACGTTGGCTTTGCAGGAGCGCCTCGTGGGCCTTACGGCGCGTCGTTATGTCGGCGGCCTCCGAGACGACGGAGACGACTTGTCCACGTGAACCGCAGATCGGCCGCATGGTGAAGTCGAACCAGCGCGGACCGCCCGGAAGGGTGAGGAGGATTTCGCGCCGAACCGTCTCGCCTGTCACCACTTCCGCGAAGGAGGACCGGATGAAGTCCGGCATCCCCGGCGTGTCGGAAAACCACGGCGTGTCCCAGAATGGCTGCCCTACGACGACATCGGCCGTATCCGCGCCGATGGCGGCAAGCGAGGTCGGATTGGCGTCGAGGAGTGTGCCGTCGAGCGCCGAGATGCACTTCGCATGATAGCTTGTGTGAAAGATGGCCCGCATGCGAGCCTCGGAGCGCTCCAACGCCTCCGCGCCTTCCTTCTCGGCTGTGACATCGCGACCGTTCGCGTAGATGAGATCGCCATCGGGCGCGATCAGCCAGGACGTCCAGCGATAGGTTCCGTTCTTGTGCCGGAAGCGAACCTCGACCCCTTTGGAGCCGCCGCGCGCAAAAAAAGCCGCGCCGGTCGCAGCCGACTTGTCGTCCGGGTGCAAAAAGTCGCAGTAGGACTTGCCGATGACCTCCTCGGGCGGCCAGCCGAGAACGGCGGTCCACGCCGGATTTGCCGCCCGGAACACGCCTTCGCTGTCGGTAATGAGGAGCATGTCGCGGGCGTTATTCCAGGTCCGCTCGCGCGCCTCGTCCGCAGCTTGCGCGCGCTGCTTCAAATTCGCCGAAAGATCGAGCCAAGCGCGTTCGGCGGCGCGCTGCTCGGTGATATCGGTGTGAATGCCGACCCACTCGGACACCTCGCCGGCCTCATCGAAAACGGGAAGCGCCCGGACGGAATAGCGCCGGCATTGACCGTCTAGGCGCCGGATCCGATGCTCAAAAACGTACATGCTCTTGGTCGAAACCGCCGCCTTCCAGGCGTCGAGCGTCGGTTGCACATCGTCGGGATGAAGCACGGCCTTCCAGCCGAACCCCTGATACTCATCGAAGCGCTGGCCGGTCAATGCAGCCCATCCCGGCTGCTCGCCCCACATTTCGCCTGCCGCGTTGTTAGTCCACATCACGCCTCGCACGGCATCGACGACGGCGCGGCACCGACGATCCTCCGCCTCGGTTCCGGGAGCCTCCGCGCGGACGATGACATGAATGCAAACGAGTTCCTTGCCGCGCAGAACAGGCGTCAGCGTTGCAATCACCGGAACAGTGCAGCCGTCTGCGCTCACAAGATGCGTTCGCGTTTCGAGCCCCTGCTCGCCTAGGTCGTCAAGCTTGCCCGGCTCCGCCAACTCTCCCGTGGCGACATCGCAAAGGCGCAAACGCAGGAGATCCGTCTCCCGGCGGCCGGTTAAAACGCAGAACCGCTCGTTCGCGCTCAGGAAATGCCCATGGGCGTCGAGGGTCGCGAAGGCCGCCGCGCCCGCAGTGGGCGGCTGGCAGCCTGCGAGATCCTTGAGCCGGTCACTCGACTCTCTCGTCATATCACGACCAACGGAGGGGTTTCCTGCGATTAGCACGGGGCAAAAGCTCGAAGGGCTCAGAACGAGGGCAAGGTGCGGCAAAAGATAGGCAAAGCTCATGCCCATTCCAATTAACGTGAACGGATGGCGCGGAGCGAAGTTCCGGCCCGATGTCCGACATGGGCGAGGAAGCGCAAGCTCCACGCATGTTCACGCTTGCGCCCCGCTTTGCGGATCGCGTCCTTGCAAATGTTCTGCGTCAAATTGCCCGATGCGCCGCCAAATCCGCAAGCCAGCCCAAACGCTCGCGCGTCCGCCCGATCAACCCCGGCGCGGACGGTGCCGTCCGCGCGCCTCAAGCCGGTCAATAACCCAGCGGCCGAGCATCCGTCACGAAGGGATGGTATTGATAGAGCCACGTCTCGCTCAGCACCTTGTCGTTCGCGCGCAGATAAAGACGCAGTTCGACCGGCTCCCGGCCCTCGACGCTGAGGTCGAAATGCGCGCGCCAGTGCCCGGGCACATCGTCCGGCACGGCCTCCGCGACCATTGAGCGGACATTGCCGCGCGAGGCCCAGACCACGACCTCCGGCTTCACGCCGCTCGGCAGTTCCTTGAGCGGGCCGCCGAGGAATTCGACCGTGAACTTGCGCACGCCGTACGGCCGGATCGTTCCGGGTTCGCCGCCACGGCCGAACCGCGTCGCCACACAGCGGGCGAGCGGCGTCGGATAGGGCTCGTCGGCGAGCCAGTGAACCCTGTAGGCGAGGTCGATGCGGTCGCCGGGTTCGGGCCGCTTTTCCGGGTTCCAGTAGACGACAATGTTATCGTTGATCTCGTCGTCGGTCGGGATTTCGACCAGTTGCACTGTGCCCTTGCCCCAGCCGGTACCTCTCGGCTCGACCCAGGTCGACGGGCGCTTTTCGTAGCCCACGCCGTCCTGATAATGGTCGAAGGCGCGGTCGCGCTGAAGCAGGCCGAAGCCGCGCGGATGCTCGTCGGCGAAGCTCGAAATCGTAATGTGCTCGGGGTTGTTGAGCGGACGCCAGATGCGCTCGCCCTGGCCTGTCGCAAGCGAAAGCCCGTCGGAATCGTGCACCTCGGGCCGCCAGTCGATCCCGGCCGGCTTCGCCTTTTCGCCGTACCAGAACATCGATGTGAGCGGTGCAAGGCCCAGCCGCTCGACGGCCTCGCGGAAGAACAGCGTCAGTTCGATATCCATCACGACGCCGCTCGTGCGATGCAGGTCGAACTTGTATGCGCCGGACACGCTCGGGCTGTTGAGCAGGGCGTAAACCGTGACGGTGCGCGAGGCGGGCGGCGCCGGCATGAACCAGAAGGAAACGAAATCCGGGAACTCTTCGTGCCCCGAGCCGCCGGGTGACAGCGCGATGCCGCGCGCCGACATGCCCACCTGTCCGAGTTCGCCCTTCGCACGGAAATAGGACGCGCCGAGGAACGTCACCCACGGCTCGGCCTTCTTCCAGTCTTCCTTGCCGTCGCGCGGCTCCATCACCCAAAAGCCCGCCAGGGATGACGGCTCCGGCGCGAGACGCGCGGCGGGGCTGTCCGGTGCGATGGTGAAATAGGCCGGATCGTAGAGGATCTCGCGCGAGACGGCGCCGCCCGCGTTCTGTTCGAGCGCGTGCATGCGCACTGTCTTCGGGAAGTAATAGCCCACATGCTGGAACGTGATCGGGAAGGCAGCGTCGTGGCCGTCGCCGTAGAGCGCGTATTCGTGTCTGTATTTGAGCTTGCCGTGCGCGTCGTAGTCGATGGCGGCGACGGTCGCGGGATCGGGGCGAGGCGACGGCGCGTAGGGCGCTTTCGACAGAGCTTCCGCGTGCGCCTTCAGCCAGTCGAAGGAAAACGGCTGCGGATCGCCGAAACGAAGGCTAGGCGCAGGCGTGCCGGCAAACGCGGGAAGCGCTGCGGCCGCCTGAGCCGCCAGCGCGAGTTTCATGAAACTGCGGCGATCGAGCATGGAAAAAAGTGCCCCTCGTGAAATCCTCGGACGCGGGTCAGCCAGCCCGCCTTGTGGCGATGTCTCTAGCGGGGCTTTTGGGAAATGGGAAGGCGCAATTTGCGATCAGGTTGTATGCGGGCGCGCCTTGGCGTTACGGGCGGTGGCGGCCAACATGAGCGGAGCAACCCGCACGCCGTTTCGGGCGGCTCTCCGCAAGACCGAGGCTTCACAATGCGACGCGCTTACCGCAAACGGATCTGCGTGCGGTCGGATCGGCCCTCTGCGTCGACAACGGTGATCTGTACGAACCCCGGCCCGCGCGGTTTAAGAAAGGCATCGCGGCGATGGGGCGACGAGGCGAGCGGGTTGCCATCCACGAGCCAGGTCAGCGGCAATGCGCCGCCCTCGGCCTTCAGCGCCACCGGCAGGGCTTCCGCCTCGCCGTCTGCGCCCTCCGTTTTCGCGAGTTCCACCTCCGCGTTCGGCGGCGGAAACGCGATGTGAAGCGCCTGTTCGACTGTCGCGCCCGAACCCTCATGCCTCTGCTCGCGGAAGACCCGGAGCGGCGGCGGCAGATCTGCGTTTCTGCGTGACCCCATGAGGTTCGGCGGCGGCGAGCCGAAAGCCACCCGGCGCGGGCCGATGGCGGCGAACAGTTCGAACATCACAGGAGCCGCGACGCGCAAGCCAACAAGCCCGGGCGCGGCACTGGCATCCGCCCGCCCCGCCCATACCGCCACCGTGCATTCGCCGTCGTAGCCCGCCGCCCAAGCGTCTCGAAAGCCGTATGAGGTGCCGGTCTTGAACGCCACCTGCCCCGGCGTGACATTGGGCGGCACGGGCGCGCCGCGCAGGATGTCCGTGACATACCAGACCGCCGCGGGCTGAAGCAGCGCCGGCGGCTCGCTCGCGCCCCAGACGGGGCCGCCCTCTTTCTCGTAGCGGATCGGAACCAAGGTCCCGCCACGACCAAGCGCGGCATAGAGCGTCGTCAGATTTTCGAGCGTAAGCCCAGCGCCGCCGAGCGCGACCGTCAAATTGCGGGGCATCGCAAAGGGCATGCCCACTTCGCGAAACCGCGCCGCGAGCCTGACAGGGCCGACCTCGTTCAGCACCTTCACGGCCGGGATGTTCAGCGAAAGCTGGAGCGCCGTGCGTACCGTGACCGTCCCGTGAAAGATATTGTCGAAGTTCAAAGGCGCATAGGTGTCGAAGCGAACGGGCCGGTCGTCGATCAGCGTTTCGGGATGCGCGATGCCTTCCTCGAAGGCGAGGCCGTAGATGAACGGCTTCAGCGCGGAGCCGGGGGAGCGGATCGCGCCCGTCATGTCGATCGCGCCGAGGCGCTCGCTGTCGAAATAGCCCGCCGAGCCGACATGGGCCAGCACCTCGCCGGTTCGGTTTCTGACGACGAGCGCGGCGACAGAGAGCTTCTCGCCGAAGGCTTCCGCATTTCGCCGCGCAACGGCCTCGGCTTGTTCCTGCAGGGTGCGGTCAATGGTGGTGGCGATGACCGACATGCCGGGATGCTGCGCGATCAGGCGCTCCGAAAGATGCGGCGCCAGCGTGCGAAAGTCGAGGCGTCCACGCGGCGCGACGCTCGCGATAGCTGCCCGCGCATCCGCTACCGCGATAATTCCCGCCGCCGCCGCGCGCCGGATGACGCGATTGCGCCCGGCAACAAGGGAGGCGTAACCGCGATCCGGTCGGCGCGTTTCGGGCGACTGCGGGATCGCGACGAGCAGCGCTGCCTCCGCGATGGAAAGCCGATGCGGCTCCTTGCCAAAATAGGCGAGCGACGCGGCGCGAACGCCTTCGAGATTGCCGCCGTAAGGCGCAAGCTTCAGATAAAGCGCGAGGATTTCATCTTTCGATAGCGCCCATTCGAGGCGTAGCGCGTCGGCGATCTGCTGGAACTTCGCCGGAATGGAGCGCGTAGGCGCGCCGCGCAGCAGCCGCGCGACCTGCATGGTCAGCGTCGAGCCGCCGGAGATCGCCTTGCCGTGGCGCGCGGCCTGAAGCGCGGCGCGGCCGAATGCCATGGGGTCAACGCCGTAATGGGTGTTGAAGCGCTTGTCCTCGAACGTGAAGAGCAAGGAGAGGTAGGTCGGGCTGACATCCTCGCGGCGCGCGTCGAGCCGCCAGCGTCCTTCCGGCGTGGTGAATGCGCGAAGCAAGCGTCCGTCGCGGTCGAGCACGAGGCGGGAGGAGGACGCCGCCGCATTGAGAGGCAGCGGCTCGAACAGCTTCAGCGCATAAGCGGATGCGAAGGCGAGCCCCGCAAACAGGGCCAAGACCAGCCAAACTCTTCTCTTCCGCATCATGGCACGCAACACCATCAATCAAATCACACTCGAAACTCGACCTTCTCTGGCGAGTTCCTTCAAAAGGGAAATAAATGCGGAACCCATCCCGAAGCTTATATAGCCACGCTATCGTTGCAGAATGATGGTTTTTCCCTCAAAAATTGTTCGGGGCGGCGCGACGCCACACCGCCCCTTCGCCGTTACTGCGCGGCGCCGATCTCGACCTTCGCGCCGGACGTGCGGGCGAAGCGATCCGGCCGATACATGTCTTCCACGCGCGCACCGGCATGCGTGTATGCGCCGGGCGTCACCGCGCGCATGACATAGGCCATGGTGAGCTGCGCGGGCAGCTTGCGGCTCGCATCCGTCAGCGAATAGGCCGCCACGAAGCGGTCGTCGCGGAAGGACGAGAAGGCGGGCGTCCATGTCGTGGGGAGCCACGAGAACGCCTTGAGGTCGCTGCCCTTGAGGAGCGCCGGGTTCTCGATGTCGAAGCCAGCGGGTAGCCGATCTTCAACGACGATCTGTCCCGTCTTGGGCTCCACTTCCGTCACCTTCAGCACCACGACGACGCGGTCGTTCTGCTTCAGCCTGTCGAAGGCGATTTCCTTCCCATCGGGCGCGTAGGTCTTGCGCTCGATCTTGAAGCCGCTCTCTGCGGACGGTTCCGCTTCGAGGCCTTCGCCCGTGACAAGCACCGAAGCTGGAACCGTGTCAGGGCCCGCGTTCCTCACCACAAGCCCATCGGCGGCGAACTGCGCGCGCGTCAAGGCCGTCTCGAACTGCGCAGCCGTCGCGTTCGGCAGGATCGCACTGACATTGGTGACGGCGATACGGTCGCCCTTGAAGTCGCTGCCCGCAAGCACCGTCTGGAACGAGCCTTTCACCGGCTGGCCGTTGACTTCGAGCGCTAGATCCTTGTTCTGCGCGTCGAGCGTGCGTGCGGCGAGAAGCAACCACAGGCTTTCCTGCGTGGTCGTCTCTTTTTGCTGCGCGCGAAGCTTCGTCACAATATCGAACGCCTTCTGAAGCTGCGGCGTCGCGGCGTTGCTTTCGCCGAGGAGCGCCAGCACCGCCGCCGCGTCGCGAAGCTCGGTGCCGTAGTCGGTGCGGGACACGAGCGGCGTTTTGGCATCGGGCCTCGCAAGCAGGTTCAGCGCCGAGGCAAAGGTCAGCGTCGCGCGCTCACGGTCGCCCATCATGGCAAGCGCCGCGGCGAGCTGTGCGCGCGCAATCGGCGTCGAGAAGGCGTCGATCTTGGTGTCGGCGTAATACCGCAGATCGCCGAGCACGCCACGACCGGAGCGCGCCAGCACATAGAGCGCATAGGCCAGATCCTCGCCGCCCTTCTTGAAGTCGCCCGCGTTGTTGACCGCGTTCCTGAGCCGGTCGAGTGCGAGGACGTAATTGCCGTCGCGCACCGCGTAGCCCTTTTCCTTCGAGCGGGTCAGGAACTCGGCGACATAGGCGGTCAGCCAGATGTCTTCGCCGCCAGGCCCCCAGAGGCCGAAAGTGCCGTTCGATCCCTGCATTTCGTAGAGGCGCGCGATGGCCTTTTCGATGGCGGCCTTAGCCTTCGGCTCCTTCGAGACGCGGGCGCGCGAGGCGACCTCATCATAATAGAGGAGCGGCAGCGCGCGGCTTGTCGTCTGCTCGGCGCATCCATAGGGGTAGCGGTCGAGGCCGAGGAGCAGGCCCGGCACGTCAAACGAAGCCGTGCGGC
>NZ_JFZJ01000074.1 GCF_000636015.1 Rhodomicrobium udaipurense JA643
GGGCTCGCGTCGAGCGTGTCGCCCTGATTGCGCACGTTGAACAGATAGGCGGGGGCGTCCTTGACGTTCCAGAAGACGTTGAAGTTCAGCTCCACGATGTTCTCGTCGCCGGTCAGCATGAGGCTTTCCTCATTGCGGGCGGAGGAGCGGATTGCGCCGAATGGGCCGGTGGGCCCGCTCGAAAAGCCGACCTCGACGCGGTTCTGGCGCGTGAACGGAACGACGGTCACTTCCTCGATGGGGTACGGCCAGCGGAAATTGAGGCCGTTCGATAGCTCGCGGTCGTATGCGCCAAACCGTTGAACGACGCCGCGCTCGTCCGGATTGATGCGGACCGTGAAGCCGAAATAGCCGACGGCAGCGGCGAGAACCAACAGGAGAAGCCCGACGCCGGCAAAGCCGACGCCTCCCGGCACGGCCTGGCGCAGCTTGTCCTGACTGCGGCGCAGTATTTCTTCGAGATCGGGGGGAGGCGAACCACCGCCGGCGGGGCCTTGTCCCCAAGGGCCGCCGCTTGGACCGCCCTTCCAGCCTCCGCCGCCACTCTGATTCCACGGCATATGCGTTTTCCTTTACGATCGGCGGGTTTAGTCCCGCTTCACCTCGGCAAGCGAGGCCAGAATTGCTTAGTAACAGGGTGTTCGAATATGGCCCGCGTTTGACAATTGCGTGTCAATTTTGGGGCGACCGCCACATTCGGGTGCGGGGCCGGACACACTCGGAAGGTGCTTCGCATATGGCTTCAGCTATCGCTCGCGTCAAGCGCGCGGCGACCGCTCCAGCACGAGATCGGTGACTGAAAATTCATCGGATTGGTTCGCAGGCCATTCCTCGCGCGATACGACCTGCCACTCTTCGGCGGGAGGCGCTTGCCAATATGCGTCGCCGGAGGGGCTGGCGTGGACGCGGGCGAGGTGGATACGGTCTGCGTAAGGCAGCGCCAGAGCGAAGATTTCGGCCCCGCCGATGACGAAAGCCTCGGCGACACCGCGCTCTACGGCGCGCGCCCGCGCGATGTCCACCGCGTCCTTGATCGACGTCGCGACGAACACGCCAGTCTGCGGGGAAATGCTCGCGGCGTCGCGCGTAACGATGACGGAATCGCGGCCGTCGAGCGGCTTGCCGATGGAGGCAAACGTCTTGCGCCCCATGATGAGCGGATGGCCCATCGTGAGCCTGCGGAACCGTTTGAGATCGCTTTTCAGCCGCCAGGGCAGCTTGCCCTCGCGGCCGATGACGTCGTTCTCGGCGGCCGCCACCACGAGCGCGAGAGTGAACGGGTGCGCCTCCCTCATACCGCCACGGGCGCCTTGATCGCCGGATGCGGGGCGTAGCCTTCGAGCTTGAAGTCGGCATAGGCGAAATCGAAGATCGATGTCACGGCTGGGTTGAGGGTCATGCGCGGCAGCGAGCGCGGCTCGCGGCCAAGCTGCTGGTCAGCCTGCTCCATGTGGTTCAGGTAGAGGTGCACGTCGCCGAAGGTATGCACGAAGTCGCCGGGGCGCAGGCCCGCCACTTGGGCCGCCATCATGGTCAGCAGCGCGTAGGAGGCGATGTTGAACGGCACGCCGAGGAAGATGTCGGCCGAGCGCTGGTAGAGCTGGCAGGAAAGGCGGCCGTCCGCGACATAGAACTGGAAAAGGCAGTGACACGGCGCCAGCGCCATGCGCGGCAGGTCGGCGGGGTTCCAGGCGGAGACGACAAGGCGGCGCGAATTCGGGTCGGTGCGGATTGCGCGAATGACATCCGCGATCTGGTCGATGGTGCCGCCGTCCCGCGCGGGCCACGAGCGCCACTGCGCGCCATAGACCGGGCCGAGATCGCCATTCGCGTCGGCCCACTCGTCCCAGATCGAAACGCCGTTCGCCTTCAGATACGCGGTGTTCGTGTCGCCCGCGAGGAACCAGAGAAGCTCATGCACGATGGATTTCAGGTGCAGCTTCTTGGTCGTAACCAGTGGAAAACCCGCTTCGAGGTCGAAACGCAGTTGGCGTCCGAAGAGGCTCAGCGTGCCCGTGCCGGTGCGGTCGTCCCGCCGGGTGCCATGGTCGCGTACGTCGCGCAGGAGGTCGAGGTAAGTTTGCATGGCGATAGAATACGCGATTCCTGGCCGGGGGCGCAGCGTCGGGTGGAGTGGATCAGATCGCGGCGCACCGTTCAAGAGGAAGCCGGTGAAACCGCATGCGTCGATACGCGTTTCCCAAAGACGGCACTTTGTCGCAACGCCCTCTTATACCTGAATTCTTTTTTATTTTCTCTGCGGCTTGAAACGCGGTAGGCCGTTCCAAATTCTTTAAGGTGACGTTTAGAATTATTGTGTTTCAGGCATTTTTCTGATTGAAACACACGCCATCAGAGTGACCTTAAACGGTGCAGGGTGAAATCATGAAAGCTATCAAAATCGCTATGGTCGGCGCGGCCCTCGTCTGGTCGGCTTCGGCTTATGCCGCCGGCGATCCGGTGAAGGGTGAGCAGGTCTTCAAGCAGTGCAAGATCTGTCATCAGGTTGGCCCGACGGCGAAGCCGGGCGTCGGCCCCGTGCAGAACAACGTCGTCGGTTCGAAGGCTGGCACACGCCCGGGCTTCAACTATTCCGAGGCCATGAAGAACTCGGGCCTGACGTGGGACGAAGCCACCCTCGACAAGTATCTCGAGAATCCGAAGGCCATTGTTCCGGGCACGAAGATGGTGTTCGTCGGCCTGAAGAACCCGCAGGATCGCGCGGACGTCATCGCGTTTCTTGCGACGCAGCACGGCCAGTAAGCCGCTCGCCGGTTTTGGAAAAAGGCACCCGCGAGGGTGCCTTTTTTGTTGCTCGCGCGGTCGCGAGGGCGGGGATAGGCCTTCGTTTGCACAGCGGGAAGCGCGGCCAACTGCTCACGCGACCGCTTGGGCAGGATAGCTATGGAGCGCGCGTTATAACTTTTTGCCGCCCGCGCGCGGTCGCGTATGTTTTTGACCGGATGGCGACGCGCGGGCGGGACCGCTCCGCGAGAGGGCGGATGCGGTCCGCTCAAGCTGGCCAAGCCAGCCGATTACAATTGCGCTAAGTTCGCGGTGAAACGCGGCGTGCTTTTCGCTGGCAGATTGCCGCCGATCGCCCGGTTGCTCATGCCGGTTTCCTGAAACGCCGCACGATGTCGAAGATGTGGGAGATGCCTGCGAGCGTGACGAGGGCGAGCACCGGTAGCACGGGCGACGACTCGGTCCAGGCGAGACGTACCGCCAGCATGAGGAAAAAGCCCGACGCCAGATAAGCAAGATCCGACGTGATCGCCGAAGCTTCGTTATTCCGTACGCGGAGTGCCGCGAGCAAGCCGGCTTCCGCAACCACGAGGACGAGGATGATGTCGAGAAGCGTTGTCATTGTGTAATCGCGTAAAGGGAACGCCCGGAAGCGGGGCCGGGCGAATGAAATGGGGTAGGCGGGGGTCAAATGGCCGGGGCTTACCCGGCCACGCCGTGTTATTGCGCGATGATCTGCGGGTTCAGCTGAACCACGGTATAGTTCAGGAAGCCCGCGAATGTCACCCATGCCAGATAGGGCACGAGGAGCCAGCTCGCCGTCTTCGAGTAACGCGCCAGAACGACGATCGGTATGAACACCGAAGCCCAGAGCGCGCCCACTTCGATCAACGCCCAGTCGGGCCGCTGGAGGCGGAAAAACAAAAGGCTCCACAGCAGGTTGAAGAACGCCGTGCAGAGAAACAGGACAACGATCGTCAGCCTGTCGTCACGCGTTGGTGCCTCGCGCCATGCATAGACGGCGGCGAGGGCGGTGAAGGCATAGATTATCGTCCAGGCCGGCCCGAACGCCCAGTCCGGCGGCTGCCATGACGGCTTGTTGAGCGAAAAATACCAGGAAGAAAGGTCGGTGGTCAGCGCGCCGAGGCCGCCGACCACCATGGCGAGAAGAAATGCGATTCCAAATGGCTTCCAGAACCCCGGCCGGGGCCCTGTGAGCGCTTCCGCGGTGTCTGTGTGTGTATACGTCACGTTCGTACCAATCCCAGAAGATGAGCCAGATCCTTGAAGAAGATCCTAGCATGAGCAACGGGATTCGAGCGAACTAGTTCCTTATGCATATAGGACTGCCACGTGAGGCGCTGAACGTCCTTGTCTTGACAAATGTTCACGAAGCGTTCACGGCGCTTGTCGTTCCGGTACCAGAAGTGCTGCATGAGTTCAAGCACCCAGAACACCTTCCCGTGCTCCTTCATGAAGCGCTTGCGCGCGGTTGCGAGCGCCTTCGCGTCAGCGGTCTTGAGGAACTCGGCAGTGGCTTCGGCGGCGAGACGGCCGCCCAGCAGCGCATAATAGATGCCTTCGCCCGAGGCCGGAGCCACCACGCCCGACGCATCGCCCGCGAGCACGACGTCGCGGCCATTGTCCCAGCGTTTCAGGGGCTTGAGCGGAATCGGCGAGCCTTCCCAGCGCAAAGTCTCGGCGTGCTCTTCGTCGAGGCCGACATGCTTGCGGAGGTCGGCTACGGCCTGACGCATGTCGAAGCCCTTGATCATGGTGCCGGTGCCGATGCTGACGGTGTCGCCGTGCGGGAAGATCCAGGCGTAGAAGTCGGGCGAGAGCTTGCCCTGATAATAGACGTCGCAGCGGGTGGGGTCGTAGTTCGTCAGCCCGCCAACCGGAGCCTTCACAATTTCGTGATAGGCAAATACGAGCGGCACCTTCTTCACGTCGGGCAGCGCCTGCTTGGCCACTTCGGAGTTTGCGCCGTCGGCGCCGATGACGGCTTTCGCCGCCACGCTCACGTGTTCGCCATCCGCGGTCTTGTAGGTGATGACGGCGCGGCCCTTCTCGTCGCGCGAGTACTTCTCGAACTTGCCCTGCCGACGCTCGGCGCCCGAATCCGCCGCCCGGTTCCGAAGCCATTCGTCGAATGTCGCGCGGTCGACCATGCCGACAAAGCCGCCGTCGATGGGCATGTCCACTTCCTTGCCCGATGGCGCTACCATGCGGGCCGAGGTGATGCGCGCCACGAGGCATTCGCCGGGAATGGCGAAATCCTTGATCGCCCGGGGCGGGATCGCGCCGCCGCAAGGCTTGATGCGGTGCCCCCTGTCGAGCAGAAGCACGTGGTGGCCCATTCGCGCGAGATCGTTTGCTGCCGTTGCACCGGCGGGGCCGCCGCCGACCACGATGACGTCGAAAGTGTCAAGATCGGTCATAGTCAAACTTGCTCCGGATGGACCCGTAACGGGGCATTCTGATGATAGGAAAGGTCTGTTTCGTGCTGCGACTCGTCGGGGGCTTGCGTAGCGGCAGTCAGCCTGAAGGCGAGGTAGGTGGAGAAGGCGAACAGCACGCCCTGAATGATGAACAAGAGCGAATAGGCAGCGGCGGCCGAGCCGAGCGCAACGCGCGCCACATCGACCGATGCCGTGCCGATGACGCCGCCAAGCCCGAAGGCCACGGCCTGCGCCGCACCCCACATGCCCATGCGGACGCCCTCGCGAGAGCCCTTGCCGATGCTCGCCATCGAAATCATGGTGCCGATGGCGGCAACCGCGTAGACGCCGTTCGCGACCCCGAGTGAGAAGACGACGGTCTTGAGGAGGCCGGATTCGGCTCCAAGGCCAACAGCCGCGAGCGCGAAAAGCCCGGCCGACGAGGCGAAGCAACCGCCCGCCACCCAATATCGTCCGAGGGAGCTGCTCTTCGCGGAGAAAATCCCGAGAAGGCCGCCCGCCACCATGCCGAGCACGATGCCCGCGCGGTGCGAGCCGAACAGCTTCGCCGTCTCGGCAGGCGTGAGCCCGAAGACCGAGCCCGCGAACGGTTCAAGAAGCAGCTCTTGCGCGCTGAAGGCGAGCATGGAGATAAAGATGAAGATCGTCATGCGACGCGCGTCGCGTTCGGACAGCACATCCTTCATGGCATCGATGAAGCTGTGCGCCGGCTTTTCCTTCGGCTTTTCCGCCCCGTCGACCACGCGCCGCTCGACGCCCCAGATGGCGAGCACAGCGATTGTGAATGCGATGGCCGAGATCGACGCGCTGACGGCGATGAGCCGCTCCATCGAGAACGGCGCGAGCATATAGCCCGCGAAGCCCGCCGCGAGAGCGGTGCCGGCGATCATCAACGTCCAAACGATGGCGGCGGCCGTGGCCTTGCGGTCGGGGGCGGTCGATTTTGCGACGAGGACGAGGAGCGAGGTCCCCGCCGCGCCCGCGCCGATGCCGATGCCGATATAGGCGAGGATCGCGCAGGCGATGCCCGCGGTCGTGTTCGTCGACATGAGCCCGATGGACCCCGCCGCGCCGACGCCGGAGAGTGCGAGGACGGCCATGCCGCCAATGATCCACGGCGTTCGTTTGCCGCCCTTGTCGGAGCCGTGGCCCCAACGTGGGCGGAGCATCTCGGCCGCGTAATGGATGCCGAACAGCAAGCCCGGCAGCGTCGCCGGAAGCATAAGCTCCACCACCATCACCCGGTTCAGCGTCGAAGTGGCAAGCGCCACGATTCCACCGAGCGCCATCTGCACGAGTCCGAGCCGGACGATGCCAAACCAGCCGAGTGTCGTGGACATTTACATTTAACCCTGCAACAGCGGACGCAATGCGAAAGCGGTGACGAGCATGCCCAGCACATAAAGCGTGGTGCCGGTGGCGTTGTACCAGATGGCCTGTTCGCGCGGGTTTCCGAGGAACCGGCGCATCAGCACGAACTGCACGATGAGCAGCGCCGAGACGATGCCCGCGTGCCAAGGGCGATCCCACGAGAAGAGCAGGCCAATCACGATCACCTGCGGCAGCGCCATGACCACGCAGGCGAGCCATGCCGCCTTGCGAACGCCGAGTTGCACGGGCAGGGAGCGCACGCCCATCTTGATGTCGCCCTCGACGGACTTGAAGTCGTTCAGCGTCATGATGCCATGCGCGCCGAGGCTATAAAGAAGGGCGACCGTCAGGATGCGCCAGTCGGGCAGGGCAGCCGCGATGATGGCGGCGGCTGTGATCCAGGGCAGCCCTTCATAGGCAAGTCCGCAGGCGAGATTGCCCCACCAACCGTTCTGCTTCAGGCGGAAGGGCGGCGCGCTGTACATCCACGCGAGGATAAGGCCGAGCGTTGCCGCAGCGAAACCCCAGAAGCCGAGCGTGGTCGCCAGGATCAGCGAGAGGATCGTCCATGTGACGGAGATATAGAAGCCCCAGTTTCCGGGCAGTCGCCCGGACGGGATTGGCCGGTTCGGCTCGTTGATGGCGTCGACGTGGCGATCGTACCAGTCGTTGACGGCCTGGCTCGTGCCACAGACCATGGGCCCCGCGAGCAACACGCCCGCGACCACGATCTGCCAATTGCTGCCGAAGCTGAAGCCTGAAGAGATCAGTCCACAGCCGAAAGCCCACATGGGTGCAAACCACGTGATGGGCTTCATGTATTCGAGGATGGTTGCAAAGTCAGGCCGGTTCATGGCCGGACACTAGATTTTACATCGACGCCTGTCAATTTGGGTTTACAGCCAGTGAGGGCGGATGAGGCAAAAAACCCTATCCGGCTCAAGCTTGTCGGGAAGGCGCTGATTTTCGGCGCGTCGGGCGTGCGTGTTACTCGCCGCTGCCTTCCGGCTGCAGATCGCCGAGACCGTAGCGGCGAAGCTTCACATACAGGCTCTGGCGGGACAGCCCCAGCATTTCAGCGGCGGAGGCGCGGTTGTCGCCGGTTAGCTCAAGCGCCGCCTCGATACAGAGCTTCTCGATGAGATCGCTCGATTCGCGCACGAGATCCTTCAGGGATACCCGGCCGACGAGTTCGGTGAGCTGGTCGACGGAGCGCGCCAGATTTGCCGGACGCGCGGCCTTCTGCTGGGCGGCGCGCGTTGCGGATGAGCGGATCACGAAGCCGAAACAGGGCTGTTGCCCGTTCGGCACGGACACGGCAGATACTTCGACATCTTCAAGCGAGCCATAGGCGCCGTTCACGATGGTCGGGAAGCCGCGCACGGAGCCGTGCTCGCGCAGGTTCGCCATCAGCACGTTCATGTCGACGCCGGAGCGGCCGAGCCAATTTTCGAGCGCATGGCCGTGCGCCTGCTCGGGATTGGAAAGCTGCGCCAGATCGAGGAACGCCGTGTTCGCCGAAATCACCCGCCCGTCGGCGTCGGTCATAACGAAGCCTTCGGGCAGCCGTTCGAGAATCCGGTCGAGCGTCCCCGTCTTGCCGGGCATGCATTCGCAGACATCGGGGTCGACGGGCGCAATTCGCGCGAGAATGAAGGCGCTGGCCCCTTGCCGGAAGAACGAGCTGGAAAAGGTGAAGCGCCGATCGAGACCGGCGAGCCGCACGACGACATTATCGCCGACGCCCGTGGATCGCACCGTCGCGAGAAGATCCTGAAGCGCGGCGGCGTCGGCTGGATCGACGAGATCGACGAGCGTCTGCGCGGTGAGCTTTTTCGAGGATTCGCCAATCAGCGTCTGCGCGGCCGGGTTTACCTCGGTGATGCGCCCGGACCAGGCGTCGGCGATGACGATGGCCTCGGAAGCGATCTGGAAGAGCAGCCGGTAGCGAAGCTCGGACTGCCTGAGCCGCGCATAGTCGCGCTCGATCGAAAGCTGCGCGTCGACAAGTTGCTGCTGGAGACTGGCCAGCGCGCGAAGGTCGCGTCCGAACGCGACGACGCGTCCGTCGGGGCGGATCTGGATGACCGAATAGCGCACGGGGACGAGGTCGCCGCCCGGTGCGGTGTGGTTGACTTCGCGCCACCGCGTGGGAACCTTGAGCGCGGCCTCGCGCAGCAGTTCTTCGATCTTGTGACGGCTTTCCGGCGTTACCGTGTCGACCCAGGACACACCGATCCATTCGCCGAAACCGGCGTTGACAAGATCCTCGCTGCCCACCGCGATGTCTTTGACGATGCCGCTCTTGTCGACAACGAGCGCGACATCGGCCGCGGCGGAAATCAGCCGTGCGACGACGCTTGCGTTCAGCGAACCAAGCGACTTCTTCGGTGATTGAAACGAGTTCACGGTGCGAGAGACCAGGATCTCCATTGTTGCGCCAATATCCTCTCGCCTCGCTAATTGCGCAGAGGCTTGTGCGCGAGCAAAGCCCGTGCGCGTGCCACAGCCAAGCGCCCGTCGGGGGCAAATGCGTCGGCTCCCACCTGTCCCACCAGATCGGGCCGCTGAAGAAACGCTGCGCCGCCTACAAGCACGGCTATATCGCGGTTGCACGAACGTTGCCGGACGCTTCGGATCAGCGACGAAAGCCGATCCAGGAATCGCTCTGAACTGAGAGAAAATCCGGCGACGGCGAACCATTGCCTGTCGACTAAGTGGGTAATTTCATCGCTCGAGTCAATCTGGCCTCCGTACACATCCCAGCCATCGCGACGAAAAAAAGATTCGACCACGTATAAACCCAGTGTGTGTTGATCGCCGGGTGTCGAGGCGAGAAGCGCGCGGCGGCCGTGATGCCACACGTGGACGTTGTTTTCAAAGGAAACGGCCCGTGTTCGCAGCAGTTCCCGAAGGCGGGAAGCTGCAATCGTGACCTCCGCGAAACCGCAGCGGTCCGACTCCCAGAGATGGCCGAGACGAACTGCCGCAGGCCCGAACAGGTCGAGAAGGATGGCTTCAACCTCGTAGCCCTCCGACCGAGTGCGGTCGACGAAGGCAGCCGCTCCCGCGCCGTCGGGCGACAGCAGAAGAGAAGTGAAGCGCTCGATGTCGCCGGGGGTGAATAGTGCCATGCCTGCTGTTGCGGGCTTGGGCATGTCGGCATGAAGAGCAACAAGAAGCTGTGAAATGGTCTCACCCTCTCATCGTTTGGCAAGTCGTCCGGACGAACCGCGATCGCAATGAGCGCGAGATCCTGCGCCTTCACGTCTGCTTGCCTTTTCCTCCTGCCAGCGATAAGTGACACGATCTTCAAGCCCGGCCTAGCAACCCGGCCCGCAACCACGACGGGTTGAAACTTGGGCGAGGCTTAAGCTAAAGGGGTGCGCTCATCAAACGAATTCAACGAGCCGCTAGCCCACCGTCACACAGGGCTCTCCGAACGACACAGCTTAAGGTAACTGTAAATCGGACTTTACGTCAAGTTTTGTTGACAGTCGATTGACACCAGTTCTAAATGCCACCGACATGATGTGGGGATAGCGCATGCAACAAAAGCTGGGCAAAAAACCGCGACGCCCGCTTTATACGCCTGAAGAACGCATCCGCCGCGACGCCTCTCCCTGGACGCTCGTTCAGGGCGTGCTCGCGCCATTGCAGTTTCTCGTCTTTCTCGTAAGCCTTGGGCTTGTCCTTCGCTTTCTGGCGACCGGCAACGGCGAATATGCGGCGACGGTGTCCATCGTCGTCAAGACGTTCGTCCTGTATACGATCATGATCACGGGCGCGATCTGGGAGAAGAAAGTCTTCGGGCAATATCTGCTGGCCCCGGCCTTCTTCTGGGAAGACGTGATGAGTTTCCTCGTCATCGCGCTCCACACCGCCTACCTTGCCGCCCTCATCTACGGGGTGTTCGATACGCGCACCCAGATGTTCATCGCGCTTGCGGCCTACACGGCCTATGTCGTGAACGCGGCGCAATTCCTTCTCAAGCTTCGCGCGGCCCGTCTCGACGAGGCAAGAAAGGTCGCCGAGGTGCAAGCCGCAGTCGAGCCGGAGATGGCGCAATGAGCATTGAAGACGCCGTCGCCGACACCGGTTGTCAAGACCGGCAGATTCGTCATGAACGCGGCCAGCGCGCCGTTTTCTGCGGGCTCACCAGCATCGTCTGGCTGCATCGCAAAATTCAGGACGCCTTCTTTCTCGTCGTCGGCTCCAGAACCTGCGCGCACCTGATCCAGTCGGCCGCCGGCGTGATGATCTTCGCGGAGCCTCGTTTCGGCACCGCCATTATAGAAGAGCGCGATCTCGCGGGCCTCGCCGACTTGAACGAGGAACTCGACCGCGTGGTGAACCGACTGCTCGAACGCCGTCCGGACATCAAGATGCTGTTTCTCGTCGCGTCGTGCCCGTCAGAGGTGATCAAGCTCGATCTCGACCGCGCGGCGCAGCGGCTTTCGGCCGACTTCGCAGGCCGCGTCGGCATTTTCAGCTATTCGGGCAGCGGTCTCGATACGACGTTCACGCAGGGCGAGGATACCTGTCTCGCCGCGCTGGTGCCGGTTTTGCCCGAAGCGAAGCGGGAGGCCGCGCGTTCGCTGATGGTCGTCGGCACGCTTGCGGATGTGGTCGAGGACCAGTTCGCCCGCCTTTTCCGCGAAATCGGCCTCGAAAACGTGCATTTCTTCCCGCCGCGTGACAGCCAGCATCTGCCGCCCGTGGGTGAGAATACGCACTTCCTGCTCGCGCAGCCGTTCCTCACCGAGACCGCCCGCACGCTCCAACGGCGCGGCGCACGGCACATCCCGGCTCCGTTCCCGCTCGGCGAGGAGGGCACGACAGGCTGGCTGCGCGCCGCCGCCAGGACATTCGGCATTCCGGACGAGCGCTTCGAAGCCGTTGTCGCCGCACCGCGTGACCGCGCCAGACGCGCGCTCTCCGCGCACAAGGCGAAGCTCGAAGGCAAGTCCATCTTCTTCTTCCCCGATTCGCAGCTCGAAGTGCCGCTCGCGCGCTTCGCCAGCCGCGAACTCGACATGAAGCTCGCGGAAGTGGGCACGCCCTACCTTCACCGCCAGCATCTTGCTGCCGAACTCGACCTGCTTCACAAGGATCTCATTATCTACGAGGGGCAGGACGTGGAAAACCAACTCGACCGTTGCCGTGAGGCGCGGCCCGATCTCACGGTCTGCGGCCTCGGTCTTGCCAACCCGCTCGAAGCAGAGGGCTTGGCCACGAAGTGGTCAATCGAGCTTCTTTTTACGCCGATACAAGGCTACGATCAGGCTGGCGACCTCGCGGAGCTTTTTGCACGGCCGCTCAATCGTCGCGCGCGGCTGGAGGTTTAACGGATGCAACTTACCGTATGGACCTATGAAGGCCCCCCGCATATCGGTGCGATGCGCGTCGCGACCGCGATGACGGGCGTTCATTATGTCCTTCATGCGCCGCAGGGCGACACATACGCCGACCTTCTGTTCACAATGATCGAGCGTCGCGACAAGCGTCCGCCCGTCACCTACACGACGTTTCAGGCGCGCGATCTCGGCACCGACACGGCGGAACTTTTTCAGTCGGCGCTCGCCGATGCGTATGAGCGGTTCAAGCCTCAGGCGATGCTTGTCGGCTCGTCATGTACGGCCGAACTCATTCAGGACGACCCCGGCGGCCTCGCCGACGCGCTGCACTTGCCCGTTCCCGTAATCCCGCTCGAACTGCCCGCCTATCAGAAGAAAGAAAACTGGGGAGCGGCCGAAACCTTCTACCGCATCGTTCGCACGCTGGCGTCACCGCGTCAGGGGCAGGAGCGCCCGAAGAACGAGCGCCCCCTCGCGAACCTGCTCGGCCCGACCGCTCTCGGCTTCCGCCATCGCGACGACATCATCGAAATCACGCGCCTCCTCGAAAGCATGGGCATCGGCGTCAACGTGGTGGCGCCGCTCGGAGCCTCGCCCGCCGACATCCAGCGCATCCCGGATGCCGATTTCAACGTTGTGCTCTATCCCGAGCACGCGCTGTCTGCGGCGCAGTGGCTGGAGCGCGCGTTCAAGCAGCCCTATACGAAGACCGTTCCCATTGGCGTAAACGCGACGCGCGCCTTCATCGCCGAGGTCGCGCAGATCGCTGGCGTCTCCGCCGACGTGCCGGAGCGCACGCGGTTGCCTTGGTACTCTCGCTCGGTCGACTCGACATATCTCACGGGCAAGCGCGTTTTCATCTTCGGCGACGCGACGCATGCGCTCGCCGCCGCCCGCGTGGCCTCGAAGGAACTCGGCTTTCAGGTCGTCGGCCTCGGCACTTACAGCCGCGAATTCGCCCGCGAGATTCGCGCCGCCGCCGCCGAATATGGCGTCGAGCCGCTGATCACCGACGATTACCTCGAAGTCGAAGCCGCGGTGCGCGACAGCAACCCTGAACTCGTGCTCGGCACGCAGATGGAGCGGCATATCGCCAAGCGCCTCGGCATTCCGTGCGCCGTGATCTCCGCACCTGTGCATGTGCAGGATTTCCCCGCGCGCTACTCGCCGCAGATGGGTTTCGAAGGCGCGAACGTGCTCTTCGACACCTGGGTGCATCCGCTCATGATGGGCCTTGAGGAGCATTTGCTTCGCATGTTCCGCGAGGATTTCGAGTTTCAGGAGGCTCCTTCGCATCTCGGCGCCGCGCCGCAAGCCGCGAAGGAAGCGCCTGCGCCACGGGAACTCGCGGTCGCTGCCCCGGCAGAGGTTGCGCCCGCCCATCAGGCCGCCGAAACACCCGCCACGCCGTCCGCGCTCGTATGGCTCGCTGACGCCGAGGCCGAGCTTCGCAAAATTCCTTTTTTCGTTCGCGGCAAGGCGAAACGGAACACTGAGCGCTACGCCGCCGAAAAAGGCATCTCGAACATCACGGTAGAGACACTTTACGATGCAAAAGCGCACTTCAGCCGCTAGCAGCACACCCGTGCGCTTCGTCATTGTAACGCTCGACAGCCATCTGGCGAGCGCGGTCGAGCGTGCCAAGGAGACGCTGGCAGACGAGTTGCCGGGCCTTCGCATCACGCTTCACGCCGCGAGCGAGTGGGGCCAGAACCCCGAGCTTCTCGACGAGTGCCTCGACGACATCCGCGAGGGCGACATCATCCTCACGACGATGCTGTTCATCGAGGAGCACATCAAGGCGGTTCTGCCTGCGCTCGAAGCGCGCCGCGACCATTGCGACGCCATGATCGCCTGCATGTCGGCAAGTGAAGTTGCGCGCGTCACCAAGATGGGCGGCTTCAACATGGACGGCTCCGACAAGGGCGTCCTCTCGCTGCTGAAGAAGCTGAAGCCGAAGAAGAAGGAAGGCGAGAGCCAGCCCTCGAACGCCGGCGCGAAACAGATGGCGATGCTGCGCCGCTTGCCGAAGATCCTGCGCTTCATCCCCGGCGCCGCGCAGGACGTGCGGGCGTACTTCCTCACGTTGCAATACTGGCTCGCAGGCTCGGACGACAACATTGCGCACATGGTGCGCTACCTCGTGAACCGCTATGCGAGCGGCCCGCGTCAGGCGCTGCGCGGCAAGATCAGCGCGGCCGAGCCGGTCGAATATCCGGAGGTCGGCGTCTACCATCCGACGCTGAAGCATCGCGTCGGCCACAGCATCGACGAACTGCCGTACGCAAAGGGCAGCGACAAGGGCACCGTGGGCGTGCTCGTCATGCGCTCCTACGTGCTCGCGGGCAATTCGCTGCACTACGACGGCATGATCGAGACGCTGGAAAAGCGCGGCCTGAACGTGATCCCGGTGTTCGCGAGCGGCCTCGACGCGCGCGAGGCCATCGAGCGCTATTTCATCGAGAACGGTACGTCGAAGATCGACGCGCTCGTGTCGCTCACGGGGTTCTCGCTCGTCGGCGGCCCGGCCTACAACGACGCCAAGGGCGCGCAGGAGATCCTCGCGAAGCTCGACGTTCCTTATATTTCCGTCCAGCCGGTGGAATTCCAGACGCTCCAGCAATGGGCGGGCGACGTGCGGGGCCTCATGCCGGTGGAAAGCACCATGATGGTCGCAATCCCCGAGCTTGACGGCGCCACGGGTCCGGCGGTGTTCGGCGGTCGTTCCGACTGCACCGACGTGCCGTGCGCCGGCTGCGAACTCGGCTGCGTCTTCCCGACGTCGACCGCGCGCGACATGCATTCCTGCGTCGAGCGCGCCGAAATGATTTCTTCGCGCATCGAGCGTCTGATCGCGCTTCGCAAGAGCGAGCGCGCGGAGCGCAAGCTCGGCGTGGTGATGTTCTGCTTCCCGCCGAATGCTGGCAATATCGGCACGGCGATGTCGCTTGCGGTGTTCGAGTCGCTCTACAACACGCTTAAGCGGCTGAAGGCCGAGGGCTATACGGTTGAGGTGCCGGAGTCGGTCGATGCGCTGCGCGAGCGCGTCATCGGCGGCAACTCCGCCCGCTACGGCACGCCCGCCAACGTGCTCGCCCGCATCCCGGTCAACGATTACATCCGCGCCGAGAAGTGGCTGCCGCAGATCGAAAAGGCGTGGGGTTCCGCGCCCGGCCGCCAGCAAACCGATGGCGCGACGGTGTTCGTGCTCGGCGAGACGTTCGGCAATGTGTTTGTCGGCATTCAGCCCGCGATGGGCTACGAGGGCGACCCGATGCGGTTGCTGTTCGAGCGCGGTTTCGCGCCGACGCATGCCTTCTCGGCCTTCTACCGCTGGCTGCGCGACGATTTCGGCGTGCACGCGCTTCTGCATTTCGGCACGCATGGCGCGCTCGAATTCATGCCGGGCAAGCAGACCGGCCTTTCGGGCGATTGCTGGCCGGATCGCCTTATCGGCGACCTGCCGAACTTCTATCTCTATGCCGCGAACAACCCGTCCGAAGGTACGCTCGCTAAGCGCCGCAGCGCCGCGACGGTCGTCAGCTATCTGACGCCGCCCGTTACGCAGGCGGGGCTTTATCGCGGCCTGCTCGACCTCAAGGCTTCGGTGCAACGCTGGCGCGAGTTCGTGCCCGACACGGCCGAAGCGGAGAAGGAAGCGCTGGCGACGCTCATTCAGGCGCAGGCCGCCGCCGTCGATCTGGCTGAGGCCGAGCCGCAATGGCCCGCCGCCGATGTCGAGGGCAAGGTGGCGGCGCTCATCAACGCCGTGATCGAGCTTGAAGAGACGCTGATCCCGCACGGCCTCCACGTCGTCGGCAAGACAGCGACCGACGACGAGCGGCGCGACCTTCTGACCTTCGCCGCCGAGGCGCTCGACGGTTTCAGCCCGCCTCACGATTTGATTCGCGCCGTAGCGGGCGGCCAGTCGCCAGAGGACGCGCTGAAGCGCGCCGGCCTCGAACGCTCCGAGCAGAACATCGGCAAGCTCGCAAAGCTGGCGCAGATGTACAATTATCTTGGCGAGGACGCGGAACTGCCCGCCATCGTGCGCGCACTCGACGCCCGCTATATAAAGCCCGTCGCGGGCGGCGACATCATCCGCAATCCCGACATCCTGCCCACCGGCCGCAACATCCACGGCTTCGACCCGTTCCGCATCCCGAGCGTATTCGCGATGAAGGAAGGCGAGAAACAGGCCGCGCGGCTTCTCGACCGCCACATGGCAGAGGGCAACGCCCTACCCGAATCGGTCGCGTTCGTGCTGTGGGGCACCGACAACCTCAAGACGGAAGGCGAGCCGATCGCGCAGGCTCTGGCGCTCATGGGCGCGCGTCCGCGCCTCGACAGCTATGGTCGCGTGTCCGGTGCCTCGCTCGTACCGCTTGAAGAACTCGGCCGCCCGCGCATCGACGTGGTGATGACCATGTCGGGCATCTT
>NZ_JFZJ01000075.1 GCF_000636015.1 Rhodomicrobium udaipurense JA643
GTCGGGCGTGGAGACGTAGACAAGCTTGACGTGGTCGAGTTCGGGATGGTTCTGCCGCACGAGCTTCAGGAAGCCGTCCACGTCGTCGCCCTTGATCTCGGTGACGCCCGTCGAGCAGATGCCGATGACCTCCGGCTTCGTGCGGGTTGCGATGGTGACGATGGCCTGTTCGACGTTCTCGAAGCCGCCGAGCACGGTCGAAACCTCGCTCATGGCGGTCGTCTGCATCGGGATCGCCTCGCGGAAATGGCGCACGAACAGCACCAGCCCGAAGGAGGTGCAGCCCTGGCTACCGTGCAGAAGCGGCATGCATTTGTTGAGGCCGAGGAAGGCAAGCGCGCCGCCGACGGGCTGGCTCATCTTCAGCGGATTGACCGAGCAGGCTTTCTTCGAGAGTTCAACGCGCGCCATGGTCTCCTCACGCAGCCTTGTTGGAGTTTGCGGGGACGACGTCCGCGTCGTTGATGCGTTCGAGAAGCGCGTCGAGATGCGGGGCGCAGGATTTGCAGCCGGTGCCGATCTTGACATAGGCGGCGACATCTTCGGCGCGCGTCAGCTTGTTCGCGCGAATGATGTCTTCGACGAAGCCGGTTTCGACGCCATTGCAGTTGCAGAGGATCTTCGCGCGGTCGGCCTTGGCCTTCGCCTCGGCGTTGGCCGCAAGGATCGCGGCTTCGGCGGCGTTTGCCTCATCGGCGCGCGTCTCCCAGCTCACCTCGTCCCACGGTGCGGCGGTGCGGACCTGCTGCCAGACGGGATTGGACAGCGCCTTGTCGATCTGGCGGACGAGTTCCACCATGCCGACATAGCCCGCATAGGCGTAGTGGCGCTCCTGATTGATGTCGAGCCACGGCATCTTCGCCTTCAGCGCGACGAACTGAGAGCGGCCGCCCGACAGCATGATGTCGGCCTTCGCTCCCTTCAGCATCGCGTACATCTCGCGCGGCTTCATGTCTTCGATCATGTGCGCGTCCTGGCCCATGATCTCCTTGATCTTTTCCTTGTCCTCTTTTGTGGACTTCTTCACGCTGGTGCCAGCGATCTCCATGCCGCCTTCCTGAAGCGCGGCGACCATCGACCAGCTTTTCACGCCGCCCGTGATGAGGAGAACGCGCTTGCCGAGAAGCCGCTCACGGAAGGTCGCGATGCTGGCCCAGGCCTTCTTTTCCTCGCGCTCGATCACCGCTTCGGTGCGGGCGAGGATGTCGTCTGGAGCGCCCTGCTTCACGAGAAGCGCGGCCATCTGACGGAGCGTGTCGCTCATGTCGCCGATGCCGTAGAACGATCCCTCGAAGAAAGGAATGCCGTAGCGCTCTTCCATCTTGCGCGCGACGTTAATCATGGCGCGGCTGCACACCATCATCGCGGCCTTGGCGCGGTGCGAGCGGGCGACTTCGTGATATCTCGCGTCGCCGGAGATGGAGGCGAGGATGCGGATGCCGAGTTCGTCGAGAAGCGGCTTAACCTGCCACAATTCGCCGACGAGATTGTATTCACCGATGATGTTGATGTCGTAGGGCGTTGTGTAGTCGGGTTCCTCGGTGCCGATGACGTGATCGAGCAGCGCCTCGCCGCCGAGCTTGTTGCCGAGGCTCTTCGAGCCGACGAAGCCGGGGGCCTGCACCGGAATGCACGGCGTGCCGAATTTCTTGCTCGCCTTCTTGCAGACCGCGTCGATGTCGTCGCCGATCATGGCGGGCACGCAGGTCTGGTACACGAAGACGGCAGGGGGTGCGTATTTCTCAACGATTTCCTTGATGGACTTCCAGAGACGCTTTTCGCCGCCGAAAATCACATCCTGCTCGCTCATGTCGGTGGTGAAGCTCATGCGGTAGAGCTGCGAGCCCGATGAGGAGGAATGTCTGTTGTCCCAGGAATTGCCCTCGCAGGCGATGGGGCCGTGCACGAGGTGGGCGACGTCGGTGATGGGCTGAAGCGCGATCTTCGCGCCGTCGAAGGCGCATCCGCCAGCGGCTCCGCCAGGCTGCAACGCTTTCGAGCAACCCTTCTTGCGCTCCTTCTGTGATTTGCCCTGATTGATGTCGCAGCCGGGTTCGTTGAAAACGTCCTGAATCTTGTTCGCCACCGTGCTCATGCAATTCTCCGAAGGCTTGCGGTCGAAACCGCGTATTCCGGCGATGGCCCGCGGGAAGCGGGCCATCGCATATCGCTTAGCGGATGATGTCGAAGCTGATGTCGGTCTTGCCGGCCACGTTCGAGTGAGCGTCCATCTCGCTGAAGACCTTGTCGAGGATCCAGACGAGGACGTTCAGCGCGCCCTGATAGCCCCACACCGGGTAGCGGTGCAGATGGTGGCGATCGAAGATCGGGAAGCCGAGACGGATCAGCGGCGTACCGGTGTCGCGCTCAAGATACTTGCCATAGGTGTTTCCGATGAGGAAATCGACCGGGCGCGTGAAGAGCAGCGAGCGCATGTGCCAGAGATCCTTGCCCGCATACACTTCGCAATCCTTGCCGTAGGGCGAGGAGGCGAGCAGTTCGCGAACCTTCTTTTCCCACGACTTGCCGCCGTTGGTGGACAGGATCGTGGTCGGCTCCGCGCCGAGTTCGAGCAGGAACGCAGCAACGCCAAGGCAGAGATCCGGATCGCCGTAGATCGCGAACTTCTTGCCGTGGATGTGGTTGTGCGAGTCGGCGATCGCGTCGACGAGGCGGCCGCGCTCCTTCTTCAGCGCATCCGGGATCGGCTTTCCGGTGAGGCGCGAAACTTCCATCAGGAACTTGTCGGTGCCAGCCACGCCAATCGGATGATTGAGCGCAACGGTTTCCTGGCCCCAAGTCTTGATGTAGTCGAGCGTCTTTTCCGTGCAGTACTGCTGCATGGAGATCGTGGCCTTGGCGTTCACCGCGTTGGCGACGTCTTCAAGCTTCGTGCCGCCGTCATACATGCGGTATTCGCCATCGGCCGGCGTATCCCACACATCGCTGTTGTCGCCGATGATGGTGTATTCGGCGCCGATCAGGTCGAAGATGCGCTTCACTTCGCGCAGGTTGCCGACCGTATAGCCGTCGAAGCCGCCGAAGAAGTTGATCGAGTTGTTCGGGGTGCGCTCAAGCTTCGGCGCAAGACCGGCCTTGCCGCCCCAGAAATATTCGACCACGCCCTTCATGGTGTTGTCGTAGCCGGTGATGTGGCTGCCGACGAACGCAGGCGTATGAGCAAACGTCACGTCGTAGTCTTGCGGGATCGAACCTTTTTCGCGCGACGTCTTGATGAAGGCGTTCAGGTCGTCGCCGATGACTTCCGCCATGCAGGTGGTGGACACCGCGATCATCTTCGGCTTGTACATGTTGTAGGCGTTGGAGAGGCCGTCCACCATGTTGGTAAGACCGCCGAACACCGCCGCGTCTTCCGTCATCGACGAGGAAACCGCAGAGGTCGGCTCCTTGAAGTGGCGGGAGAAGTGCGAGCGATAGTACGCCACGCAGCCCTGCGAACCGTGGACGAAGGGCAGCGTGCCCTCAAAGCCGACCGCCGCGAACACCGCGCCGAGAGGCTGGCAGGCCTTCGCCGGGTTGATCGTCAGAGCTTCGCGAGCGAAGTTCTTTTCTTGGTATTCAACCGTCTTCGTCCATTCGGCAACGCGATTTACTTCCTCTTCGGGGGTGCCGTTTTCGAAGTTGTCGCGCTTGTTCTTGAACATTTCCCGGTATTCCGGTCCACGGAATAGTTGGAAATGGTCAACGACGTTTTCTGCATTCTGAACCATTGTGTGACCTTCAGTCTCTCAGCTCGCGGGCAAGCCGCTCCGGTTCGCGGTCTCCGCCCTCAGCGAGGGCGGACCGCTTTCGCGTGTGTATCGTTCGTTCCGGCTTAGAACGGCGCCTTGTTCAGCTTCCAGATCGGCGAGTTGATCGCCATATCCATGTCGCGAGCGAAGATCGCGAAGCCGTCGTAGCCGTGATAAGGACCCGAGTAGTCCCACGAGTGCATCTGGCGGAAGGGAATGCCCATCTTCTGGAAGACGTACTTCTCCTTGATGCCCGAGCCGACGAGGTCCGGCTTGATCGCTTCGACGAACTTCTCAAGCTCGTAGGCGGTAACGTCGTCATAAACGAGCGTGCCGTCCTTGATGTAGTGCGTCGTGCGCTGGTAGTCGTCGTTGTGCGCGAACTCGTAGCCCGTGCCGACAACTTCCATGCCGAGATCTTCGTAAGCGCCGATGACGTGACGAGGACGCAAGCCGCCTACATACAGCATCACCTTCTTGCCTTCGAGGCGCGGGCGATACTTCGCGACGACCGCATCCATAAGCGGCTGGTACTTCGCGATGACCTTCTCGGCGTTTTCCTTGATCTTGTCGTCGAACTGAGCGGCGATCTTGCGCAGCGACTCGAGGATCTTCGTCGGACCAAAGAAGTTGTACTCAACCCACGGCACCCCGTACTTTTCTTCCATGTGGCGCGCCACATAGTTCATCGAGCGGTAGCAGTGCAGCACGTTCAGCTTCGCGCGGGGCGTGGCTTCAAGCTCGGCAATCGTGCCGTCGCCCGACCACTGCGCAACAACGCGGAGGCCCATTTCTTCGAGCAGAATGCGCGAGGCCCAGGCGTCGCCGCCGATGTTGTAGTCGGCGAGGATGGCGATGTCGTATTCCGTGGCTTCGAAGCGCGCGGGCTTGCCTTCAGCCTTGTCGAAGACCCAGTCCCGAACCGCGTCGTTCGCGATATGGTGACCGAGCGACTGCGATACGCCGCGGAATCCTTCGCAGCGGACCGGAACGATCGGCTTGCCGCCATATTCCTTCGACTTCTTCTTCGAGACAGCTTCGATGTCGTCGCCGATCAGACCGATCGGACATTCGGACTGCACCGAAAGGCCTTTATTAAGCGGGAAAAGCTCCTGGACTTCATCCATCAGCTTGGAGAGCTTCTTGTCGCCGCCGAAAACGATGTCGTTTTCCTGGAAGTCGGAAGTAAACTGCATCGTGCCGAAGCTGTCGATGCCCGTCGTGCCGACGTAATAGTTGCGGCGCGAACCCCAGGAATACTGACCGCAACCCACCGGGCCGTGGCTGATATGAATCATGTCCTTGATCGGACCCCAGACCACGCCCTTCGAGCCTGCGTAAGCGCAGCCGCGGATTGTCATGACGCCGGGGATCGACTTGATGTTGGACTTCACGCCGCAGTCGGGTTTGCCGTTCTGGTAAACACCAAGATGCTTCGCACGACGCTTTGCCGTCTTGTCCGGATAAACCTTCAGCACTTCTTCAACAAGTGCCTTGTTCTTAGCCTTTAGATCTTCTGATTCTGCGAGTCCCAGGCTCATGCCGCTAGCCTTTCAAACTGGGTTTTGCGTTCCCACCGTCAGCCCTCTGAGAGGGGGCTGACGGGGACGCTTAGCGAATGGGCCTTGCGGCCCGAGGGTTACGCCGCGAGTTCGGCGGCCGTCTTGCCGACGATCGACTCGTCGACCTGTTCCAGGATGCCGTGTTCCATGAGCAGGTCTTCAAGTTCGTCCATGGTGATCGGGGTCGGGATAGCACCGTTGCCCGCGTTCGCATGGACCTTGGTCGCGAGGGTGCGATAGTGACCGGCCTGACCCGAATCCGGGGCATATTCGATCACGGTCATGCGGCGCAGCTCGGCGTGCTGCACGATGTTGTCGCGCGGCACGAAGTGGATGAGCTTGGTGCCGAGCTTTGCCGCGAGGGATTCCGCAAGCTCGTATTCCTTGTCGGTCTTGCGCTCGTTGCAAACGAGGCCGCCCAACCGCACGCCGCCGGCATTGGCGTACTTCAGAATGCCCTTCGAGATGTTGTTGGCCGCGTACATGGCCATCATCTCGCCCGACATGACGATGTAAATTTCCTGCGCCTTGTTTTCGCGAATTGGCATCGCGAAGCCGCCGCACACCACGTCGCCGAGCACGTCGTAGGAAACGTAGTCAACGTCGTCGTAAGCGCCGTTCTCTTCAAGGAAGTTGATGGCGGTGATAACGCCACGACCGGCGCAGCCAACTCCTGGCTCCGGACCGCCCGACTCGGTGCACTTGATGCCGAGATAGCCGATCTTCATCACGTCTTCGAGTTCGAGATCCTCGACGGAGCCGTGCTCAGCCGCAAGGCTCAGGATGGTGTCCTGGGCCTTAGCGTGAAGGATAAGGCGGGTCGAGTCAGCTTTCGGATCGCAACCGACGATGAGGATCTTGTTCCCCATCTCGGCGAGCGCCGCCAGCGTGTTTTGGGAGGTAGTCGATTTACCGATACCGCCCTTTCCGTAGAATGCGATTTGGCGCAATGCCATTGCAAGTCTCCTTCGTAGTCCGTACGTGTCGCAACCGGCCAGTCGGCCGGAAGCGTATTCATCGCCAGTGATCGAAACGCCCAACGAGCGCCGTCGCCAACAGCTCAGGTGCGGGGCATTTGCTCCTCGAAAGGGCGGAGCATCTGGCAGTTCCTCGCCCGCAGCCCATTAAGAGCAAGCGCCGTGCCAATCCCGAAAGAACCGTTCTAAAAAGGACTTAACGAAAGAATGTCGCAAAAGGCGGCTTGGCGGACGTGTTTCAAAGCCGACACGCGGCACCCGCGTGTATGAAAACGGACAGGCACCGGAAGCGAACGGGCGCGGAAATTGCAGGATTGGGATAGATTATCGCCTTCGGCCATCAGCAAGGAGAAGACACGATGCGCATCGGCGTCGACACATCGCGAACGGATAACAAGCGCGTCTTCGTCGTATCGGGCGACGAGGTGACGAGTGCGATCCTGACATTCATGCTGACCGACGGGAACGAGACGCACGAGTTGCGCGACATCGACGCGGCCTTCGAGAAGGGTGCTGAATGGAAACCGGATCTCCTGCTCGTCGATGCAGCTCTTGTGAAGGCGCAGGGGCTGTCCGTTCTTCAGGACATCGCCGATCGCTTGCCCGGCGCCAAAGTCGCCATAGTCGTGGAAGAGAAGGACAGCGGAGACGCCAAAGCCTGGGTGGGTGCGGGCGCGCACGCGATCATTCCCCAACCGCTGACCATCGAGGCCGTCCGGCGACAGACCGACATCCTGCTCGGCCGCCTCAGCGCGAAGCCGAAGGTGCAGCTGTTTCCGCGCATACCAAGGACTGGTTCCGGTGTGTGAAGTCTGACACGCGCTGTCGTTCTTGCGACATGTCCCCATGGCAAGTGACATAAGTCATTGAAAAGTGACCCATGCTCTTGCCAAATTGATTTGGTATGAAGGTTGCTTATCCTTCGCCACACATAGACGGGCCTGACTATGACTTATTTGAACAAGATCGGCGGTTCTCAAACCGTTGACCGTATCATCGAAGAGTTTTTCAAGCGGATGGACGCGTTGCCAGAGGCACGCGCGGTTCGCGACCTGCATCGGGAAGACCTCGCGCAAACGAAGGGCGTCATGAAACGCTACTTCAGCGAGTGGCTCAACCGACCTGCGGGAATCTCAACGCCGCTCGGGCAGTCCGGCCTGGCATCGCGCCACGCCACCATGCCCATCGGCGCGACCGAGCGCGACGCCTGGATGCAGTGCATGCGGGAAGCCTTGCACGCAGTGGTGACTGACGAACAGATCCGCTCGGAACTGGAAGAACGGCTTTATCAACTCGCGGATCATCTCCGCAACGACGAGGAAAAATAAGAATGACGGACATCACCAACACGGGATTCGCAAAGCTTGAAGCCGAAGGGCGTTTGATGAACCCGATTCTGAAGGCGCCGACCCATAAGGCTGGCCGCTTCGGTTTTCGCGGCGACATCGCGCTGAAGTTTGCGCCGAAGCTCGCCGACGAAGCACGTCCGCCGGAGTTGAAGATCGATCAGGTGATGGCTGTCTCGCAGGAAGGCGAAACGACCCTCTCGTTCTTCACCACATATCTGCATTCTTTCGAGTATCTGAAGGACGTCGCCGACGCGCTGGGCGATGCTCTCACGCCCTCGGGCAAGTACTTCCTGTACTGCAACAATATCGACATCTCGAAGAAGTTCCGCGCGTCCTATAACGGCATCACGTTCTACATCCTGCCGATCGACGAAGCGGGCGTTTACGCCGAGATCCTCGACCTGCTCTATCTCGACAAGCAGACGCTGAAGAAGAAGGACACCGCTGGCAAGCTCGATTCGATTGCCGACGCCGCCGCTTCCTTCGACGAGAGCTACCCGGAGATCACCTACGAGGAAGGGCTCGGCATCATGCTGCCGGTCCGCAACAAGTACGAGCACCGTCCGGTCTAACAAGCGGCATTAAAGGTGCCGGAGAGCGTGGCCGCAAAGGCTGCGTCTCCGGTCCCTGCCATGGGGTCCATCATGACCATAATGCCGCGTCCCCCTCACTCGCCCCGCAGCTTCCGCTCGGCCTTCGCGGTGATCCTCGGTACGAACGAGATCGCCTCGGCCATCGCCGTCGATCTTTATCGCGCAGGCTGGAGCGCCGTCCTCTCCCACGATCCGCACCCGCCCGTGATCCGGCGGCAGATGGCCTTTCACGACGCCCTGTTCGGGGATTGCGCCGAACTCGATGGCGTCAAAGCCAAATACGCCGAAACGACGCTTGCAACCGCGATGCTGCTGGGCAGCGGCGATTGCGTGGCCGTCACGCGGCTTGGTTTGCTCGATCTTATTCCCATGGCGACCGTGCATCTCCTTGTCGACGCCCGCATGCAGGATCGCGCCGTCGTGCCGGATATCCGCCATCTCGCCGGCATCACCGTTGGCGTTGGCCCCGGCTTCAGCGTCGGCGAGAATTGCGACATCGCCATCGAGACACAGCCCACGAAAAACGGCATCACACTTTTCGCGGGCCGCACCGCTGCCCCCGCCTCGAAGGAGCGCCGTCTCGGCGGCGTCGGAACCGAGCGCTTTGCCTTTGCGAAGTCTGCGGGCCGCTGGCATTGCGCCGTGGAAATCGGCACGCGCGTCTTCAAGAATTTTCCGGTCGGCGTCCTGAACGGCGAAGCGGTGACGGCACCGATCGACGGCATCGTGCGCGGCATCGTCCGCGATGGTACCGAGGTGTTTACCGGCATGAAAATTCTCGAAATCGATCCGCGCGGCCGTTGCGCCACGTGGGAGGGCATCGACAAGGGCGGCCGCGACATCGCGCAGGCTATCATCACGGCGCTGACCTACGGGCAGCCGCGCCCCGCAAAGACCGATGCGGCGAAGCGGCTTTCCGCGCGGCAATCGGGCTAGGCAACATGGCGCATGTCATCTTCTGGGAGAAACCCGGTTGCGCGGGCAACGCGAGGCAGAAGGCGCTGCTGAAGGCAAGCGGCCATACGCTCGACGTGCGCAGCATACTCGACGAAGCGTGGGACGGCGAGCGGATCAGGAGCTTTTTCGGTGCGCGCCCCGTGGCGGAGTGGTTCAACATGTCTTCGCCGCGCGTGAAGTCCGGCGAGATCGTTCCCGCGACGCTTGAACCCGAGGAAGCCATCGCGCTCATGCTCGCCGATCATCTTCTGATACGGCGCCCGCTGATGGAAGTGGACGGCCGCCGCGAAGCGGGTTTCGACGCGGGGCGCGTGCGCGCGTGGATCGGACTCGCCGATACCGCGGCGCCCGTTACCGACACATGCGTGCAGGAAACTGCGCGTGCTGCGGGCAAGCCCGAGCCCGATTGCTCGACGCCCGACTGACGCGTGCCCTCAACGCTGGCTTGGCAAGCGCATCTACGATATCGCCTTGCGCAACAGCCCCCATACAAAATTTAGCAGGAACGCTGCGCCGATGGCGTAAACGACGAACAATACCCCCTTGGCAAGCGGCCCGCTGGCAAGCACAGCTGCGATATGATGCGCGCCCATACCAAGGCCGTCGTAAAACATCGGCACCGCATAGCCGAGATAGAGGTCTCCCGCTTTCGCGAAAAGGCGGCTGACGACGTCGTCGCCCCAGAATGGCGACAAGCCTTCGTTGCAAATTTCGCCCGGCTTGCAGTTGGCGGCCAGAGCGAATGGCTTGAAGGATTGTTTCAACTCGGCGCGGATCGCGTCGGTTATCATCACCTCGTCCGCGCTTTGCGGCTGCGCTTCGCCGCGATAGAGCGCCATGACCCGCTCCGGCGTCTTGCGATATTCCCGCGCGAGATCCTGCGCCGCATCATCGAGCGAGCATCCGCGATTCAGTAGAAACACGCGGTAGTTATCTTGCGTTAGCGGTGCGCTTTTGCCGGGGCAAGCATAGTCATAGGCGTAAAAAAACGTCGCGGCATAACCGTAGCCTCCCGCCCACGGCAGGATGAAGGTCGCCGCGAGGACGAGGGACCCGAGGCCAAGCGCTCCGACAGCCAGACCGGAAAGGATTTTCATGCGCTTGCCCCTTGCGATGCGTCTCGCCACCCGCGTCACCACGGCGAAGCGCGGACGGACGCTCCGCGACGCGGCGCGTCTGTCCGAGACTGTGGCGCATCATACCCACACGGAAAAATCACATTGTCTTGGGCGAGGCTTGGCGCGGGCCGATCAGGCGCGGCAATAAAAAAAGCGCCGCTCGCGCGGCGCTCTGATCTGTTGGCAGTGACCGAAGAAAGGTCAGCTCGTGGTCGCCGTCGACGCCGCGCGCTCCATGCGCTTCCTCTCGTTCGAATCGAGATAGCGCTTGCGCAGCCGGATCGACTTCGGCGTCACCTCGACGAGTTCGTCATCCTGAATATAGGCGAGCGCCTTTTCAAGCGGCATTCTGATCGGCGGCGTCAGGCGTACCGCCTCGTCCTTGCTCGTCGTGCGGATATTGGTGAGTTGCTTGCCCTTGATGACGTTCACTTCGAGATCGTTTTCGCGGGTGTGCTCGCCGACGATCATGCCGGGATAAACCTTCGTCTGCGGATCGATCATCATCGGCCCGCGATCTTCGAGGTTCCAAAGCGCGTAGGCGACAGCCTCGCCCGTGCTGTTCGAGATGAGGACGCCCGCGCGGCGGCCCTGAATGTCGCCCTTGTGCGGCATGTAGTTATGGAACAGCCGGTTCATGATCGCCGTGCCGCGCGTGTCGGTGAGAAGCTCGCCCTGATAGCCGATGAGGCCGCGCGTCGGCACGTAGAAGGTCAGCCGCTGACGCCCGCCGCCCGAAGGCCGCATGTCGATAAGCTCCCCGCGCCGCTCGGACAGCTTCGAGACGACCGCGCCGGAGTGCTCTTCGTCGACGTCGATGATGACTTCCTCGACCGGTTCGAGTCGCTGGCCCGTCTCCGGGTCGGTCGCGAACACCACGCGAGGGCGCGACACCGTCAGTTCGAAGCCTTCGCGGCGCATCGTCTCAATGAGAATGCCGAGCTGGAGCTCGCCACGGCCGGAAACCTCCAGGGCGTCAGCGTCCGGCGTCTCGACGATGCGCAGCGCCACATTGCCTTCCGCCTCGCGAAACAGACGCTCGCGGATCACGCGGCTCTGCACCTTGTCGCCCTCAAGACCGGCGAACGGCCCGTCGTTGATACGGAAGGTCATGGTCAGAGTCGGCGGGTCGATTGGCTGCGCTTCGATCGGGTGCGTCTCGGACATGTCGCAGATCGTGTCGGCCACGGTGGCCTTGGTCAGGCCCGAGATGGCGATGATGTCGCCCGCCGTTCCCTCGTCGATGGGCGTGCGCTCAAGGCCGCGAAAGCCGAGCACCTTCGAGATGCGGCCTTGCTCGATGATCTTGCCGTCGCGCGACAGCGCCTTGATGGGCATGTTCGGCTTTACGATGCCGTTCGACACGCGGCCGGTGAGGATGCGGCCGAGGAACGGATCGGCTTCGATGGTGGTCGCCAGCATGCGGAACGGACCGCCATCGGCCTTCGGCGGGCTGAAATGTTTCAGCACGAGGTCGAACAGCGGGGCCATGCTTTCCTTCGGGCCATGCGGATCGACGGCCATCCAGCCCTGCTTCGCGGAGCCGTAGAGAATCGGGAATTCAAGCTGTTCTTCTGTCGCGTCGAGGTTCGCGAACAGGTCGAACACCTCGTTCACGACTTCGACATGGCGCTCTTCAGGCTTGTCGATCTTGTTGATCGCGACGATGGGGCGAAGGCCGATCTTCAGCGCTTTCGACACCACGAATTTCGTTTGCGGCATCGGACCTTCGGCCGCGTCCACCAGCACGATCGCGCCATCCACCATGTTCAGGATGCGCTCCACCTCGCCGCCGAAGTCGGCGTGGCCGGGCGTGTCCACGATGTTGATGCGCGCATCCTTCCAGTGAATGGATGTCACCTTCGCGAGGATCGTGATGCCGCGTTCGCGTTCGAGGTCGTTCGAGTCCATCGCGCGTTCGGCGACGCGCTGATTATCGCGAAACGAACCGGATTGCTTCAGAAGCACGTCGATAAGCGTCGTCTTGCCATGGTCAACGTGGGCAATAATGGCGATGTTGCGCAAGTCCATGCCGAGCCGCGCCTTTCTTTCCGTCGTGTTGCAATGCGAGATTTGGGGCTAGATGTGCGGCAAAGGCACGCCCACGTCAATGAGAATGCTCGCGAACGGGCTGTGTTTCACCCGCCTCCCGTGCCTGCTTGTCTTCGGCTGCCCGTGAAAATCTGCGCCTTACCGGGATCATGGCGAGGCTCAGGCCAGCAAGTCCGATGAGCGCGGCGAGGATTTCGGGCGTCATGATGGCGCTGAACGAGATCGTTTCGCCGCGATCGAGGATCGAGCCGAGACCCGCGCCGGACATTGAATAAACCGCCGTGCCCGGCATGATGCCGAAGAACGTCGTCAGCACGAAGGTGGATAAGCGCACGCCCGCGAAGGCAGGCACGATGTTCACGAGGAAGAACGGGAACAGCGGCACGAGGCGCAGCACGAGCAGATAGGACCATGCGTTCGCGCGGATTTCGCGCACGAGCTTTTGCCCCGTCGCGCCGAAGCGATCGATGAGCGTGTCGCCCGCCAGCGCGCGCGCAAGAAGGAAGACAAGCGCCGCGCCCGCCGTCGCTCCGACCACGGTCAGGATCGTGCCCGCAACCGCACCGAACAGGAAGCCGCCGGTCAGCGTCAGCAGCACGGCAGAGGGCAGCGACATCGCCACCACGAAAATGTAAAGCGCGACATAGGCGGCGGCGGATAGCGCGTAATGCTCCGCGACGAAGGCGAGGATCTCCTGCCGGTGCGCCTTTAGATGCGTGAAGGTGAGAAAACTCGGCCAGCCGATGACGTGCACCGTGATCGCGAGGCCGATTGCCACGAGAGCGAGCCAGAACAGCGGGTTTTTCAGTCGAGCGCTCATCAGCCGGCGGCCCGCGCCGAGCCGCAGGAGCCGCCACCGAGAACGCAGAACGTCGCGCACCATGGATGCACGAGCGGCACCGCGCGGGACGCCTCATCGAGCGTTGCGCCGAGTTCGAATCGCTCGTCATACGGCAGCAGCGTGCACGCGACGACAGCGGGCCGCGCCGCGCCCTTGCGCTTCACCACCATGCGCGCGTTCGAGCACATCACGTCGTCGGGTGTCTTGCGAAGGATGCCCCAGCAGGCTTCCGTAATCTCCGGCGGCGAAACATCGGTGCGCATTTCGGGCAAGAGCACGAGCACCTGCGGGTTTTCGCAGTCGAGCACGATGCCGCGCTTAGCGAACAGCGCCGCGAAGCCGCGCCGGAGCGAATGCTCGTCGTCGCCCTGAAGCGACCGCGCGGCGATTTCCACGCGAACGCCCGCGCTCCACAGCCATTCCAGCCCGTCGAGCGCGCGGGCGAAGGTCGCGCCGCCGCGTTCGCGGTCGTGCACGCCGTCGCGGAAATCGTCGAGCGAGACGCGGATGCGAAGGCGCGGGCCGTGGACCGCCGCGAGCCGCGCGATGTCGGCCTTGCGGTGTTCCATGGGCTTCAGCGCGTTGGTGAGTGTCAGCGTCTCAAAGCCGCGCGCGAGCGTTTCCTCAAGGATGGCGATGAAGTCCGCATTCATGAACGGTTCGCCGCCCGTGAAGCCGACGAGCGAGACAGCGCGCGGCAGGCGCGCCATCTCATCGAGAAAGGGCAGGGCGTCGGCAAGGGTCAGCCAGGCGAGGCGGTCGTTCTTCGGGGAGCTTTCGATGTAGCAATGCTCGCAGGCGATGTTGCATAGCGTCCCGGTGTTGAACCACACCGTATCGAGGCGCGTCAGCGGCACCCAGGCACGCCGCTCGCCCTTCGCGGTCCAGATGGGATCGGCAAACTTCTCCGCCGCGCTCGATTGTCGGCTGTTCGATGCGGATGCGGCCTGATGCATTGGGGCTCCGTATGCTTCACAGGCGGATAAGGGATGCGGCGGACGCCCCGCCAAGCGATTTTCACGCCGACTTGACCATTTCCGCCATCGGAGCAAGCTTTTTGAACCCGCCGACGAAGCCCCGGTCGATGCGGTCCTTTAGGTGCCAGACCCAGCGGCCCTCGAAGCTGAGGCCCCCGCGCGCGCCGACTGCGTAATGCTCGCCTGCGGTGATGAGCTGAAGATAATGCTTCTGCGGGATGAAGGGCCTGAGCGGCGCGCGCTCGGCTGCTGCGCGAAGGTTTTCGGCCAGCACCACGCTTTGGCGCACGGCATAGATGCCCGCCTTCGGAACGGTGCGGCCGATGAACGACGCCACGTCCCCCGCCGCAAAGACGTCCGCATGCGACGTGCTTTCCATGGTGGGCTGAACCTCGATGAAGCCGCGTTCGTCCAGCGCGAGGCCGGTATCGCCGAGCCACGACGCGGCGGAGGCTTCGACCGTCCAGAAGAGCTCGTCATAGGGCACGACCGCCCCGCAATCCGTGATGACCGCGTTCGCCTCAACCCAGCGCGCATTCTTGCCGGTGATGACCTCGATGCCGCGCGCGGCCAGGATTTTCTCAAAGCGAGTGCCCAATCCGCGCGAGAACATGTCGAGGATTGCCGCCTTCCGCGTCAGCAGCGTGAAGGTGACAGCGGCGGGGTCGCGCCCCTCGCGTTCCAGATCGGCGCGGAGCACGCGCTCCATGGTGCAGATGAGTTCCACGCCGCTCGCGCCGCCGCCAACCACCACGAATTTCGCCGCGCCTCGTTGCAGAAGCCGCGCCCGCGCCGCCTCGAAGCCCGCGAGGAACTTGTCCACCGGCTTGATCGCGACGGCATGCGCGTGCGCGCCCGGCACGTCGTGCGTGTTCGGCGTCGAGCCGGTGTCGATGGACAGAATATCGAACGGGATCGGATCGCGCCCCTCGCAGAATACGCGGCGCGCGTCGACATCGATACCGGACACCTCGCTCACGACGAGCTTCGCGCCCGCGAACCGGCACAGCGCGGCGACATCGATATGGATATCGTCGCTCGAATAAATTCCCGCCATGAGGCCGGGCAGCATCGCGGAATAGGGCGTTCGCGGCTGGCGGGTGATGACCGTGAGGCGGGCATGGTCGTGCACGCTCTTGCAGATCGCGCGCAAGGCGTTGGCGTGCGCGAGGCCCGCTCCGATCAGCACGATGTCCTTCATTGTCGGTGCCACGCGCTCACCCTGCCACTTGCTTCTGCTCGCGCCGAGCATAAAGCGAGCGCTTTGTCGCGCGTCAAGAAAATGGACGCGGATCGCCGACTTGCGAAGCGGCGCGTTGCCGCGCTACTCGCGCGGGGTTACGACGACGCGGACATGTGTCAGGATTGCTTCGCGGACATTGTCGGGTTGCCTGTGAACCGCCTCGGTCATCGCTCGAAGCAGCGCGCGCGCGCCATGAAGCTGATCGACCAGCGACAGTACCATAGTCATCTCCTCGTCGCCGAGGTCCATGTCGTAGCTGAGGTCGCACAGGAAATGCGTGCGCGCGATGTCGGTTTCGTCGAACAGGAAGCCCTCCGGGCCGCGCCTCGGCTTCACCCAGCCGGCGGCGATCCACCGTTGGAGAACTTTTTCGTCGAGCCTGAAGCGGGCGACAATCTCGGTTTCGCCGATCATGATGTTAGCCTCCCTGCCTCGGATTATAGGGATGGTCGCGCTCCCAAGCCGTCACGAAGTCTTCGAGTGCGGCGTCCGGCTCGGGCGGCAACACCACCTGAAGCTCCACGAGATGGTCGCCCTTCGCCTTGCCCTGCACGCCCTTGCCGCGCAGGCGCAGCACGCGCCCGGTGTTCGAGTGCTTCGGGATCTTGACGTTGACCGGCCCGGTGACGGTCTCGACCGGAACGGAACCGCCCGCCAGCGCCTC
>NZ_JFZJ01000076.1 GCF_000636015.1 Rhodomicrobium udaipurense JA643
CGACGGGTGCGGAGATTGTAGCCTAGCTCGAATGGGCAGCGCGCGTCTTCAATACGATCAACCCGTCGGGAGAAGGCCGCCAGCCGCTCGTCAGTCGGGAGCGGAAGCTTGAACTGATCGACCCAATTTCCGCCTGCCACCACTAACCCGTCATCCTGATCCACTTTTTGCGAACGGATTCATAGCCCGACTGCACAATAGACGATGTCCGGCTGCGTCATCTCGTGGGGTGTACGGACCTCACGGATTGGTGGCGGCACATCCCGGTAGCTTAAAAGTAGGAGCCGTTGGATCAAATCTCTCGCCCAAGAGACATCCCGACCCTCGCATAGCCGGGCTCTCCGTCGCCCAGGAGCACGAGTTCCTTGCTTCCCTCGATCAGCGGCACGGCCGCCTTGCCGGTGTCGAACCACACTTCAACCGGCCTTTCGGCAGGAGCAAACCGCCACGGCGTCGTGTCATGCACATGGACAGTCGGGCTCGCCCTGAAATAACGAAAGACTGCATCGCGGTTGGTATCCGGCGCCCGGAGCAAAATTTCTGCGTCCTTCAGCGCAGCAAAGCCGCCGCCGCCATCGGCTCGGTAGTTGTTGGTCACTACCGCGAACTCGCGCGTCAGGTCGAGGGGTTTTCCCTCAAAACGGACATCAGCGATGCGGCCCGACGGCTTGGTCACATTGATCGCGTAGGTGAGACCGGCAATCGTGTCGAAGTTGTAGGACGGGATTTTTCTGTTGACGAGCGGCTGCGAGCCTGCGGTGGACGGATCGATCGTATTGAACACGCGCGTCGCCCATTCGAGCCAGGCGACGATCTGGGCGCCCGTCGCCTTCACTACGGTAACGGTATTGCTGGAATAGATGTAGAGGTCGGCGACCGCGCGCATCGGCACCGGGCCTGCGGGGATGTCGATGAAACTGTCAGGCTTATAGCCCACGCGATAGGGCGCGGCGGCCGACAAAAGCGGCAACACGCCAAAGCCGGCAGCGGCAAGGAGCGGCTTGGCGTAAGCGATCTGCGCAGCGTTCACCAGCGCAGTCGTCGGATCGTATCCCGCCCACACGAAATAGCTATGGATCGGAGCGTCGAGCGCGCCCGCGGGCTGCTCGATCCAGCTCAACGTCCCCCGGTGCGCAGCTGCGATGGAGGCCGTCACCGCCCCATCGGCGGTGGTCAGTTCGTGAACCGTGCCGCCCTCGCGTCGGTAGATCGGACGGGCTTCGACATCAGCCTTCTCGACGATCCAGCGCTCGCCGTCACGCCTCAGGCCGAGGTCGATGACGCCGAGATGGCTACCCCAGAAGCCGGGCATCACCGCCGGCACGCCATGAAGCCGCCCCGCAACCGCGTCCACTCCGTCGGCGCTGGCGTAGTCCTTTCCCGGAAACACGCGATGGGCGTGCCCGAGGAGGATCGCGTCGATGCCCGGCACGGCGGCAAGATGAAGCGCGGCGTGCTCTTCGCCTTCCGCCCATGCGCCGGTTCCGATGCCCGAATGGCAGAGCGCGACCAACACATCGCATTTCGCCCTCAACTCGGGGACGAGGCGCCTCGCCGTCAGGACGATGTCGCTTGCCTCGACCTTGCCCTCAAGGCGCGCCTTGTCCCAAGACATGATCTGCGGCGGCAAGAAGCTGATAACGCCGATGCGCAACTCGTGCTCCGCGCCCGCCTCATCCTTGAAGACGCGCTTCAGAACGGTGTACGAAGGAAGGAACGGTGCACCGCCAGCGCGAACGACATTTGCGCAGACGAAGCTGAAAGGCGCGTTCTGGACCGTCGCCTCCAGAAAATCGAGGCCGTAATTGAATTCGTGGTTGCCGAGGCCCGCTGCGTCATAGCCGAGCGCCGTCATCGTAGCGACAAGCGGATGCGGCTCGGTGCCGGGCGGTTGCGCAGCGATATAGTCCGCGAGCGGGTTGCCTTGCAGAAAATCGCCGTTGTCAAACAGCAGCGCGTTCGGGCTTTCGCGTCGCGCCGCGCGGATGAGGGTCGCAACCCGCGTCAGGCCGACTGTCGGATCGGGCTTGGCGTGGTAGTAATCCCAATCCATCACGAACATATGCAGATCGGAGGTTTCGAGCAGGCGGATGCGCATGCGCGGACCAGAGTCTGCTGCGAGCGCGTCCGACAAGCCGAGGGTAGCGAGGTATGCCGCCGCGCCAAGGGCGGTGCGGCGGGTTATTGCGATGGTCAATTACGTCTCCTGCATTGCGGTTCGCAGTGTAGCGCCGCCTTCACCCACATGATCGGTTTGCGCCGCGTTGAGTGCAATCCTCACCTCAGATTCGGGTAGCGACTGGCTGCCAAGGATGAGGCGTTTGAACTCGTCGTTCAGGTGCCCCTCGACGCGGTGCAGGAGGTTCAGCCCGAGCAGCGCGTAAAGCGCGGTACCGATGCCGACCGCAGTTGCCACCAGTGCGGCGGCAATGCCACGGCTGACGGCGGCGGGATCGGAAATGCCGCCCGATGACAGCGCGTTGAACGTGTCCATGATGCCGAGGATCGTGCCGAGCAGGCCGAGAAGCGGTGCCGCCGTCACGATGGTGTCCAGCACCCACAGCCGCGCCTCGACCTTGCCGCTCACCCTGATGAATAGGCTGGCGGAAAGGTCTTCAAGCGCGTCGCGAGTCGCGCCGGGCGACCGAACCGCTCCGACATAGGTCGCGAGGCTCCGCGTGAGCAGGTCTCGCGAGCGGAATACGGTCGCAGGCACCGGTCCGGAGCCGTGGATCACGGCTCCGAGCTTTCTGGTGCGAAGGGCGAGCAGCCCGTAATAGACGAGCCGCTCGACCACCACGAAGGTGAGCACCACCACCGATCCGTAGAGGATGGTGATGCACAACTCGTGGAAATATGCCGTGTCGATATTCACTATTAGAGACCTGTGCTGAAGGTCACGAGGAACGAAGCGCCCTGGCCCTGGTAGTAGGTCGGAGCCGACGAAGAGATCGTCGAGCCATTCACGCCGGTCGTCGTCTTGGCGTTGTTCTTGATGCTGTAGACGCCGGTCAAATCATCCGTATTGGCGATATTGTAGATGTTCAGCTTGATTTCCGGACGCTTCAGCCAACCGAAGTTGTCGAACCGGTAGCCGATCATGGCGTCGACGCGGCCAAAGGAGTCGAGCGTCTCGTCGTTCATGAAGGTCGCGTATTGCGAGCCGATCCACTTGAAGCCGATGTTGCCGATGATGTGGTCGTCGTCATAGTCGAGCCCGAAACCGAACGAATAGTTCGGCGTGCCCGGCAGTTGCTTTCCGCTGGTACGAAGGTAGTCGTTCACCTTTGCGCCGCCACGCGTGCCGTATGCCCCAATCCCGTTGTCGAGCATCTCGGTGCGGATCAATTCGGCGGAGACATACGGCCGGAGATTATAGATCGGCCGCAGGCCAAGCTCGGCATTGATGCCGTAGTTGATGACATCGCCCGCATTTACTGTGACAAGTTGACTGGTGTTCGCGTCGTCATAGACGTTGGTCGAAACCTGGTAGTTCTGGAAAGTGCCATAGAACGCGGTGACCGAGGTCGCAAACGTCGAGCCCTGGTAGCGGTGGCCGATTTCGAAGGACTTGCCTTCTTCCATCGGAACCGTGGTGTTGGGGATGTAGACGCCCGCGGCCGTGAGCGTGTAGTTCGGCGGAGAACGGAAGGAGGTCGCAAAGTTCGCGAACACCGTGTTGTCGTTGTCGAGCTTGTAACGCACGCCCGCAGTCGGAAGCGTCGCCGTATCGTAGAGGCTCTGTTCGGTGCCGCCCGGCAGGTTGCTGTCCACAGTGCGGTTGACCCACACCTGCTTCGCGCCGTACATCACCGTCAGCTTGTCAGTCGCCTTCCAGGTGTCGCCCAGGAACACCATGTTGGTCATGGTATCCGTCTGGAAGTCGCGCGTCCTCTGGAGCATGCCAGTGGGACAGGTAGCGGTGTCGTATGTTTTCAGAATGGGGTTGAACCGGGTGCAGGTTCCGCCAGTTAGGCGAATACCACCAGCATCCGCGAAATAATCGGCGACCGTTCCATTTGCGTTTAGCGCGGCGTACGGATTTGTCTGATGATGCATCGCATATTCAAACCAGTGACCGGCGACGATTTGGTGATTACCGTAATCGTAGGTGAACTTGTTGATCACGCCGGGGCGATGCGTCTCGGTGATGGAAGGGTTGTAGTAACGGATCGTATCGGTTGTGTTACCATTGCCGTTGAGGTCGGCCCTGACCTTCATGTTGCCAAAGTCAAAGCTGCTCTCTGAGAGAGTGAACGTACCGCCACCGTTACCGTAGCCGTACCAGTAATACGGGATGGTGTCGAACTTCAGGTTCGAGTTGAGCGTGAAATTGGACGGAGCGCTCAGGATAAGATTCTTGAATGGATTGACCCTGTAGCCATAGTAGTTATTAGTGTTCGGTGTCGTGTTATAGCCCCACGTGCTGTAAGGCTGACCCGCTTGCGCCTTCGTCGGGGTTGCGTAGAAATTGTTCAGCGCGTCGTTGTAGATCGCGGCAAAGCGGATCGTGTTGCCGGGCGAAAGCTCCCACTTCGCCTTGAAGTCGATATGCTCGCGATCGTCGCTGCCCGGCCCGATCCAGTGATCCTTCGAGAGCTTCGAGTAGCTGACATAGGCGCTGACGCCGTTGATCTCGCCGGACTCGATGCGGGTGAAGGAGCGAAGCAGCGCGTCGGAACCGGCCGAGAAGGAAGCATACGCGCCTGCGTCCTTCGACGGGTCGCGCATATAGATGTTGATGACGCCGCCTGCGGAGCCGACATGCGGCGAGTCGAGGTCAGGCGACCCTTGCGCGATGGAGATCTGCTGGATGTTCTCGGAGTCGACGTATTCCTGCGGGTAGAGCGCATAGTTGCCCGAGTCGTTGACGGGCATGCCTTCGATGGTCATGCCGACGTGGTCCGAGTTGAAGCCACGCAGGCGGATGTTGCCGCCGTTGAGGCCGGTGTTGTCCGAACTCGACTGGATGACGCCCGGCAGAAGATTGATCATCTGATACGGGTTCGACGTCGGCGACTGCTTGTCGATGGCGTCGCGCGTCACGGTGGAGCGCGTCTTCGTCGCCTGTTCGAGGATCATGTAACCGCCGCCGATGTCCTGACGCGTCACGCCGCCGGGCGTAACCTTGACTTCGGTCGCCGCGCCCGTGCCGCCCGGAGCGGTTGCGGCCGCCGTGGTCTGGAGAAGCGCGCCATAGTCGGTCGGCGATGCGGTGAGGCCCGGCTGCGCCAGCGCAACGCTCGGACGCCTCACCGGCTCGGTCGCGTAAACCGTGCCGAAGCTCTGGGCGGTTGCCGGAGCGGCTGTCTGGCCTGACGGAGCCGGCTGATTGGCCGGCACCGGCGTCGAGGTAGTCTGGCCGTAAGCGACGCTTGAAAGCGCCGTGCTGAATAGTAACGTAGCGCTAACGCCACGCAGGATGGTCCCACGCATAATATTCCCCCAAAGTGCCCTATTGAAACTCAGTACGCTATGCTGCCCGATAGGATGCTGAACTCACTATTTTTCCCGCATCCAGACTTTAAAACACTTGCTTTCGCCGCCTCGTCTAAAATAGTCGAGCCGGAACTATTTACGATGATTACATCTCCAATCGCCCAAGATTGGACATGTAATTCGAGAACTACAGTACCGTGTGGTTTAAGCTTTCTGGCCTCCTTCGATGACGGATAGCGCGCGCTTTTCTGAAGGCATGTACGGAAGGCCGATGCCTCCTTTTCGCGCGCAGCCTCGCGTGCCTGTTGCTGCGCCGCCGCCACTCCATCGGGATCGACGAGCGGTTCCGGAGGGACGACAGAAGCTTCTTCCGTCGGTGTCGCCGCTGGAGTTTCCGCAATCGGTGCTGTTTCCTCGGGCGGTGGAGGCGGCGGAGGAGGAGGAGGAGGCGGTGTGACCTCCTCGGGCGGCTTGACCTCTTCCGAAGCAGGGGGCGGCGCGGCCGCACTCTCCTCCTTCGGTTGCTCTTTCGGCTCTTCCGGCGCGGCTTCGAGGGAAATCTCTACCGGCTCGCCTGGCCCCACAACCGGACCAGGAAGCGCTGGCTTCGAGTGAAGTACGAGCGCCGTCAGGACCGCGATGATGACGATCCCCGATGCGTTGCTGATGATTTCGGTGCGCTCGCCCATGCATGGGTCACTTCGGCCGAGCGACGATCTGAGCACTGGCGACGCCCGCCAGCTTCAGTGCGTCGAGAACGCTGACGACGTTTTGCAATGCGGCGCCCTCATCGCCTGCGATGACGACGACGAGTTTCTTGTTCGGCTCTTCGAGGGCTCGCAGGCGATCCGAAAGGTCGGCGATGTCGATTGGCTGCCCATCCAGGAAGATCTTGCCGTCGCGGTCTATGCCGACCATCGTGCGCTGGCGTTCCGTGACCTGATCTGGCGAAGCAGAACTCGGCGGCTTTATTTTAAGTCCGAGCGCGGGAAGGACGTTTATGCTTATGAGAACAAAGAAAACAAGAAGAAACATCATCACATCAATCATCGGAATGATCTCGATGCGTGCGTGTTGACGTCGTTTTTCTGGCCAATTTCTCATGCCCATTGCCGGTAAACCGGCTCCCACCTTCGTCCGACTGTAAAAATGCCTGAGGGGCATGACAGAGGTGTGAACGCAAGGGCCGGAAGCCGACCGCGCAGGCGAAATCGGCCGAGGTCGAGGCGCTGCTTAAGGCTGGCGTGTCTCCGACCGAGGTGGCGCGACGGCTCGGCATCGGGCGAAGCAGCGTGTATCGCATCGCCACCGACAAAGGCATCAAGGCCACGCCGAGCTATACGCAGTAGACCAGGCGCAGGTGTGTCCCACGCGGAAGACTGTGCATCTACCGCGTCTACTGAGCCGCTTCGGACGGCATTTTCTGGGAAAACTCGGCGATCCCCATGTGCGAGAATATGTCTACGAGGTTGTGCTTGCTCGGACGCCTGATTGCGCCCCCTTGTTGAATTGGCAGTTTCTGGCTATATTACCGGTTACATGAGAGAGGAAGCGCGCCATGACCAGCAGCTCACAGCGTCGAGCAATCAAGACCTACCGGTCGCGGCTTTCCGAGCGCGGCATCGCTCGTTTCGAGGTGCTCGGGCTCGACAAGGATCGTGACCTCATCCGCTCGCTGGCACGTCGTCTCGCGGAAGGCGGCCCGGAAGCATCGCGCCTTCGTGCCACCGTGGCGGAGAACCTTGGTGGCACCCCGAAAACAGGCGGCATTCTTGCAGCGTTGCGCCGCTCCCCGCTCGTCGGTGCGGATCTCGACCTTGAACGCAGCCGTGAGGACGGCCGCGCGGTCGATCTTTGATGCCCTGGCTGCTCGACACGAACATCATCTCCAATCTCGTCAAGCCCGCGCCGTCGGAAACGCTCATGGCGTGGATGGCCGAGCAGGCCGACGAAGACCTTTTCATCGCCTCGCTCACCATCGCGGAGATCTGGCGCGGCATCCTCGAGAAGCCCGAAGGCAAGCGCAGAGCGCAGCTCGAGGCGTGGTTCGAGGGAGCGGAGGGGCCTGCGGCCTTGTTCGCAGGCCGTGTTCTGCCGTTCGACGAGCGAGCGGCGATCGCATGGGCGAGGCTGATGGCGGACGGCAAGGCGGAAGGACGGCCGAGGAGTGCGCTCGACATGATCATCGCGGCCACTGCCGAGGTGAACGGCTGCGTCGTCGTCACGGACAACGAGAAGGATTTCGCAGGCATCGCGATCGTCAATCCGGTTCGGTCGGCAGCTCCGTAAAAACAGCACCGCAGCGACTTTAACGCCCATCATTTCTATAGGGCGCGCTCTCCTTCTGTCAGAAGGTTGCATCCACGTGTTGCTCTTTCCACGTGGGCGTCAGGCCAGGTGCGTTGCGGCTTCATCAGCCGTTCAAAAGGCGCACCTGGCGCGCGCGCCGCGCCCGCTCGTTACACTGTGTTTTTTGGAACCTCACTTCTTCACCAGCACCTCGACACTCGGATAATCGACGAGGGCCAGGCTTCAGCGAGCCGCTTGAGGCCGAAGCGTCTTACCATGTCCTTTGCGCCGTAACGGCGACCTACACCGCCAGTACCGGCGTGCCCGGTGAGCGCGTCGTGGACTTCTTCGCTGACACCCACCGACCTGAGCGCGTCCTTGAAGCCATGCCGGAAGGAGTGGAAGACACTTGCCGGGTTGGTAATGCCAATGGATCGGATGTAACGGCCGAACCATTTCGACCAGTGGTCGCCATAGCTGCCCTTTGGTCCTCTTGTGAGCGCCGAAAACAACCTCGCGTCGGCTCCCGCTTCCTTCTGTCGAGCCAAGATAAAAGCCAGGAAGCCAAGCTCGACCAGCTTTGGATGAAGAGGCACTACGCGCCGTGACGAAATGGTCTTCAAGCGACGGCCCTCCTCTTCGTTCTCCGAGAACTTGATGGCGGTGATGCCAGTCTCATCGTCCATCACAATGTCCCGAACTGTGAGAGGCGCGAGTTCGCCGAGCCGTGCCCCCGTGTAGAGCCCGAGAAGCGGCAGCCAATAGGCTGCGTCTCCACCGCCGCCGCGTGGCCGCTCGCCAGCCGAGAACACGGGAGATGCAAAGAGCCCGCGAAGATCTTCGGGCGTCCACGGCTCGCGATCTGATGGCTTGTCCTCGAGCAGCATGCGCGAGAACGGGTTGGTCCAGGGCGTGTCCTCCGGGATGAGCCCGTTGTCGTAAGCCCAGGTTGCCAGCGCTTGAAGAGCGGTGAGGATCTTGTTGACGGTGCCGACCGAAATCCGCTTTGCACCCTTATTCTTGGCCGCCCATTTCACGAGATCGGGAAGGGTGGCGTTGCGGAGTTGGCCCGAAACGCGCGCAGGCTTCACCTGGAGTGCCTCACGAAACTGGCGCACGTCGGAACGGGAAACGTCAACGATCACCTTGCTGCCGAAGAACTCGCCGAACAGCCTGATGGAGTAGGCGAACTCCTTGATGGTCGCCTCGGACTTCGTGCCACCTTTCTTCCAGCTCTCGAAAACCTCCTCGAAGGTCACGCCAGAGCGCTTCCGAGAGGCAGCCGATTGCGAGTGAACGGCGACGGGAGTTTGGAGGAGAGGCTCAGCTACATCCGGGGTGTCGACGACTTCACCGGCGTTGCGCTTCTGGATATCTTCAAGTGCCCGCAAATGAGCCTTCAGGACGGCAAAACCGAGCTGCCGATAAGAGAGACTACCTTTGTCGAGCTTGAGCCCGAACGCCTCCGCGAGTTCTTCAAGATCGTCCTCGACGAAGGCTATGTTGCCACGCGCTATCGCTGCTTTCGCCAGAGGCAGGACATATTCGATCGTCTCAACCGATTTCGCGAACTGTCGATCAGAGACGCCGTAAGCAGGCTTGAGACACGCCCGAACACCGACGCGTACACCTCGTCGGAGCCGTCGCCTTCGCGGCGGAGCTCTTCATCCTCCTCGAGAAGGCTCGCGTAATGGTAGGCGGCAATCTCATGAATCTCGGCGGCAGTCAGCACGCGCGCGAGTCGTTCATGAAGCGGCTTTCGCGCCTCGGCAACGACCGCGTCGAACTGCATTAGGATCGGTTGGCGGCGATGTTGGCTTCGCGCCAATCGCGCGTGCCGAGGGATCGCTTCAACCAGGAGAGCTTCGGCCTGTCGCTTCCCACGACCTGCGCGACGCGCTCTTCTAGCCCTTTTGGCACCTTCTGCCGGGCGGAATAGACGGGGAATTATGCACTTGACTGATTAGTCAAGTGCATAATTCCCCGCGTATCGCCATAGCCGCCTGCAGAAGAAAATCGGAGAAGCGCAGTATCTCCCGTTCGGCCATTGCCGGGGAGGCTTTCGCACTACCGACGACAGGGGATGGTGATCGGCTCCGCCATGCGCCCGCCTCTATGAGGAGATCGCCCACAACGAAGGTGCCTCTCGCTGCTTCGGTGACGAGCGAGCCCTGCATCGTTGCCTCGTGATAGACCGCGTCGATCGTATTGCGATGCAGTTTGAGCGCGCGGCCAGCGTTCGCGCGCCAGGAACAAGCTCATGGCAGAATGCGAGCGGCTGGAAAAGGAGTTCGGCCTCGTTCGCGAACCCGATCAGCTCGTCGAGGCGGCTTTTTTTCTTTGAGAAGGCCGCTCGGAATCACCAGCGCCACACCTTTCAGCACCGGCAGAGCTCAAATCTGGCGTTCTCGATCCAGTTCGGTTTGGCGCCGGGGGAGCCGCACCTGGCATTAACCCCACCGACGTTCACGCTTCGTCTCGTGGCGTGCACGTCAGGGCTGCGCCGCTCTGCTCCTCGGTTCGGGCTCAGGTGGCACGGTGTCTGAGGATGCTCGCGAGGGCTTCTCGCCCTCGCGGTCATGCAAGGCACTGTCAGAAGCGGTAGTTCAGGCCGATCTTCACCATGTGCAGATCTGCGTCGTTCGATGCCTTGCGACCGTTGACGGTATCCGACGAGCCCGGATAGGTCGTGGTGATGTTTTCTCTCTGCCCGCGACATGGCGGGGTATAATTGCTTGCGGAGCAGCGCGTGGTTACCGAATAGGTTTGCGTTACGCCAGCGCGGGCCTCGTCGAAAATGAAATCTTCCGCGCCAAAGTCCGCAAAGAGATACTCTCCCTTCAGCGACCAATTCCGGGAGAATGCATATTCCGCTCCCGCGCCTACTGTGAAGCCGGTGCGTACATTGTCGGCCTTTTCACTAAAAAATGTCTCTGTATAGTATCCGGCGGGATAGGATGAGGAAGCTATATTGGATCTATACTGCATACGCTCTTCGGTCTCTTTGAGGAAGGCGACGCCGCCTGTTCCATAGACGAACAGATTGTCGAAGGCGTAACCGGCGCGCGCGCGGAGGGTGGAGAGCCAATCGAACGTGTAGTCCGTCCGCGATTGCAGCATCTTACGGGTGGTGAGTATTTCTGCCTCGGTCGAAATCACCTCGCGATAATCTGCCATTGGCGTGCGGGAGAAATCTGCCTCGACGCCCAATACGATGCCGTTGCCGAACTGGTAATTGTAGCCGACCTGTGCGCCGCCGAGGATGTTGGCGAGATCCTGATCGGCGGATTCCTGCGTCGCGTTCGTCGTGACAGTGCCATCGGCGGCGGTGGTCGTCCCCTTTGTGGTGCCGTAGCCGTAGCCGAGGTGGGCGCCGAGATAAAAGCCGGTCCAAGGCATGCCGGGATCGCCGTCCGGCCCATCGCCAAATACCCACGGAAGCGGCTCTGAACTGCCGAGCTTCGCCGTGAGACTGGCGCTGATCACGCGGCCCGGTGCCGGCATGTCGGTATTGTTCAGCGCATCCACGTAATACGCATCGAACAGGTTCTGGACGCCCACATCGACTGTTACCGAATCGTTTAGCTTCACTTGGGCGAAGAGATCGACGACCGTGTAAGGGGCCCAAACTTTTGTGGTCCAGAAATAGCTCGAATCCGGCACCAGCGGCGCGAGACGCTGGCTCATGTAGGTGACGCGGCCGCCGATCGTGGCGCGCTCATCCCAGAAATGCACGCCCGCCTTCACCGATGTCGACCATTTCGGGGGCATCTGGTTGGCAAGGTAATCCGCCTGCTTCGTGTAATTCATGCATGTACCGTTTTTCAGGCACGCCTCGAAGTCGGTATAGTAATTGAAGCCGAAATCGAGAAAGCCGAGCTTCGAACTGTACCCGCCGGAGAGTTCGACGCCCTGAAAGCGCACGTGATCGTAGTTGAATAGGCGCATATACGACCAGTTATAAAATTCGCGGCCGATATAGTCGTTTGTGGTGTTGTCAAAATAGGCGAGCTTTAGACGCGCCTTGTCGCCTTCGAGGAAGATGCTGTTCTTCAAAATATTGGTGCCGACCTCGAAATTGCTGGCCTCCTCGGCCTTGACATCGGGGTTGAACATAGCGTCTCCACGGATGAAGCTGGTCTCCCGCAAGCTGGGCGGACGTATGCCCGTGGAATACTGGCCAAACAGCTGCCAGCCCGGCAGCGGGGTGACAGTCACGCCGGCGCTGGGGCTGACGCCTTGACCCGTGTAGCCCGTATAAGCGGGGCCGGTGTAGTTATAGGTGGTGCTGCCCTTGAAGGTCGTATCGTATGTCAGAAATTCGACACCGGTTTCCAGCGCAAGCCATGGGAGCGGTTCCAATTTCGCCTTCGCAAAAGCGGTGGCGATTTCGCGGTCGGCGTTGGGAGCCAGGGCCCATGCTTGCACCGCGTCGACGTTGCTCGTGGGTCTCGCCATTTCCAGCGCGTAAGTGCCTCCGTACCGCAGGGAAAGGGGCAGTTCCGCCAGCGACAGCCGCGACGTGTTTTCAATGTCGACGCCGAAATTGCGCGCCTGCTGTTCGAGAACGCCGGTGCTGCTTAACAGAGCGTATACATTTCTCTCGTCGGTGTTCGATGCATAGGCATTGGCCCTGAAATCGACGAGGTCGTCATCTGCGGGCTTGTAGCGGTATCGCGTGGTGAATTGATTGAGCTTTACTGAACTTAACGGAAGCTGCCACGTGACGTTATTACCCGAGGAGATCACAGACGGCGACACCTCGCCAAAATCGTTTCCGTAGTAAAGATACCCGAATTGAAGCTCGTGGCCGTCCGCCGGTCGTACGGTTGCTTTCAGAAGGCCCGAAGTGACATCCTCCGAGGTGTTGTAGACTTGCTGGCCGTAGCCATAGTTGGACAGCTTCTTCTGTTGGCCGTTGTAATCGAGCGAGGTGAGATCGCCCTCGGTGCCTGAGAAATAGTTGCCGGTCTTGCGCCGCACGAACGCCGCGACGATGTCGACATTATCCTGCCGCGAGGCCACGGCGACGCTCCCGTTTCCGGCGATTTTCCCCTCGCCATAGTCTGCCGCTGTCGCGCCGATGCTGGGCGAGAGGCTATTGGTATTGAGGCCACCTTTAACGCGCACGCCATAGGTGTCGCCGTCCTTGAGGATGTCGGAAACGCCGAGCGTTTGCATGGCGACCGTGCCGCCGATCGCGCCGCTCGCTCCTCCGTCCGGTCCCTTGGTGATGGTGACGCCGCCGATGAGGTCCGGGTCGACATATGTTCGGCTGTCGACGCCCGAATAGCCTCGGTAGGTGGAGGTTGCTTGCTGCGAGCCATCGATGGTAGTGGCCACGCGATTCATGCCCTGAAGCCCGCGTATGTTGGGATCGATTGCGGCGCCATTGTTGCTCGACCCGGAGATGACGCCGGGCGTGCCCTGGAGTATCGCTCCCGACGTAAGGCCGGGAAAGCGGTTCAGATCCTCCGCCGTGATGACACTTGTGCTTCCTCGCGTCTCATAAGGCAGATCCGCCGACACGCCGCCGCTCGAACCGCCTGTGACGTCAATCGTGTCGAGTTGAACCGCACCGTCAGGCGAGGAGGAGGCACCGGCCGATGGATCATAAATCCTTACGGTGTTTGACCCGGTGAATGTGTAGCCGAGGCCCGTTCCGGCCAGAAGCTGCGCCACGGCGTTCTGCGGCGTCTGCTGGCCGCTCACACCGTGCGTTACCTTGCCGCTTGTGAGAGAACTCGAATAAACGAGCCGGAGATTTGCCTGCCGGCCAAGGGCGAGCAGCGCGCTTTCAAGCGCTCCCGCCGGCACGGAAAGTCTGCTCGATGCCGATTGCTGTTGCGCTGGCGACGGCGCCGAAAGTGCGACGCTACCGGTCAGAATCAGCGACCCGGCCATAACAGCGCGCACGCGCTTGCCCTGTCTCCGCGCAGAGACATTTTTGACTGCCATTTAGCCCCACCAACTTCATGCTTGCCCAGCGGGGTGCGTGTTGCCCAACGCACCGCCTCATCTGGTAAGAGCAAAAAGAGGGGCTGCCTCCTGACGTACTTGTTGAAAAAAATTAGGGCGTGCGCGATCGCACGATCACCATCAGTCCCGTCAAGCGCGTCACGGTCACCGGAAGCGTCGTCTCGATTTCGCGCAGGGCTTCTTCCGTATCCTTGAGGTCGAAAATGCCTGAAACCCTGCTTCCCGCAGCGGCCTCGTCGAGAATGAAAATCCGTCCTTTCCGATAACGTTCGAGCGTGTCCAGCACGTCTTTCAGGGGGCGGTTCGAGAAGACAAGCTTTCCCGCGCGCCAAGCCGTGGTGCTGCCGACATCGGCGGGTCGGACCGTGACTTTGCCCTCTGCGTTCAAAGCGGCTTCATGGCCAGCGTCGACGGTGACCCTTTCCGAGCCGGTGCGCACGTCCACGCGCCCTTCCTCCACCTGAATGTCGCCGTGGAAACCGCCCGTCGCGGTGCGGACGCTGTAGCGCGTGCCGATGGCAACGGCCGAAATGGTGCCATCCTCGACCGTGAACGGGCGCGCCGGATTCTTTGCTACATCGAAAAAGGCTTCGCCCCGAAGCACCTTCACGCGGCGAGCTTTCTCGGAATAGGAGACGGAAATAGCGGTATCCGTATTGAGATCGACCCGAGTGCCGTCTTCCAGCGCGACCATTCTCACTTCGCCGACAGACGTGGAGTGATCGGCCCTCAGTCGGTCAAGCAATCCGATCTGATGCATGGATAGGAAGACGAAGGCGACAACCGCGAAGCCCATCGCCCGAGCGGCGGCGGTTCTGCGGCGAGTGCGCGCCAACTTTTTCAGTCGGTCTGACGGAATCGGGACATCCCTGAGTTCGCCCCACAAACGCCGGTACATGCCATGGGCTTCGCGGTGAGCGGGATCGAGAGCAAGCCATTCGGCGAATTGCTTGTGGTCTTCCTCGGTCGCATCGCTCGATTGCAGCCTCGCGACCCATCCGGCCGCGTCCTCGGCGATGCGATCCTTGTCCTTCCATGCGCGCTTGTTCGACATGCAGGTTCTGAGGTCTTTCCGAAACAGAGGTGAAAGCGGCCATGCAGGGCACAGCAAAGCGAAGTTCAAGCTATATACTTAAAAAGCTCCGCCCGAACCTTTGCGCATTGAATCAGCGCCTTGATGATATGTTTTTCGACCATATTTCGCGAAATGCCGAGCCGAGCGGCGATCTCACCATTCGACATACCGTGCAAGCGACTGAGGATGAAGACTTCCTGACACCGATTAGGAAGTGCCTCAATGGCCTTTGCCAGCAAAAGGAGACACTGGCGCCCGTTCACGATGCGCTCCTGCGAGGGTGCATCCAAAGGCTGATCGAAGCCATCTTCGGCCGGAAGGAAGAGCCGAGACTCGGCGACAGTGCGCGCGCCAGACCGGCTCGCGACAGACTTTGCTATCTGGAACAGATAGGCTTGCGGGTTATCGATGATGGTCTTTTGCGGCGCTTCCAGAAACCGCAGGAACGTCTCCTGGGTCGCGTCGGCGGCGTCATTTGGGTTGCGCAGCCGACGCAGGAAAAAACCGCGCAGGCGTGGCTCTTCCGTGCGATGGAGGTCACGGACCACAATTCCGAAGGCTGAAGGTTGCAGACTGGGCAAAACAAGCTCACGCAACAGGAATATTGATCGAACGGCGATGCGGTAACCGATACACTCGGAAGACCGTCTGTGTCGCCAGCATCTTCACTCAAAATCAGTCGGGTTTTACCTGCAACATGAATGATTTAGATCGCCTCTAATCTATCCGAGCGTCGCCCGGGGAAGCATAACGCGCAAGCGTGCTTAGTTATTGATATCGTGTCACTTTGTAAAAAAGGGACAGGTTGAATGAGCGAGGGTGCATCCCGGAAGGCGTCTCGCTGATTGTTTGCGGCAGTTGCACGATGGCCACGGACGACGCTTCGGCTGAACGGTTTCGGCGCACCTGCAACTCCTACGGATGGCAAAGGAGGAACGGACTGCTGGAAGACTTGCCCTCGCGCTCGAAGTGCGGCTGCCACGCAAGTGATTAAGTCCGTACCCGATGCGGTTCTGCCGTATCGATTTGCCGCTTCCACGGACTGCTCGGCACCCGCCCGTATATCAACAATCTCTGCCAAACTGGCGTACCCCATTTGCCGTTGATGCGCAGCATGCCCCTTTAACTCAAGGTGCCGCCTTCCCCTTGGTATAGCTTTTCACCCAGCCGATGAATCGCGCATCCTCATCGCGAGCGGCGTCCTTATCCTTGGCCTA
>NZ_JFZJ01000077.1 GCF_000636015.1 Rhodomicrobium udaipurense JA643
GCGCGTGGCGATCCGAAAGACCAGCGCGCCGACTCAACGCGTCTGCCTCGAAGACTTCGCCACCGACACCTCGTGGAACGAAAGAAGAGTTGCCACCCCGCAATTACACTAGGCACCATAGCAAAAAAATGCGGAGGAAACGCTTTGAAGCAAGCCATGCTTGATGCGGTGTCATATGTGACGCCATTCCTGTTGCCGCTAGGCTATGTGGGAGGCGTTTTGCTTCTCATTGGCGGTCTGGGTCTTGTAATCTGGATTTTCAAAGGCTGGGGAACGCGCCTGTTGCGCTTTTCCGGCCGCCTTCTCCTCGTCCTCGGCGCGTTTTTCCTCGTTTGTCAGGTGCTGTGGATGGTTGTCGGTCTGGAGCCCCGCATCACTGAGGAGGCCTCGCTGCTCGAATTCAAGAGCAGGCCGTTCTGGATGGTGGGGCTCGCCTTCCTTTTGCCGGGCTTCGCGATGCGAATTATCGGATCGATGCGGCCGACATACTAGCGCTCTGGCGCATACGTTTGGTCCACGTTGCCGCACGCGGTCAAGCAAACGTATGCGCCAGAGCGCGGGCGTGAATCAAATGTTCACCGCCCTGGAACCCGTTTCGACGCAGCATGTCGAAGGAAGCGGGTTCATCCTAACTCAGCCTTACCAGCGCCATCACCAGACAGGCGATAAAGATCGTCTCCAGGACCATAAGCATGATGGCGCGGTGCCCCACCTCTGCAAGCGCCGCCAGCGACGTCTTGATGCCGAGTGCCGCGATGGAAATCACGATGCACCAGCGAGACGCGTCGCTCATCTCGGATTGAACGGAGCTTGGAAGAAGTCCGAAGCTGTTGAGCGTCACGATCGCGATGAAGACCAGCAGGAAGTTTGGGATCAGCTTGGTGCGCCCCCCGCTGGCAGTTCCGTTGGACTGCCGCTCGACGAGGGTGATGACAACCACGACTGGCAGCAGGAGAGCGACACGCAAGAGCTTGACGATCGTTGCCACGTCTCCCGTCTCGGGCGAGACGCTATAGCCCGCGCCGACAACCTGTGCCACGTCATGGATCGTCCCGCCGAGGAAAACGCCGGAATCAGCGTGGTCGAAATGAAGAAGTTTCGTGATGAGCGGGTAAAGCACCATGCAGACCGTGCTAAGCGTCGTGACGGCGATGATGGTGAAAGCCATGTCGCGCTCGTGGTTCTCGTCGCGACGTAACACGGCGGCGATTGCAGCTGCGGCCGACGCTCCGCAAATGGCAACAGCCCCTGCGGTCAGGACGCCGAAGCGCCTCGTCATGCCTGCGATCGGGGCGGCGAGAAGGCCAAAAATGATGGTAAGCACGACGGCCGCAGTGACTCCACCAAGGGTTGACCACCCAAGCCCCGTGATTTGCGTGGCGGTGATGCGCGCACCGAGAAGCGCTACGCCGACGCGCAGGATTTCCCTCGCGGCGAATTGTAGCCCGGGCGCATAACGGGCATCCTGCGTGACGAAATTGAAAGCCATGCCGAGGAGAAGGGCGAACAGGATTGTCGGGCCGCCATAACCGATGGAGATGGAGGTCGCCGCCATTGCGATAACGATGCTCAGCATGAGGCCCGGCGCATATATTCCAAAAGCTGCGCGGCCGTCGTTCCACGCCTTCCCAAACATGTCTGCTCCCCCCAGGTTTCAGGTTCAAATCAGCGTGCAGCCATCATGCGCCGGTGATGGTCATGACTCCACGCGCGGCGACGTAAACGCCGACGGCGGCAACGATGGCCGCGAAGACGAGCCTCAGTGTCTGCTTTCCCCCCGAGAGGCGTTCGGCCGCGCGCAGTCCGAAAAAGCCGCCGACAATTCCGCCGCCGATGAACACAGCCGCGAGCGCCCAATCGATCAGACCCGAAGCCGCGTAGTTCGCCGCCGTCGTGAGGCCGAATGCCGTCACCGAGACAAGCGAAGATCCAACCGCCGCAAGCATGGGCATATCGGTGGCCGCCATGATGCCCGGCACAACCAGGAAGCCGCCGCCTATGCCGAAAAAGCCCGAGACGGTTCCAACGCCAAATCCATAGGATGAGAGCCGCGGCAGCAGTCTCTGTGCCGAAGCGCTCGTGAGTTTCACGTCGGGACTGCCCATGGTCCCTTTCTTGGCGGCCATGAAAACGGCGATCACAATCATGACGATGCCGAAAAGCAGAAGCAGCTTCTGACCGTCGAAGGCTTTGCCGATGCTTGAGCCGAGAAATGCACCGGCGACTCCGGCGATGGCGAAAACGCTCGCGCATTGCCATTTCACGTTTCGCGCGCGTGCATGCTGAATGAGGTTGAAGAAGGCACTTAGCGCAACCGCAATTGCGCTCGTTCCGATGGCGATATGCGGCGATTTCACGCCGACGACATAGACGAGCAGCGGCACGGCCAGCACCGACCCGCCGCCGCCGATGAGTCCGAGGACGAAGCCGACCAGCGCGCCCGATCCGAAGGCCAGCATGTCAGAAATCATGATGCCGACTTCGGCGGGCAGGTGCGTGCGAGCGCCACCGCGCAGGTTTGCGTTTTCACCGCTGTCACATCCCCGAAACCGTGGTTGTCACCTCGGCCGGTCACCTTCTCAGAGTACATTGACGGGTACCTTCAGGAAGGTTTTGCCATCGGTCTCGGGCTCGGGCATGCGCCCGCCGCGGATGTTGACCTGGATCGACGGGATGATCAGCTTAGGCATGCCGAGGGTCTTATCGCGGGCTGTTCGCATCTCGACGAATTCATCTTCGGTGATACCGTCGCGAACGTGGATGTTCTTCGCGCGTTCTTCGGCTACCGTTGTTTCCCAGCGGATTTCCCGGCCGTTCGGGGCATAATCGTGGCACATGAACAGACGCATCTCGGACGGAAGGCTAAGCACCTTCTTGATCGACCGGAAGAGTTGCCTCGGATCGCCACCGGGAAAATCGGCGCGCGCCGTGCCTCCGTCCGGCATGAACAGTGTGTCGCCCACGAAAGCGGCGTCGCCGATAACATGGGTCATGCACGCCGGTGTGTGCCCCGGCGTAGACATCGCGAACGCGTTGAGCGTTCCGATTTTATAAGAGTCGCCGTCCTCGAAGAGGCGGTCGAACTGGCTGCCGTCGCGGCGAAACTTAATGCCTTCGTTGAAGACCCCGCCGAACACCTCCTGGACTGCCCGGATGTTCTCTCCAATACAGATCTCACCGCCGAGCTTTTCCTGAATGTATGGCGCGGCGGACAAATGATCGGCATGAGCGTGCGTTTCGATCAGCCACTCCAGCCGCAAGCCCTGCGCCCGGATAAAATCGATAATCTTGTCTGCGGATTCGAAGCCGAGCCGCCCTGCGGAGTAGTCGAAACCCATGACAGCATCGATGACGGCGCAGTCGTTCGAGGCACGGTCGCGCACCACATAGCTGATCGTATTCGTTTCGGCATCGAAGAAAGGTTCGACGCCAGGCTTTTGCGTGATGTCGACGGGATAGGAGTGCATCTTTTTCCTCCTTGCTTCTTGTGCCTTTGCGTTTCCGCGGCTCAGGCATAAATATTGCTGCGCCTATTGCTATTGCGGTCGGCATCATCAATCGTCGGACTCGCGGCGGATGTGCCTTCGCGCCTCGCGAAGCTCACCACCTCGTGAGACAAGCCGCTAGTGGATGCCTTTGCCTTTCGGTCACAGGGCTTCATCCAAAAAGAACGGTGCCCTTGCTTAACAGCGCATCATATTCATATATACCTATGTCAGGCTAATAGTAACAGATGAAAATTGAGCGCGGACCACATTCCATGACAAGCGAAGACGCTACGATCCCGGTCGATCTGGGGATCAAATCGGAAGAGCGCGCCGACGGTCCGCCCAAGCTCGATGACATGGTGCGGAACGCACGTCTCGCCACCGATTTTTTGAAGGCTCTCTCACACGAGACGAGGCTGCTTCTTCTCTGCCTCCTCTCGGAAGGAGAACGCTCAGTCACAGACCTGGAAAATTCGCTATCGCTCCGTCAACCCACCATTTCCCAACAACTCGCCCGTCTCAGGTTGGACGGTCTTGTGACCACGAGGAGGGATGGGAAAACCGTCTACTACAGCATCGCGGACGACGACATCAAACGGGTGATCGCTCTCCTCTATGAGATTTTTTGTAAAGGCCCCGGACAGGAGCGCAAAAGCCCGCGAGACTGGCGCGAATAGGCGCCCTTACTCCTCTGCTGCCGGTAAATCCGGCATCGCAGCGATGCCGCCGCTCTTGCGCCGATAGAGACGTTCGAGAGAGAAGCGGAAAAAAGTGGCGCCGTTTCGAGGCCATCTCACCCGCTTCGTTGGGAACACGGCAATCGGCGTCTTGAGCGCATGCACGAGCTGGTCCATCACGACGATGTCGCCCGGGCGAAGCGTCGAGAATGCATCCGCCGGTCGATATGATGGCTCCTCGTCATGTCGTCCGGAACGATGTGCAGATTGCCGTGACGCACACCGGTTTCGGCCATCGTGGCTTCCGCAAGCTTTCGGACGTCGCGCGTATTTCCCTTGAGCAGCGCAACTTCGAGGCAGTTTTCATGATCGAGATGAACGTGAAGCGTTGAAAGCACGAGATGGTGATGGGCGTGCTGTGTCTTCGCCAGACGGCGCGACAATTCACGCTGTTCGTGATTATATACGTAAGAAAGGCAGGCTACGGCGTCTTCTGCCTTGTCTTCGGCCAGTTTCTCCTGCTCCAGCCTGTCGCGCAGGAGGTCTCGGATCGCCTCCGAGCGGCTGGAGTAGCCCCTTTTCTCCAGATAGCTGTCAAATTGCCCGAGTAGATCCTCATCTAGGGAGATCGTAACTCGTTCCATGCGTCGTCCTTCCGTCGCGGCCTTAACGGGTCTAGTGCTCTGGCGCATATTTTTGGTCCACATTGCTGCACGCTCTCCAGCAACCGCCTCAAGAGCACTAACAACCAATTAATTCTAGTGCGGTTTCGAATTTTTCATTTGATGACAGTGCCACCAGCGGGCGTGAATCAAATGTGGAATTCACTGCATAGTATAGACCAGATCGGCCTTGTGCGGCATGGACATGCAAAGGGGCACCTTGGGTTACTCCAACGTCGCGTTGACTCCCGATGGCGGGTATGAAAAATGATAAAATCTTCATAACTCATACGAGGGGGAGTTCATGCGTGTTCCTGCGGGCCTTGCTGCAACTTCGGTTGCCGCGCTTTTGTTTTGTTCAGCCGCCGCCCATGCGCATTTTCAGGAGCTTCTGCCGTCCACCGACATCGTTGCCGATGAGGGCGATCGCAAGGTCAAGCTTCAGGCCATCTTCACGCATCCGATGGAAGGCGGCCCGACCATGGATATGGGACAGCCGCAGCAATTCGGCGTTCTCGCAGACGGCGAGAAAGTAGACCTGAAATCTTCGCTGAAGCCGGTCGATTTTTCCGGCAAGAAGGTGTTCGAAGCGACCTACCAGATCAAGAAGCCCGGCGACTATGTGTTTTTCCTTGAGCCCGCCCCCTACTGGGACGAGGGCGAGAAGCACTTTCTGATCCATTACACGAAGGTTGTCGTTGACTTCGGATCGGGCGAGGGCTGGGACAAGCTGGTCGGCTTGCCGGTGGAAATTGAGCCATTGAGCCGCCCCTACGGTGTGTGGACGGGCAACCTTTTCCGAGGCGTAGTCCGCAAGGACGGCAAGCCGGTGCCGGGCGCTGTCGTCGAGATCGAATGGGCGAATGACGGCTCGGTGAAGGCCCCCTCCGATCCATTCGTAACCCAGGTCGTCAAGGCCGACGACAACGGCGTCTTCGCCTACGCCCTCCCGAAAGCGGGCTGGTGGGGCTTTAACGCCCTTATCGACGGCGAGACGAAGGGGCCAGACGGCAAACCCGCCGAGGCCGAACTTGGCGGCACGATCTGGGTCAAAGCGGTCGACATGAAGTGAGTTTGGCGACGGGACGCACCGACTGCGTCCCGTTCTTTCCCGGAGCATGACCATGGCTCATATTCCCGACGGCGTCCTGTCCGCTCCGGTTCTGATCGCAGGCGCGGCCGTCAGCCTCGCGGGCTGCGGCTACGCGCTTCGCCGCCTCGACGAGGAACGCATTCCCGAGGTTGCCATCCTTGCAGCGGTGTTTTTCGTCGCCTCGCTCGTGCATTTCCCGGTCGGCCCGACTTCCGTCCACCTCATCCTGAATGGGTTGACCGGCATTTTGCTCGGATGGGCAGCTTTCCCGGCCATAGCCGTCGCGTTGCTGCTTCAGGCGGTGCTGTTCGGCTTCGGCGGCCTCGTGGTCCTCGGCGTCAACATCATGAACATGGCCATACCGGCGGTTCTGTGCTGCTACCTCTTTCAAGCGGTCGCCGGTAATGGCGCGAACCGGCAGCGCGTGCTCTGGGGCGCCGGACTGGCGGGCGGCCTCGGCGTTCTCCTCACCGCCATCATGGTGGCGGCTGTCCTCACGCTGTCCGGCAGGGAATTTTTCGCCGCAGCAAAGCTCGTGGTCGTGGCGCATGTGCCGGTCGCCCTGATCGAGGCGGCTTTCAGCGTGGCGGTGATCGGGCTTCTGTCCCGGGTCAAGCCGTCGCTGCTCGGCTTTCAGGCATAGGGGATCACACGAATGACGAGAGTTTCGATCCCCGTCCTTGTCACCGTCATGCTTCTGATGTTCGGGGGCGTAGCGGAGGCGCACAAGCTCAAGGTATTCGCCACAGCCACGGGCGCGGCGATCGAGGGTTACGCGTATTTTGGCACCGGTGGGCGCGCGCGGCAGTCGGAGGTCACGGTAGCAAGCCCGGACGGAACGGTTCTCGGCAAGACGACGACCGACGACGAGGGAAATTTTCGTTACGACGCCACGCGCCGGGTCGATCATGTCATCACCGTCGATGGTAGAGACGGCCACGTCGCGAGCTACACCGTGGCGGCCGACGAGTTGCCGCAAACCTTGGCCAGCGGCGGCGACGCAGCCGCAGCGAAACCTTCGGCCGAGCGGACAGGCGCACCAATCGCGGCTGCCCCGGCCGCTTCCCGAACTGGCGAGGATGCCGACCTTAAGGCTTTCATCGACCGAAGCATTGCCCGCCAGATCCGCCCGTTGCGCGAACAGATCGACGCGTATCAGGAAAAGATCCGGTTGCATGACGTGCTGGGCGGCCTGGGCTACATCCTGGGTCTCGGCGGCCTTGCCTTCGGTCTTGCTCAGCGGCGCAAGCGGGCGGGCACCGGCGCTTCCGATGTGACGAGGGGCGCGCAATGAGCCTCGCGGGAGAGCAGACCGGCGCGGTGAACGAGTGCGGCTGCGACGGTGCCGTCGCTCTGGCCGGTTCGCGGTCGGGCGACGATCGGCGGAACTTCGTCCAATCCGTCGATCCGGGCATTCGCCTCCTCGTATGCGCGGTCTTCTGCCTCGTCGTCGTGAGCCTGAATAGCCTCGCCGCGCTTTCGCTCGCGCTCGGGATTGCGGCGCTCGCGGTCGCGGCTGCCCGGCAGAGCCTCGGAACTGCGCTCCGGCGTATGGCCGCGCTCGACGGTTTCATGCTGATGGTGCTGGCGATGCTGCCATTCTCCACGCCTGGAGAGCCTTTGTTCTCGGTCGCCGGACTGCCCGCCAGCCGCGAAGGCGCGCTCCTCGGAACAATGATCCTCCTGAAAGCGAACGTCGTCGTGCTCATGATCCTTGCGCTGCTTTCGTCCATGGAGCCCGCGCTCCTCGGCCGCGCGATGAACCGCCTGCGCCTGCCGAACAAATTCGTTCTCCTGTTCCTCTTCACCCTGCGTTACATCGACGTTCTCGGGCGTGAGTACCGGCGGCTGCGCGTCGCCATGAAAGCGCGCGGGTTTCGCATGCGGTGCGACCTGCATACGTGGCGAAGCGTCGGCTATCTAGTCGGCATGCTGCTTGTGCGCAGCATCGAGCGTTCGGAGCGGATCGTGGCCGCGATGCGATGCCGGGGCTTCAACGGGACGTTTCCCGCCCTTACCGAAAACGCCCCGCTTTCGTGGCGGGATGGAGCCTTTGCCGGGGCGTCGGTCGGCGTCTGCCTCGGCCTCGCGCTCGTGGGTATCCAGTGAGCCCGGAACTGCTGCGTCTCTCCGGCGTGAGCTTCGCCTACGACAGGGAACGCCCCGTGCTTCGCGGCGCCGATTTCGTGCTGCATGCGGGCGAACGCGTCGCCGTGACGGGGCCGAATGGCGCTGGCAAGACGACCTTCCTGCATGTGATGGTCGGCCTCGCCAAGCCTTCGGCGGGAACGATAGAGGCGTTCGGCAAGAGCAGGACCAGCGAGGGGGATTTCCCTGAAGTGCGCCGCCGCGCTGGCCTGTTGTTTCAGGATGCCGACGACCAGCTTTTCTGCCCGACCGTTGCGGAGGATGTCGCTTTCGGCCCGCTCAACCTCGGCAAGTCTCGCGCCGAAGCCCGCGAGATCACGCGCCGCACCCTCGCTCGCCTCGGGCTTCAAGGCTTCGAGGACCGGATCACATACAAACTTTCGGGCGGTCAGAAGCGGCTTGTCGCGCTTGCGGCGGTGCTCGCGATGGAGCCGGAGGTTCTGCTTCTCGACGAGCCGACGACTGCCCTCGATACAGAGACCGAGGAACGGATGGTCGACATTCTGAACAGCCTGCCGCAGGCCATGGTTATCGTCTCCCACGACCGCGATTTTCTTGCGAAAGTCGCGAACCGATGGGTGAGGCTTGAGAACGGCGCGCTTCGTGAGGCCGCTTCGGCATAGGCTGAACCTCGCACCGTCATCGCGGCTGATCCTTTCGCTAATAGCCGTCCCTCGCGATGGACCCTGAGGCCACCTTGGCCGTTATCGGACGGCAGCGAGAGCTGCATCGATCCGTGTCACGCCGAAAGGAGCCAGAATGATCGCCGTGAATCGCAGGGCTTTCCTCACAGGAGCAGCGGCCTTTTCCACGTTCATAGTGATTGATCGGTCCTTCGCTCAAGCGTCCGGCCCGTTCAAGCTCCCCCCTTTGCCCTATGCATTCGATGCGCTTGAGCCGACGATCGACGCCAAGACGATGGAACTCCATCACGACAAGCATCATGCAGCCTATGTGAACAACCTGAACGCCGCGCTCAAGGATCACCCGGAGATCGCGGAGTGGCCGCTTTCGCAGATCCTGGCGAAACTCGATGAGATACCCGACACCATCCGCACGACCGTGCGCAACAATGCGGGCGGGCATGCCAATCACACGATGTTCTGGCAGGTTATGGCCAAGGACGGCGGCGAGCCGCAGGGCGATTTGAAGGCCGCCATCGACCGCGATTTCGGCGGACTCGACAAGCTGAAGGAGCAGTTGAACACGGCCGGAGCCAAAGTCTTCGGGTCCGGCTGGGTCTTCGTAACAGTCGACAAGGACGGCAAGCTGGCTCTCGTCGCAGCGCCCAATCAGGACACGCCGCTGATGAAGGGAACGCGCGTGCTGTTCGGCAACGATGTCTGGGAGCACGCCTATTATCTGAAGTATCAGAACCGGCGGCCCGATTACCTGAAAGCGTGGTGGGACGTGGTGAACTGGAAAGCGGTCGGCGACCGATACGCCGCCGCGAAGGCCGGGGATCTGGATATTTAGCGATTGATCGACAAGCCCGATGGAGAAGAGGCGCTCGAAAGCGCCTCCTTTTCGGCTCAGACGCCTTCGAAGAGACGGCGCTCCAGAAGGGCGTTGCCTTTCAGCTGGTGTAGGGCCTTGGCCACGGCGAGCACGCCGAGGTCGACCAGCGGTTCGACCAATATGACGAGCATATAAGCACCGCCGAACGTGGTGATCTCAGTCACATTCTCCATGCCGAAACCCTGGCCGTAGAAGGCCCAGAACGCCACCCAGGCCACGATGCCCGCCTGATATGCTGTCGAAAGGGCCAGCGCCTGCAAGTATTTCAGCTCCACATACGGCGTGTGGGGAGCAATGATGTGGCGTCCCAGCACCGTAAGGCCGAACAGAGGCACGAGCAGCGTGGTCACGTTCATGCCGTACTGGGGCAGATCGAAGGGCGCAAAGAACAGGCCCTGTACCAAGAGCCCGAGCGCGAGCCCTATTGCCGCCGGCGCGGCGCCGAAGATGAGGAACAGCGTCGAGCCGAGGATGAGGTGCACCTCCGACACGCCAACCGGGTAATGCGGCAGCACCTCGAAGAAGGAGAAGACAAGAGCGGTTGTCGCCGCGCTCCGCGAAAGCAGAGACAGCACTCCGCGTTCACGCGCCGAATCATAGGCGAGTTTCAGGGCATAGCCGCCAGCGCCTGCCGCCGTGGCATAGCTCAGCCAGATTTTCCCGCCGTCCACGAGACCGGGTTCAATATGCATGGATTTTTCCTCTGCCGTCTCACCCGACGGCGCGAAAGGTTGATGTCATGCGCTCGGCCGGTCTCCTGACTCGCGGGTCGCTGCAACCTTCCGCCTTCCCGGCTGGGCTGAAGCCCGTACCAGTGGCACCATCGAAAGCTACTCGCCGCTCACAGTCGCGGGGGCGGTCGGGGCTTCTGGCTCAACGCCATTCCCCGTTCCCGTTTCAGTTCGGATGCGACGCATCCAAAACACCGTGCGCACCTGCAACACGCCGCCGAACACGGACAGCTGTCAAGCTGTTTGATTAAATCAAACCGCCTCCACGAAACTCGCGACAACCTTCTTCTGTCCGGCCTTCTCGAAATCGACGGTGAGCTTGTTGCCCTCGATTTCGGCCACGCGGCCATAGCCGAACTTCTGGTGGAAAATGCGCTGGCCGACCGAGAACGCGCACACCTCGGCGACGCTTTTCGCCACAAGCTCGCCCTCGATCTCACGCGGAACGGGCCGCTGACGATTTTTCGCCGCGCCCTCGCTCCGCCAGTTCGTCTGCGCGCGCTTCCAGCCGGGCGTGCCGCGCTCCTCGTAATCGAATGGCGAAACCTCGGGTTCGTCGAACCGGCTCGCGCCATAGCCGCCATTCGCCGAACCAAACCGCCCGTAACCATAGCCGCCGCTCTCAATCTTGAGTTCGGCATGCTCGACCGCGAGTTCGTCGAGGAAGCGCGATGGCAGCGCCGATTGCCATGAGCCGTGCACGCGCCGGTTCTGCGCGAAGCTGATGGTGAGCCGCCGCTTCGCGCGCGTGATGCCGACATAGGCGAGGCGGCGCTCCTCCTCCAGCCCCTCCTGCCCGTTCTCGTCGAGCGCGCGCTGATGCGGAAAGAGCCCCTCCTCCCAGCCGGGCAGGAACACCACGCCGAATTCAAGGCCCTTCGCGCCGTGCAGCGTCATGAGGCTGACGCGGTCGCCGTCGGCCGCCTGATCGGCATCCATGACGAGCGAAACGTGCTCCAGAAACGCAGCCAGGCTGTCGAACTGATCCATGAAGCGGATGAGTTCCTTCAGGTTTTCGAGCCGCGTTTGCGCCTGCGGAGACTTGTCTTTCTGCCACATCTCGGTGTAGCCGGACTCGTCGAGGATGAGTTCGGCAAGCTCCGTGTGCGGCATCGCGCCCATGAGGCTACGCCAGCGCTCGAAGCAATCGGTGAGCGCGCGCAGCGACCGGCGCGCGGCGGGCTTCAACTCCTCGGTCTCGGTGATCTGCCGTGCGGCATGGAACAGGCTCAGCCCTTCGGCGCGGGCGTGGCCGAAGATGGTCTGCACGGCCTGCTCGCCAAGCCCGCGCTTCGGCACGTTGACGATGCGCTCGAAGCGAAGATCGGCCGCCGGATTTTGCAGCACTTCGAGATAGGCGATGGCGTCCTTGATTTCCTGCCGCTCGTAGAAGCGCGGGCCGCCGATGACGCGGTACGGCATACCCATGGTCACGAAGCGATCTTCAAAGGCTCGCATCTGGAAGCTCGCGCGAACGAGGATCGCGATGTCGTTCAGCGCAATGCCCTCGCGGCGAAAGCGGTCGATGTCCTCGGCGGCGAGGCGTGCCTCTTCGTCGTCGTCCCAGATGCCGCGCACAGCGAGCTTCTCGCCCATGTCCGCGTCCGCGATGCCGGTGCGCAGCGTCTTGCCGAGGCGCCCCGCATTGTTCGCGATGAGCTTCGAGGCCGCGCCGAGAATGTGCGGCGTGGAGCGATAGTTCTGTTCGAGGCGGATGACGTGCGCGCCGGGGAAGTCCTGCTCGAAACGCAGGATGTTGTCCACCTCCGCGCCGCGCCAGCCGTAGATGGACTGATCGTCGTCGCCGACGCAGCAGATATTGCGGCTGCCCTGCGCGAGAAGGCGCAGCCAGAGATACTGCGCGACGTTCGTGTCCTGATACTCGTCCACCATGATGTAGGTGAACCAACGGTGGTATTGCTTCAGGATATCCGGGTTATTCTGAAACAGGCGGATATTTTCGAGCAGCAAATCGCCGAAATCGACAGCGTTCAGATCCTTGAGCCGCTTCTGATAGGCTGCGTAAAGCTCGATGCCGCGCCCGTTCGCGAAGGAAAATGCTTCGCCCGCGGGCACCTTTTCCGGCACGAGCCCCTTGTTCTTCCAGCCGTCGATCAGCCCCGCGAGTTGCCGCGCGGGCCAGCGCTTGTCGTCGAGCCGCTCCGCCTGGACGATCTGCTTGATGAGCCGGATCTGGTCGTCAACGTCGAGGATCGTGAAATTCTGCGAGAGGCCGACAAGCTCGGCGTGGCGCCGCAAGATACGCATGCCGATGGAGTGGAACGTGCCAAGCCACGGCATGCCCTCCACCGCGCCGCCGACAAGCTTGCCGACGCGCTCCTTCATCTCACGCGCCGCCTTGTTGGTGAAGGTGACGGCGAGGATTTCGTTCGGCCGCGCGCGATGCGTCCACAGAAGATGCGCCATGCGCGTTGTGAGCACGCGCGTCTTGCCCGTGCCCGCGCCCGCGAGCACCAGCACCGGCCCGTCTAGCCGCTCCACGGCCTCGCGCTGCTCGGCGTTCAGACCTTGGAGATAGGGCGGCTCGGGCGCCAGCGCGTTCGATGCGGCGATGGCCGCTGCTATGTTAAGACTCGTTGCCATGGAACAGATATAGCACGCGGTGGCCGGCATGCCACGAAGCGGCGACGGTTTTCCAAAGGGGTGGCGGTGGGGTTTGCCTGGGGGCTTTAGTCACCGCCCTCCTAACGAGTATTCCGCCGCAGCCGCAGGCCGCGATTGAGGCTTCGACGCAGCGATACCTATTTTCTTCGGCGACCGGGCGTGGCTTCCATTGAGGTCGGCCACGAAGCGGCGGCTTCGTCCTTTAGCTTTTTGGCGCTCTTGCCTTTCCCGGCGTTTGTTGACTTCTTGGGGCTTCCCGCCTTTTCCGGTTTCGCGTGAATATCTTTGGCAGATGAGGCGAGATCGGAAAGGTGGGCGCGCAGCGTCGACGCGCTGGCTTCGGTCAAGTCCGGGTAGTGTTTATCCACTTTTTTTGTTAGTGTCCTGACATCTCTTTCGTTTAAACCGTCTATTGTCAACAGCAATACATCGGCGGTTATTGCCGCCCTCAATGAACGCAACGCTTCTACGTCGAGATTCTTTTGTTTCAGAAACTTTCCTACCAAGGCCGACGCCGACGTGATGATGTCTTTTTCAATCGGCCTGAAAAGCTCAGCATGTTGAGCTATGTTTTTGAATAGTTGAACCCCGTCGATTTTCGTCGTCATTTCAGGCCCCGTATTTCTGCAGCGAGATTAGATAACACGTCCGAAAGTTTTGAATATTTCTGAGTGTAGGTGCCGTCTATCAAATTCATCGCCTGCGCCATTGCCGTAGATTCCGGTATCACGGTATCAAATACACCAAATGTTCCGGAAGACAATTTTGCTTTATCGATGATTATATTATGGTACTGAGCATGATGCCTCGTGTTGTTTTTTCTTGCGATCAGGACGTTTGCGGACAACTCTGGTCTTTTTTGTCTGATCTCTTTTAAAATGCTCGCGGTAAAAGCCGCCACACCGAGGGTTGAGAGGAAATCAGGAATGGTGGGAACGACGATGTGATCGGATATCATCATCGCGGCGGTCGTGAAAGCCGAGATGCCCGGAGCGCAATCGAATATTATGTAATCATAACTTTGGCGCAACTGATCCATCATAGGCGTGAGGAGATTGACTGTCCGCCCCTCTATCGCCTCCATACTCAGATTTCTTGTGGTAAGATTGTAAATAATTTCCCGCTCTGTAATTCTCAAATATGGAGAGGAAGCCAGAAGTGAAATTTTGAGCGGCCGGTTCAGATGAGTGACGAGACTAATATTCTCATTGATATAGGGTTCTATTGAACGTCGATCATTTTCAACCAATCTCCAGTAGAAAAAGTCGTCGATAGTCTTGTCGCTTTTGATGATTTCGGTGAGCGCGCTGTCTCCCGCAATACAATACGACGCGTTGGCTTGAGTATCGACGTCGATCACGAGCACGGAACAAGCGGGATCGGTCGCAAGAGTTTCAGCCAAGGCTATCACCGTCGATGTTTTTCCGACGCCGCCCTTCATGTTTACGACACTCAAAACCTTGCCGGCCAAATTTAATCTCCAAAATCAGAAATTAGTGACACACTCTGTTTGTTGCGAAAAAAAAGCTCCCTCGCGCAGCTTTGAGTTCAAAGTGCGCGCCACGTGAACCGCAACCTTAGCTTTATAAGCAGTATCGGCAACCTTCGCAACACAGCCTTCGCCTCCGCGTGGGCGGGCTATGCCATGGAACAGATATAGCACGCGCGGGGGCGGGGCAAAGGAACCCCGCGCAGCTTTTCACAGGCGCGCATGGAGGGCGCGGCCGAACTTGTTCGGCGCGTTCCCGTGCTGCGCTGCAAACAAACATGCCCGCATCCGCCCGCGCTTTTCAGCGCATCGCAGCGCGCCTCTATATTTTGCCACCAACAAACGGTACGCATGGTTTATGTGTTCGCGGTATACTGAGGCCGCACCGAACCCGATGAAGCCGCATGAACAGCCCGTTGGATGAAGGAGTGTCGCGCATGCTGAACTGGATCTCCCAGGTCTGGAGAACCAGCGTGATCGGTTCGTTTCTGGCGGGCCTGCTGTTTCTACTCCCGATTGTCCTCACGGTCTTCATTGTCGCGTGGATCATCAATTTCGTGCGCGGCGCCATCGGTCCCGGCACGGTGCTCGGCGATCTCTTCACGCGCGGCGGCAATTATCTGATCGGCGGCAGCCAGGACACGCTCGCGTTCTGGCTTGGCATCGGCATCGCGCTTATCGGCATCTGGCTTCTCGGCCTGATCGTGAAAACGCGCGCGAAAAGCATCATCCAGAATTATCTGGACAGCCTGTTTTCGCGGGTGCCGCTCATCCGCTCGATCTACAGCCCGGTTTCACGCGTCGTGCGGCTCGCGACCGACAGGACCGGCGCGCCGGGCGACCTGTCGAGCATGAGCGTCGTGTCGTGCCGGTTTTTCGGCGACGGCGCACAGGGCGTCGACATTCTCGCGCTGCTTGCCAGCCAGCAACTTTTCACCATCGCCGGGGAGCGCCGCAGGCTCGTCTACCTGCCCGCCGCACCGATTCCCATGTCGGGTGGCCTCGTTTTCATGTCCGATAGCGCCATCACGCCCGTGCATGACATGAAGGTGGACGACCTTCTCAAGATCTACGTTTCGCTTGGTGCGCTCGCGCCCGAAGTGCTTTCCCAAGGCAGCGATCCACGCCGCGCGGTCACGGCGTTGCCGGGGCCGGGCACACCGCCGCCGGCGCCAATCACAAAGCCGGAGCACGTGTGAAGGAAATGCGAAAATGACGAAAAGCAGGCGTAGACATCCGGCTTCCAACGCATTATAGAACACGAACCGCGACGGAGCGGGCGCATAGCTCAGTTGGTAGAGCAGCTGACTCTTAATCAGCGGGTCCAAGGTTCGAATCCTTGTGCGCCCACCAACGTTTTCAAGGTCTTAGGCGACCGACCGCGTAGCCCTCTTCCCAAGAAATCGTCACTGTGTCGTCACGGTGAAGGAAATCGG
>NZ_JFZJ01000078.1 GCF_000636015.1 Rhodomicrobium udaipurense JA643
TTTCGCCAAGCGTGACGGGTTCGGGAAAAGGGCCGACCGCCTCCACATCCACGCAGTTCCACCGCTCGGTCGGATCGGTCGAATCCGGGTGGATTTCATTCAGCACGCGCACCACGCCGACGATGCGCTTTTCCTGCACGGAGTGATAGAAGAAGCCGAGGTCGCCCTTCTTCATCGCCCGCATGTTCTTCTGCGCGAGCGCGTTGCGGACGCCGCTCCATTCCTCGCCTTTGCCCCCGGCCTTGAGCTGATCGTCCCAGGAAAACGTCCCGGGTTCCGTCTTGAAAAGCCAGTAAGCCATTGCGCCGTCAGTTTCCGTTGAAGCTTATGTCCACCAATGTTGCGGCAAGTATGGGACCGAGCTTTCCCGTCTGCAAGAACACGACGAGCATGTCGCCGTCTTTCGACAGTGCATCCAACGGCAGCGAATAGGACGCGGGCGCGCCCTGCCAGTCCCCGGCATCCGTCAGGCGGCGCACCACGTTTGTGTAAGTGACCATTTGCCCGGCATTATCGCCCGCGCCGATTTTCTCCGACCGCGAGCGAAGCACAGTTGCCACCCAGAGCTTGCCGCTGCGATGGCGCGATGGGGCGGCGCTGTCCCCAACCTCGATGTGGAGGTTGCCGTCCTCCCGGCGGACGGAGAGAGGCACGGACTGGCTCGCGAGCGAGGTGGATGTCGACTTGATCGCGGTTTCGATCTCGGCGAGGTCGCTGCCGACGCAATTGCGCATCCCGTTCACAACGGCTAGCGGCGTGAAAACCTCGCCCTTGGTAAGCAACGCGGCGTAATTGCGCTGCCGCTCGCCATATTCCTGGCGCGCCAGCGTATCCTTCCAGCCGAGATAGTCCCAATAATTCACCGGGAAACTTAGCACCACGATGCCCGACCGATACGAGAGTTGTTGCAAGATCCTGTGCGCGGGTGGGCAAAGCGAGCAGCTTTGACTTGAGAATAGCTCGACGACGGAGGTCTTTTCGTTCTGCGGTGCTGCGAGCGTCTTGCCGCCTGAGGCGCATGTAACTGCGAGAGCGCCCATCAAGAAGAGTTGGCCAACCGATGCTAAGCGGGTCAAGCGAGCCTCCGAAACCGATGGTCCGGCTTGCACTTTGCGCAAGAAACACCTTCAATTCCCAGTCACGACTCCTTGTTTTTCTTCACGATTCGGCGAGTTGACGCGCGGAAAAGCTATGCCGCGCCCGCAACAGGATGCGGCAAGTTTCTGAAAATTATAGGTTTTTCTGCTGATAGGGATGGCTGCTCGCTCGAATCGTCGCTCGATAACGGACGGGTCCGGCGGGCGGCAACCGCCGCGTCGCCTCATCGGCTCACTCGAATTGCGTGCCCTTGCCGAGCGGGAAGCCCCGCAGGAACTCGTCGCCGCCGACCGCGCGCTTGCCCGCGCGCTGCACCCTCGTGAGACGCACGGCCTGGGAGCCGCACGCAACCGTCAAATGTCCGTCAAGAAGCTGCCCCGGATCGCCCTTGCCGGGCACCAGAACCGACCGCAACACCTTCACGCGTTCGCACTTGCCGCCAAGCAGCGCCTCGAACCATGCGCCGGGATAAGGCGAAAGCCCGCGGATCTTGTCGTGAACCTCGGGGCCGGGTCGCGACCAGTCGATACGCGTCTCGTCCTTCGAGATCTTGGCGGCGTAGGTTACGCCCTCTTCGGGTTGCGGCGTGAAGGCAAGTTCCCCGCGCGGAAGCCTATCAAGCGCGGTCAGCATCAGCGGCGCGCCCATGAGCGAAAGGTGATCGTGGATTTCGCCCGCCGTGGCATCGGCGCCGATGGAAATCCGATCCGCGAGCGCGATGGGGCCGGTATCGAGGCCCTCCTCCATTTTCATCACCATGACGCCGGTTTCGGCGTCGCCCGCGATGATCGCGCGCTGAATGGGCGCGGCGCCTCGCCATCGCGGCAGGAGCGAGGCGTGAAGGTTGAGGCAGCCGAGCGGCGGCGCGGCAAGCACCGGCTTCGGCAGAATCAGCCCATATGCGACGACCACGGCCACGTCCGCGCCCAGCGCCGCGAACTCCGCTTGCGCCTCGGGCTTTTTCAACGATTTAGGCGTGAAGACATGCAATCCGGCTTCTTCAGCGAAGGCGTGGACGGGCGATTTTTTCGGCTCCATGCCGCGCCCGGCCGGTCTGGGCGGCTGCGTGTACACGCCGACGACGTCATGCCCGGCCGCTACGATTTCGCTAAGGGTGGGGACGGAAAAGTCTGGCGTCCCCATGAATACGACGCGCAGAACCATTGGATCGGCGTCTCCCTGTAAGGCTTTTTCGGCTGATCGCGTGCACGATTTCACGCGCTCGTTACGATCCGTGAAGGGTTGTTAAAGCGCGCGGGGGTTGATTTTGCAAGCCGTAAGCGCGCGGACATCGCGTAAAACGGGTGTCTCTCGGAAACGGGCGGCTGCGGAAACAACCGCCCGACGTGTCACGCGTGAGATGATCTGGAGAGGATCGCGTCGGGATGGCGGCCGGACAATTGAGAATGCGGTCCTCCAAGGCTTCGGGAAATTACGCGCGGCTGGCTTTGCGCAACGGAAAGCCGATCGGCTGCCTTTCACGGTAGAGCTTGTTTCCCTGCGCATCGAAAAGACCGGTGAAAAGCTCTTTTTCCTGCTCGTGGACTGTGAGCGTCTGACCACTCCCCTGCTCATAATCGTAAAACCAATCTTCTGACGAATACCAATTCTTCGAGCGGGACTTTTTCATGACGGCACTTCTTACAGGTTAGCGAACACAAACACGGCCCGTCAGCGGCACTTACAACGGCGCAAATTTTGCGGGAGCAAGAGCGACCGTCGAGGGCGCGTGACCTTATTGCATCACAAAAACCGCTAATGAGGTTTGACGCAAATCAAATTTGCATATCGCGAGCGTCGTTAGGTTGCCGTTAACGGTGACGTTTACCATTAATACAACGGCTTGGCCTCACGCGAGGCGCTGTGCCGCGCCCGCTTCTATTCGGCGCGGTACGGTTCGCTGCGGCCGTGGAGCCAGAGAAAAGCCCGGCGTGCGGATGCGGGCAAATTATATCATTACGCCCGCGAAAGCGGGACGCGCGTCGGCGGGCGACGCAACGGTGCCCTGAAGCATTTCCGAGCGCTCGAAAATGCCGCAAGAAAAATCGACGCTAAAAGGCAGCCGAAAAGCTAAACCAGCGCCTTCTCGGGAGCGGACACCATAGGTCGCCGAGCTACGACTTCTGGTATCGCCTCGCGTTTGATCAAGCGATCCCTGTGATTGAGGACAACCATGATTTCCAGAACCTGGGAGACGAAATCCTGGTAATTCCAGCCGAGTTCCTGGGATTTGATCCACATGTTTTCCAGGTTCTTTTCGATCGATGTCCTGGTCTTGAAATGTCGCGGCTCGTCGCGGCCACCCGCTTCGGGCGTCGCCGCCGGAAAGGTATATCCCGGGAGCATGTTCTTTCTCATCGCGGCAGCGCTCATAGGTTCCCCAACTCCAACTCGTTTTGATTGATGGTATCAGTCCAACTACCTTTGGCTTCGAACTCGCAGTAAACAGCGGCTCAACGCATTTGTTCCAAAATAAGCAAATTTTTATGAGCCTACGTAGAAGAAGTTGCGGATTAGCCACATCTCACGCCGCGGTTGCCATAAAGGCCCGGTAAAGAGCCAGCTTTCTTCACGCTCCGCCAGCCTGTGCTGAGAGTTCAACAGTTGCTTGAACTGAAGCGGCGACACTAACGGCGCTGGGTCACACGGCAAAAATCGGATCGTCGCGGCCGGACAGGCGGCGCGCCGCCAGCAGCGCAAAACGGAGCGTGAGAGATTTGCGGCGGCTCGCGGCAATCGGCGACACATCCGGTTCACGCAGCATCACGGCCTCATACTCGTCAGAAACGATGAGACCCGCTTCGGGCGGCAGAATCTCCTGCGGAAAGCCGGGGCCTACCGCGAAGAAGAACCGGTCGCACCATTCGAGATAGTCCCGCCATTTGTGATCGGCGCGAAAATCGGGCACGCCGGACTTCACCTCGACGATCCAGACTTCGCCTTTCATGCCGATGGAAAGGATGTCGGCGCGCCGCCCGCTCCTCAACGGGAACTCGGTGAGCGCGCCATGGCCGAGCGTTTCCAGCAGCCGCATCGCACCGCGCAGCGGCCTCGGCGCTAGCCGCGCGAGTGATGGCGAAACGAGGATCGGGGTGGCGGACGCGCCGCGATCTGATGCCACGATGGACCCACTTCGGAGATGAATTGTTGCTCAGGTCTCCGGTCGACGGAGAACGACCCTCCAAGGAAACCAAGGAAGGCGCACAGTCATGCCACTCGACGACTATCCTCCGTTGACCGCCGCCAGCGACCGGCAACAGCTTAAGCTCTCGGAAAGGTTGTTTGCAACCCGCAGGCTTTCACTCGACATCGCCCACCCCCTTTCGCCCGAAGATCAGACGGTTCAGGCGATGGACGATGCCAGCCCGACGAAATGGCATCTCGCGCATACGACGTGGTTCTTCGAAGAGTTGCTGCTGAAGCCGTTTCTGCCGGGATACCGCATCTTCGACGACCGTTTCGCCTATTGCTTCAACTCCTATTACAACAGCCTCGGCGAGCGCCATCCCCGGCCCAAGCGCGGGTTGCTGACACGGCCGCGTGCCGACGAAGTCGCCGCCTATCGCGCGCATGTGGATGAAAACCTGCGGCGGCTTTTCGAAGCGCCGATTCAAGAGGGCGAGCGCTCGCTCATCGAGGTCGGCATCAACCACGAGCAACAGCATCAGGAATTGATGCTGACGGACATTCTCGCGCTGTTCGCGGCGAACCCGCTCCGGCCCGCCTATCGCACCGAAGCGCCCGAACCGGCGGCGCTTGAAGGCGGCGCGGGCGAGTGGCGCGGAGTAAAAGGCGGCATCCACGAGGTCGGCCATCGCAGCGAGGGCTTCGCCTACGACAATGAAAGCCCCGCGCACGAGGTGTTGCTGCGCGATTTCCGCATCTTCAGCCGCGCGGTGACGAACGGCGAATGGCTCGCCTTCATGGAAGCGGGCGGCTATCAAACGCCGTCGCTCTGGCTCGCTGACGGCTGGGCGGCTGTGGAAGGCGAAGGCTGGCGCGCGCCGCTCTACTGGGAGCGGATCGGCGATGTCTGGCACCAGATGACGCTTTACGGCCTTCGCCCGGTCGAGGCCGCGCGCCCCGTGACGCATGTCAGCTATTACGAGGCGGAGGCGTTCGCGCGCTGGGCAGGCGCGAGGCTTCCAACCGAGTTCGAATGGGAAATCGCCTCGCTCGGCGAACCGGAGCCCGCGCCGTTCGACTTCGCGCGGCTCCTGCCGTCGCCCGCCGAGGACGGTGTTTCGCCCATGTTCGGCGGCGTATGGGAATGGACCGCAAGCGCGTACCTTTCTTATCCCGGCTTCAAGTCGCTTGAAGGCCCGCTCGGCGAATACAACGGCAAGTTCATGTGTAATCAGATGGTGTTGCGCGGCGGCTCCGCGCTGACGCCGGATGGCCACATCCGCCCGAGCTACCGGAACTTCTTCTATCCGCAACAGCGCTGGCAGATGACCGGCCTCAGGCTTGCGAGCAACGCATGATGCTGGAACCTGTTCTCACGCATGAGCCGCACGCCGAGCCCGACGGCGACTTTCTCGACGCAGTCCTTCATGGGCTCTCGCTTCCGAAAAGATCGCTGCCGAGCCGCTTCCTTTACGACGCGCACGGCTCCAACCTGTTTGAACACATCACCGAACTACCGGAATACTATCCGACGCGAACGGAAATCGGTCTGTTGAGATCGCAAGCGGGCGAGATCGGTGCGGCGCTGCCGAGCGGTGCGGTCGTGGTCGAGTTCGGCTCGGGGTCCAGCCGCAAGACGGAGTTACTGCTCGCTGCGCTGGACCGGCCCGCCGCCTATGTCCCCATCGACATTTCTGCCGCCGCGCTCTATCCCGCCGCGCGCCGCATCGCGCAAAGCTTTCCCGATGTGGACGTCTATCCGGTGCTCGGCGGCTTCCACGATCTGGAGCGCATGCGGCTCCCGCTCGGCGACTCGCGGCTCGTCGGCTTCTTTCCCGGCTCGACAATCGGAAACTTTTCGCAACGCGCTGCGGTCGAGTTCCTTCTGTCGGCGCGGCGTCTGCTCGGCCCCGGCGCCGTCTTTCTCCTCGGCGTGGATCTGCAAAAGCCGCTCGACATCCTGCTGCCCGCCTATAATGACGCGGATGGCGTGACGGCCTCTTTCAACCTCAACCTGCTGGCGCGCATCAATCGGGATCTCGAAGGCGCGTTCGACCTCGCCGCCTTCGAGCACGCCGCGATCTACAACGAGCGGTATCAGCGGATCGAGATGCATCTGCGCTCGCTGGCCCTCCAGAGCGCGAGCGTTGCGGGGCGAACCTTCTGCTTTGCCGCCGGTGAAACGATCCACACTGAAAATTCGCACAAATACACACCAGAGGGGTTCGAACGGCTGGCGCGTGACGGCGGATGGGAGGTCTCGCAGGTCTTCGTCGACAAAAACCGCCTTTTTTCGGTGCAGCTTCTCGCGTAAACCTAGCCGGACTTAAACTTGACCGGCTGGTTCAATGACTCTCATCGACGAATTGCGCGCGCCTGAAGGCGCCGCCCTGGACGAAGCGCGCGCGTCTCTGTCATCGCTCGTTTCGGTTGGCGTGCTGAGCTTTCGCGCGCCGCAGACTATTCGGAACACGCTGGCCCGCCATCGCGAAAGCGGCCTCATCGACTCCGTCGGCGAGTTTTTCGTCTGGTTCAATGAACTGTCCGAGACGGATCGCGCGATCGCTGCGGAAGCGGGCGTCGATTTCGCGGGATCGGCGGAGAATGGCGGCATCTACGGCGGCTTTCGCGCAATCGCCGAGCGTGCCACGAAGCCTTATGTGCTGATCCTCGAAAACGACATCACCCCGCTTCCCGGTGCGGATGTTCGCGGCTGCATCGAAAGCTGCACGGCGGACATGATCGCGAACGACATCAAGATTTTCTCGCTGCGTTCGCGCAGGCACCTGGGCGAAGGGTGTCCCTACAGAAAATATCTCTCCTATTTTGGCGCTGTGAATCCTTTCGTGGCAGAAGTGGCCCCTCACCAGCCGTCCGCTCTGAGGCAAATAAAGATGCTTGCCGAATTTGGACTTCCCGACAAGTTTCGCTCCGGCGCGATCTATCTGGAGGAAGAGCCTGACAAAGTGCAACCGAAGGCAGTGACAAGACTACCGAGCGGACATTTCCTCACCGATTCGCGCTATCGAAATTGGTCGAATCAGATGCCTCTCGTCGACCGCCGCTTTTTTCTCGATGTCATCTGTGCGCGTGTCGAACGACGACCAGATTCGCGTCTCCTGAACGGGCACCAAAACATCGAGTGCGCCCTCAACAAATCGTGGTGGCGCAGGCGGCGGGAGCCTATCGGACATGCAGCTGAAGGCGTTTTCACCAACAGCCGTCTCGACAGATAAGCGCACGCGAAGGGTGTTCGCGCGATGTCTCTATACCTCTCAGTTGCAAGACGTAACGCTCTGTCAAAGCTTTCGCGCGCGCCTTGCGTGTTCTCGTGTCAATTTTCTCACAGCAATCGGCAAACCGGATTCTGAGGCTCGCGCCCGGTTTGACAGGAGGGTTCTACAGGATCAAAAAAAGAACAAGGACCACGGGGAAAGAAAATGGGCGGGCACACATTCAGCATCGGACGCATGCTAGTGGCTTCGGCTGCGATGTGCGCGGGTTTGTCGGCACCGGCTGCCGCCCTTGAGGCATTCACGGAAGCCAACCACCCGTTCTGGGCCATCGATGAAGTACGCGTCGGCGCCTTCAAGCAAGCCATCGACGACGCGCCCGGCGAGGGCGGCCCCGCCATCAATCTAGAGGTTCTGAGCGGTCGTATTCCGGGAGCTTACGAGAACAGCATCCTGAATATCTTTATGACTCCCCGCCTCCACATCGGCGGCACGGTTGCTTTCGATAAAACCAATCAGTTTTATTGGGGTGCGACTTGGGACGTAAAGCTGACGGATCGCGTGTTTTTCGAAACGTCTTTTGGCGGCGCGGCGCATGACGGCCCGCTCAGCTCGAAAACTGAAGCTTCCTACGGCTGCGATGTAAACTTCCGTGAATCGGCGTCGCTTGGCATTGCGCTGTCGGCCGACTGGAAGCTCATGGCTACCATCGATCACATGTCGAACGCGGGCCTTTGCGACACCAATCGCGGCCTTACAAATGCGGGTGTCCGTCTAGGCTACAAGTTCTAAGTGTGCTATCCCTGAAGCCTTGCTCCAGCGGCAGAGGTGATGGCATGACGAGCATCTCCACGAAAGCAGGCGACGGCGGGAAAACCACTCTCGCGAACGGCGTGCGCCTCTCGAAATCGCATATCCGGATTGAGGCTTACGGCGCCGTCGATGAGACGAACGCGGCCATCGGGGTCGCGCGCCTCAAGCTGCCGGCTGATCAGACCACGGTCGCCGAAATGCTCGAACGCGTCCAGAACGACCTCTTCGACATCGGCGCGGACCTCGAAGCCGCCGACGCCTCAGCACCGCAACGGCTGAAGGCGGAGCAGGTCGCCCGCCTCGAACGCGAAATCGCCGCGCTGTCGGCCGAGTTGCCGCCGCTCAACGCGTTTATTCTGCCGGGCGGAACCGAAGGCGCGGCCGCGCTTCATCTGGCCCGCAGCATCTGCCGCCGCGCCGAGCGCCGCATTGTTGAATTGAAGGACGTTCAGGGGGAGCCTGTGAGCGACGATATCCTGGCCTATATGAACCGCCTTTCGGATCACCTTTTCGTGGCAAGCCGTTTCGTGAACGGCAAAGGCGCGAACGATTTCCTGTGGAAGCAACACGCCGCTTCCTGATTGTACTTCCGTTTCGATATTGATCGGGCTCGTCGATGTTTGTGCCGCTCTGGGATATGAACCAGCTAAAAAGGGTTAAATTTCAGTATGTCACCATCGGCCTTATTACGATAAATTGCCTCATCTATTTCATCTTCGAAACGCAACTCGTGCTTTCATCTCCCGCAAGCTTCGTCGATGCGCTTGCGCTGAAGCCGCGCGATGTTGAAACGATGCGTGCCTTCGTCGACCACATGCCGGACCAGTTCCGGCTTGTGACTTACATGTTCCTTCACGGCGGCATCCTGCATCTTCTCGGCAACATGATCTTTCTCTTCGTCTTCGGCGACAACGTCGAGGACGCGCTGGGGCACATGCGCTTCTTCCTGTTCTACGTCGTTTGCGGGGTCGCGGCGGGTGTGGTGCACAGCGTCGTGACGACCACGCCGGATGTCCCGCTGATCGGCGCGAGCGGCGCAATCGCGGGCGTCATCGGCGCCTATCTCATGCTGCACCCGAACATCAGGGTGTGGGTTCTTTTCCAGAACCCCGTTATCCCTTTCCTGCCGTTGCGCTTTTCCGCGGGCGCCGTCATCGGTGTGTGGATAGCCTACCAGATCATCTGCGCACTCTATCTTACCAATCACGGAACGGCATGGTGGGCGCATATTGGGGGGTTCTTCACCGGCGCGCTTCTTATCGTCGTCATGAAGCGGCGCGGCGTACCTCTGTTCGATTCGGCGACGGGCGTGTGATGGCTTCGTTTAACGGCGAGATAATAAATGTTTAAGGGTCGGTCCATTGACTCTTTCGCAAGTGCGAAATACCTTTGCGTGGTTACTCGCAACGACGTAAGTAGGATGCAGCCGGTGTTGACCCGGCGCTGCGGCGCAGCATAATTGGCGGACAAGAAAAATCAGGGCATGGTTCCATATGAAGATAATTGTCCCCGTCAAGCGGGTCGTTGACTACAACGTCAAGATCCGGGTGAAGCCGGATGGGAGCGGCGTCGACACTATCAACGTAAAGATGTCCATGAATCCCTTCGACGAAATCGCGGTCGAGGAAGCGATCCGTTTGAAGGAAGCTGGACACGCCGACGAAGTGATCGCTGTCTCTATCGGGCCCGCCAAGGCGCAGGAAACGCTTCGCACTGCGCTCGCCATGGGCGCGGATCGCGCCATCCTTTACAAGACTGACCTTCCGATTGAGCCGCTCGCGGTCGCAAAGATCCTAAAATCCGCCGTCGAGAAGGAAAAGCCGGGCCTCGTGATCCTCGGCAAGCAGGCCATCGACGACGACTCCAACCAGACCGGGCAAATGCTCGCCGCGCTTTTGAACTGGCCGCAGGCGACGTTCGCGTTCAAGGTCTCGCCGCAGGGTGAAACGGTCGAAGTTGTCCGCGAAGTTGACGGCGGTCTGCAAACGCTGGCGCTGCGCCTTCCCGCCATCGTCACAGTCGACCTTCGCATCAATCAGCCGCGCTACGCATCGCTGCCTAACATCATGAAGGCGAAGAAGAAGCCACTCGAAGAAATCGACGCCGCCTCGCTCGGCATCGACATCGAGCCGAAAGTAAAAGTGCTCAAGACGGCTGAACCGCCCACGCGCAAGGCTGGCGTCAAACTCAAGACTGCTGCCGAACTCGTGGACAAGCTGCGCACCGAAGCGGGAGTGTTGCAATAATGGCCGTTCTTCTCGTCGCTGAACATAATAACAAAGCGCTGAACGGCGCGACCGCGAAGGCGCTCACGGCAGCGAAGGCGCTCGGCGCACCGGTCCACGTGCTCGTTGCGGGCGCTGGCGTCGATGCCGTCGCGCAGAAGGCCGCAGCGCTCGAAGGCGTGGACAAGGTGCTCGTCGCCGACGCGCCGCATCTCGCCGCCCATCTCGCCGAGGATCTTGCGGCGCTCATCGTGCCACTGATGGCGAATTACGACGCGCTTGTCGTCGTGGCCTCCACCACCGGCAAGAATTTCGCGCCGCGTGTCGCCGCGCTGCTGGACGTGCCGCAGATTTCGGAAGCGACGGCGATCCTGTCGCCGACGCAGTTCGAGCGCCCGATCTATGCGGGCAACGCGATCCAGACGGTGGAAGTCACCGCCCCGAAGAAGGTGCTGACGATCCGCACGACTGCGTTCGCCGCCGCGCCAGAGGGCGGGTCCGCCGCCATCGAAAAGATCGACGCACCCGCGCAGAGCGAACTCGCGAAATTCGTGAGCGAGGACATCTCGCAGTCCGCGCGCCCGGATCTCACCGCCGCGAAGGTGGTGGTTTCTGGTGGTCGCGGTCTCGGGTCCGCCGACAATTTCAAACTCATCGAGCGGATCGCGGACAAGCTGGGCGCCGCCGTTGGCGCGAGCCGCGCGGCCGTGGACGCAGGATTTATCCCGGGTGACTTTCAGGTCGGACAAACCGGCAAGGTCGTCGCCCCGGAGCTTTATATCGCCGTCGGTATTTCGGGAGCCATCCAGCATTTGGCTGGCATGAAGGATTCCAAAGTGATCGTCGCTATTAACAAGGACGAAGAAGCGCCTATCTTTCAGGTTGCGGATTACGGCCTTGTAGGCGATCTCTTCCAGATCCTGCCCGAAATCGAAGCGGCTCTCGATAGCCGTAAGTAACGCCAAAAACCAGAGCTGACGATGTCCCAAACTGCAACGACTGCCTTTCGTGGAAATCCGTTCGTGAACCACGCAAAGGGGCGCGAACCTGTCGCCATCAAGACGGTAGGTATTATCGGCGCGGGGCAGATGGGCAACGGTATCGCCCATGTCGTCGCTCTGGCCGGCTACAACGTGCTGCTGCACGACATCAGCAGGGAGCGCGTGGAAACCGCGCTCGCCACCATGAACGGCAATATGAGCCGTCAGGTGCATCGCGGCAAAATCACGGAAGAGGATCGCGATAGCGCCCTCGCCCGCATCCGTTACGCCCCCGCCGTCGACGCCTTCAACGATGCCGACCTCGTGATCGAGGCTGCCACCGAAGATGAGGACGTCAAGCGCAAGATCCTCATCGCGCTCTGTCCGCAGTTGAAGCCGCACACGCTCATCGGCAGTAACACATCGTCCATTTCCATCACACGCCTCGCCGCCGTGACCGACCGGCCGGAGCAGTTCATCGGGCTTCACTTCATGAACCCGGTGCCGGTGATGGAACTCGTGGAAATGATCCGCGGCATCGCGACCGACGAGTCCACTTTCCACACGGCGCGGCATTTCGTTGAAACGCTCAACAAGACCGTCACCGTCGCTGAAGACTTTCCGGCCTTCATCGTGAACCGCATCCTTCTGCCGATGGTGAACGAGGCGGTTTACACGCTTTACGAAGGTGTCGGCTCCGTCGAGGCCATCGATCTCGCCATGCGTCTTGGCGCGCGCCATCCCATGGGGCCGCTTCAACTCGCCGATTTCATCGGCCTCGACACATGCCTGTCGGTGATGCAGGTGTTGTACGAGGGGTTGGCGGATACCAAATATCGGCCGTGCCCGCTGCTCGTCAAATATGTCGAAGCCGGATGGCTCGGGCGCAAAACCCAGCGTGGATTTTACGATTATCGCGGCGAAGTCCCAGTTCCGACGCGATAAGTCCGCGCGTCAGGCATACTTCGAACATTTCGCGGTTGTAAGGCGGCGCGCGCCGCATTAAACCACGCGCGGAACAAGCAGGAACACGCCATGTCTCTTATCGACACCGCCAGCAGCGCTGCATGGGCGGAACGCCCCTATACAGCCGCCATCGTTCTGGCGAATGGAACGGTCATTCAAGGATACGGCGTCGGGGCTGAGGGGCAGGCGGAAGGCGAAGTCTGCTTCAACACCGCCATTTCCGGCTATCAGGAAATCCTCACCGATCCGTCCTATGCGGGCCAGATCATCACCTTTACCTTCCCGCATATCGGCAATGTCGGCACCAATCCCGACGATATCGAGACGACAAACCTCGCGGCGTCATCCGGCGTGCGGGGCTGCGTCCTCCAGGCCGGCATCACCACGCCGTCGAACTATCGCGCGCGCCAGGGTCTCGACCATTGGCTGCGTGCGCGCGACATCGTCGGCATTTCCGGCGTCGATACGCGCGCGCTCACCATTCTGATCCGCGAGTCGGGGATGCCGAATGCGGTCCTCGCCCATCATCCCGACGGCATGTTCGATTTCGATGCGCTGAAAGCGAAGGCGAGCGCCTGCCCGTCCATGGAAGGCGCGGAACTCGCCCGCGCCGTGACCACCACGCAGAGCTACCCTTGGACCGAGCAGGGCTGGGTCTGGGACGAGGGCTTCGCCGAACAGCAAAACCCGCAATTTCATGTCGTAGCCGTTGACTATGGCATCAAGCGCAACATCCTGCGCTGCCTTGCCTCGGCCGGTTGCCGCGTCACCGTGGTGCCCGCCTACGCGACGGCGCAGGAAATTCTCGACCGCAACCCGGACGGCGTCTTCCTGTCGAACGGCCCCGGCGATCCCGCCGCCACAGGCGAGTATGCCCTCCCGGTCATCCGCGAGGTAGTCGGGGCGGGGGTGCCACTCTTCGGCATCTGCCTCGGCCATCAGCTTCTCGGTCTCGCTCTCGGCGGTCGCACAATCAAGATGCCGCATGGCCATCACGGCTCGAATCATCCCGTCATGGACTACACAACCGGCAAGGTTGAGATCACTTCCATGAACCACGGTTTCGGGCCGCCCTGTATTCTCGGTGCAATACCACCCCGAGGCGTCGCCGGGTCCGCAAGATAGCCACTACCTGTTCAGGCGCTTCGTAGAAATGATGAGAGCCCGCATGGCCTCGCAACCCCCGGTAAATGCCCGCTAGAGTTGACCCGTCTGTGACATTTCCACTGTCAGGTTGCGTTGACAGCCAATAATGTCATAAAAAATTGACGTGCGTCAGTTTGTAAGCCTTCTAAGAGGTAGACTTCTGTTTGCGTTCGCGCAATTATCTGCCCCAGCAGGGCGGAAATCCTGCCAGCGAACCAGGTAGTTGGCTCTTCCGCTCAAGGCGCATCCGTGCGACCGATTCCCGCCAACGAGGAACGCTATATGGACTATCAGGGGAAGTTTGGCGAAGCTCTCGAAGCCTTGACCATCGAGGGCCGATACCGTGTTTTTGCCGATATTCTAAGACGCCGTGGGGACTTCCCGTGCGCGGTCCATCATACTCCCGAAGGAACGAAGCCGATCACCGTCTGGTGTTCGAACGACTATCTCGGCATGGGTCAGCACCCGTCTGTCCTCGCCGCGATGCATGAAGCGATCGACACGGTCGGCGCGGGTTCGGGTGGCACACGCAACATCTCCGGCACGACGCATTATCACGTCGAACTCGAACGTGAGCTGGCCAGCCTGCATGGCAAGGAAGCAGCGCTGCTCTTCACATCGGGCTACGTCTCGAATGACGCGACGCTGTCGACGCTCGTCAAGATCTTGAAGGGCGCGGTTATTTTCTCGGACGAGAAGAACCACAATTCGATGATCGAGGGCATTCGCCACGGTGGCGGCCCGAAGCGCGTATGGCGTCATAACGACCTGGAGCATCTCGAAACCCTGCTTCAGGAATATGACAACGACACGCCGAAGATCATCGCTTTTGAATCCGTCTACTCCATGGACGGCGACATCGCACCGATCAACGAAATCTGCGACCTCGCCGAAAAGTACAACGCTTTCACATACATCGATGAAGTCCATGCGGTCGGCATGTATGGCGACCACGGCGCTGGCGTATGCGAGCGCGACAATGCGATGCACCGCATCGACATCATCGAAGCCACGCTTGCAAAGGGCTTCGGCCTGATGGGTGGCTACATCGCTTCCACGGCGAAGGTCATCGACGCGATCCGCTCCTACGCGCCGGGCTTCATCTTCTCGACATCGCTCGCCCCGGTCATCTGCGCGGGCGCGATCGCCAGCGTCCGCCACCTCAAGCAGAGCAACGTGGAGCGCGAAAAGCACCAGCTTAACGCCGCGCTTTTGAAGGAGCGCCTCGCTCTCGAAAATCTGCCCGTGATGCATACGCCGAGCCACATCGTTCCCGTGCTCGTCGGCGACCCGGTGCAGTGCAAGCAGCTCACCGATCAGCTGCTCGACCGCTTCGGCATCTATGTACAGCCCATCAACTACCCGACGGTGTCGCGCGGTACCGAGCGCATCCGTCTCACGCCTGGGCCTTTGCACAACGAAGCCCAGATGGAGCACCTCGTGAAGTCTCTTCGCACGCTCTGGAACGAGATGGGTCTCCGCAACGGTTACGACTGGTGCCAGCTTTGGCGCGGCCGTATCGCGGTTGCCGGCCAGTTCGAACTCGGCGTCGCCGCTGGCGGCTGAGGCGCGCAAGCTTCGGTATATCTTGCAAAGCGCCGTCCCGATGAAAGTTTGGGGCGGCTTCTTTTTATCCAAGGCAGCGCTGCTTCTTTGAAAAACTCCGCCGGAAGCCCTTTTTCGGTGCCGATCCGAAGTGCCATGAACGCCTTCCTTTCTCTGACATGCCGTATCTATGAACACGGGCTGGAGGCTTGCAGTTCCGTCTAGGCTAAATTCGAAACCCTAACTTATCATCACCTCCTTTGGTGGAATTCGGCTCGCCGGCCGCAGCCGCTGGCGTATTCGCGCGAACAGAGGACGGCCCAATCATAGGCGCCGTGCCGTCTTGGCTCCGACCAGCAGACTGTTTGCGCTCAACGTAAAGCGCAGCATGGTCGGAACTTTTAACGGAAGCGAGCCCCCGGCTCGTGGCGGATGGGTTAACGCAAAACTGCGATCACTTCTTCGGAACTGCCCTAAAGCACCGTCTCGTAAATCAGACGCGGCAATATGCTGTGCTTCGGTGTTCGATCCTTATCTGCGTCAAATCGAGACCGATTTACGCAGGCTGATCTA
>NZ_JFZJ01000079.1 GCF_000636015.1 Rhodomicrobium udaipurense JA643
TAGTTAAATTCGGATGGTCGGCCATCCGATAGCAAAAAGCACTCTCTTTATAGTTCCAGACGAATGCGCCGGTCAGGCTGTTAACCCGACCAGATCCCCATTTCTGGCGAAGCAATTTTGCGAGCGGCGTCTCAGCCTCGCGGCCCTTGCCCCGGCTTCTTTTCGCGGGCGAGCGTTTCAAGCGCCTGCTTGGCGGTCAGCTCGGCGTTTTCCTTCTCGCGCTGAACCCGATCGAGCGACTCGTGAGCCTGGCGGGCCTCCTGCTGGGCGGCATCGAGCGCGCTTTGAAGCTCGGCCTGCTTCGTTTGCGCAGCTTTCACTGCATGCTCGGCAGCATCGCGCGCCGTCTGTTCCTCGGCAAGCTTTGCGGACACGGCCTTCGAGTCCTTTTCGACAACCTGCCGCGCGCGTTCTTCCGCCGCGAGCTTGTCACGCAAGGCCTGCAATTCCTTTTCGGCCTTGTCCCGCGTTTCGGTCACAAGCTTCGCCTGCTGGTCGACCGAAGCAGCAACCTGCTGATATTGATAGGCGACGCCCGCCAGCGCGACGGCCAAGACGGCGATGAGAACGTTTCGGACCATGGTGTCCTCTGATGCCGAACGAAAGTCTATGATTCGTGAGATAGCCGCTCTTACCACACCGGCCGGCACGAGTTTATGTCATTTCGGTATAGATCGGATTTTTTGCCCTGCTGTGTTTCCAATGCAAGTGCCCCTGAAGGATCAAGGGAACAGCGGTTGCTGGGCGATGCCCGCCGTTTCCTCGAAGCCGAACATGAGGTTGAAGTTCTGCACCGCTTGTCCGGCAGACCCCTTCACGAGGTTGTCGATGGTGGAGACGACGATGGCCCTGCCGGGAATGCGGTCGGCATAGACACCGATCAGGCAGAAATTCGATCCGCGTACGAACTGCGTTGAGGGCAGCGTGCCCTTCGGCGCGAGCTTAACGAAAGGCTCGCCCGCGTAGCGCTCGGCCAACGCGGCGGCGAGATCGGCGGCGGTGTGGCTGCCAGCGAGCCGCACATAGCACGTGACCAGTTCGCCCCGGCTCATCGGCACGAGATGCGGCGTGAAATTGACGAACACGTTCGCGCCCGCCGCCTTCGAGATTTCCTGCTCGATTTCGGGTGCGTGACGGTGGCCCGCGATGGCGTAGGGCGAAAGCCCTTCGCCCGCCTCCGAGAACAGGATGTTCTGCTTCAGCGAGCGCCCCGCGCCGGACACGCCCGACTTGGCGTCGACGATGATGTCGGACGCGTCGACCAGCTTCGCGGCGACGAGAGGAAGCAGCGCAAGCAGCGTTGCGGTCGGATAGCAGCCGGGGCAAGCGACGAGCCGCGCGGCCCGGATCGCCTCGCGATTATGCTCGGTCAGCCCGTAGGCCGCGCCTTCGAGGAGATGCGTCGCGGCGTGCTCGCGGCCATACCATTTCGCGTAGGTGGACGTGTCCTTCAGCCGGAAGTCGGCGGACATGTCGATCACCTTCACGCTTTCAGGCAGCGTGGCGATGATGTCCTGCGCGGTGCCGTGCGGAAGGCCGCAGAACACGGCGTCGAGGCTCGACCAGTCGACCTCCTCCGCCTTGACGAGCGGCGGCGCGTCGACGAAGCCGAGATGCGGGAAAACGTCCGCCAGCGGCTTGCCCGCGTGCGTGTTCGCCGCGAGCGCCGAGATTTCCATGCCCGGATGGCAGGCGGCAAGGCGGATGAGATCCGCTCCCGTGTAGCCGCTCGCTCCGATCACGCCGATTTTAATTTTTTTGCCCGTGGTATTTGGCATATCAAGCCTCTTTGCGGACCCCGCTCACCTCCATTGCCCGATGAGGTGACGCTGGCATCGCAATAAAAAACCCGCCTTTCGGTGTAACACCGGAAGGCGGGTTGATCGACAGGAAATCGATGAGAAGCGCCCGAAGCGCCCTCGCCGTTAGCGCTTCGAGAACTGGAAGCTGCGGCGGGCCTTGGCCTTGCCGTACTTCTTGCGTTCCACCACGCGGCTGTCGCGGGTGAGGAAGCCTTCCTTCTTGAGGATCGTGCGAAGCTCCGGCTCGTAATAGGTGAGCGCCTTCGACAGGCCGTGACGCACCGCGCCCGCCTGACCCGAAAGGCCGCCGCCGGCGACAGTCGCGTAGATGTCGTATTGGCTGAGGCGGTTGGCGGTCACGAGCGGCTGCTTCAGGATCATCTGGAGCACCGGACGCGCGAAATATGCCTCATGATCCTTGTCGTTGACCACGATCTTGCCGACGCCGGGCTTCACCCAGACGCGGGCGACGGCGTTCTTGCGCTTGCCGGTCGCATAGGCGCGACCGTGAGCGTCGAGCTTCTGCACGTGAACCGGACGCGAACGGTCATCGGCCACAGGAGCGGCCGCAGCGGCGCCCTTGTCGAGACCCGAAAAAGTCTTTGCTGTCTCAGACATTAGCGAACCCTCGCCACGTTCTTGGAATTCAGAGCCCGGACATCGAGCGTCTCAGGATTTTGCGCCGCGTGCGGATGCTCCGCACCCGGATAGATGCGAAGGTTCGTCATCTGCTGACGGCCGAGCGGACCGCGCGGAACCATGCGCTCAACGGCCTTTTCAAGCACGCGACCGGGGAACTTGCTGCCGAGCACCTCGAACGGACGCCGTTCCTTGATGCCGCCGGGATGATTGGTGTGGCGATAGTAGATCTTGTCGTGCAACTTGTTGCCGGTGAAGACGACCTTCGCGGCGTTGATGACAATGATGTTATCGCCGTCGTCCATGTGCGGCGTGAAGGTGGGCTTATGCTTGCCGCGCAGGCGATTCGCGATGATCGTCGCCAGGCGGCCGACCACGAGGCCCTCGGCATCGATCAGAATCCACTTCTTCTCGATATCGGATGGTTTAGCGGAAAAGGTTGCCATGAGAGAATGTCCGGACGGGCCGGGCTCCAATAAAAAAGGGGGCCGCATGGCCCGATTGGCGACAATAAGTAGTTGACGCAGCGGGCCGTGTCAACGGCACACAAGCGGCGCATGGCGAATAATAACCACGTAAAAACAACGCGTTACGAGAATGGTATCATAATACCGCATCACACGGTATAGTGATACCTCAATGCGGCGGCACGGAATAGGTCGCTGTCGCGTGCGCCGCCAGCTCGCTCTCGCCCTCCGACACGAGCCCGATCTCGCCGACCGCGAGCCGCTTGCCGAGCTTCAGCATGCGCGCCTCGCCGATCATGTCGCGCGGCTCGGGCTTGCGGAGAAAGTTGATCGTGAGGCTCGTCGTGACCGCGAGCGCGACCGGGCCGATGGTGGCGAGCACGGCCGCATACATCGCCACATCGGCGAGCGTGAACATCGCGGGGCCCGAAATCGTGCCGCCCGGTCTCAGCAGGTGATCGCCGTAGACCATGCGCATGCGCGCGAAGCCGTGCCGGGTTTCCTCGATCTTATAGGAGCGCCCGATGGCGAACTGCGGGAAAACCTGCACGAGAAAGGCGCTCACCTCGGCGGCCGTCATCTTCGGCGGGGTCAGCTTCGCGTTATCGTGGGCGTCCAAGATGGCGTCTCCGTTATTTCACCAAGATTTCGGGGGATCACGGGCAGGTGCGGCAAGCCGGGGGCGAAAATATGGATCTGGGCGTGAACGACTTTCGGAAAATCGACCTGCAAAAACTGATCGCTGCCATTCTAATGACGCTTGCGGCAACTGTCAGTCCGACCATTGGATCAGCGGCCGCGAAGGATGGAGGCCTCACGCGCGAAAGCGTGACGCGTTTCCTCGATTCCTTCACCGAGATGCGCGCCATCGCGATCACCGAGGGACTTCAGGCGAGCGCGGATCAGGATGCCTCGAAAAATCCCATCGGCGCCGTCGTCAAGGCGGTGAAAAAATCCAGGCTCAAGACTGAAGCGAAGGCCATCGCCGGGAAGCACGGCTTCACCGATGTGGCCGATTGGGCCGACACGGGCCGCGCCATCGCTCAGGCATACCTGCATCTGACGGTTGGGCCGTCGCGGGGCGTGGCGCGCGATACGCTCGACAAGCACAAGGACAACGCCATGAAGGAGCTTGAGAAGCTCGGGCTCCTGAACGAGAAGCAGAAGGCGAAGCTCAAGGAAAACCTCGATAAGGCTGGCGAGGAACTCGCGAAGGAGCCGCCGGCGCAAAACGTCGCCATCGTTCGGGAGATGAAGCCGCAGATCGAGGCAACGGTGAAACTCGGCGTGAATTGATCCGGCATCGGGCTGACGACGCCGGAGGTGAGCGCGAGCCGCGCGACCTTGAACGCACGGCTTATGCGGAATTGCGCCGCACGGCGCGCCGCAACCTTTAAGGCTCAACAGATTGCCTGAGCGACAACGCATTGCCAAGTGACGGCGGCGCGATGCGCCTAACCGGAAGCGGCCGCCGCCTCGTTCAGCAGTACCCACAGCGCTTGCACCTCCGCGCGCTCAGTCGCGGTTGCGCCGATGCTCACCCGCAGGATCTGCTTCCCCTTGAGGATGGCGGGCGTGATATAGGCCTCGCCGCCTTCATTCACCCTGCGCGCCAGCTCCAGATTGTGCGCCTTCAGCGCGGCCTCGTCGCCCGACAGCGCGGCGGGGACATGGCGGAGGCAGATGGTCTGAAACGGCACGGGTGCGAGGCGTTCCCAATCGGCGGCGGCGTCGACCCGGTCCTTGAACCATTGCGCATTGACGAGATCGCGGCGCACGAGCGCCTGCACGCCATCGACACCCACATCCATCAGATGGAACCAGAGCTTGAGCGCGCGGAAGCGTCGGCCGAGCTGGATATGCCAATCGCGGTAATTCTTCACCGCGCCGTCCTGCTTCGTCTGGAGATAGCTCGGATTGGTGCTCATGACGCGGATCAGATGCTCCGGGTCGCGCACGTAATAGGCGCTGAAGTCGAAGCCGACGCCCATCCACTTGTGCGGATTAAACACCAGCGAGTCGGCGCACTCGATGCCTGCCCAGTGGTCGCGGCATTCGGGCAGCACCATCGCGGTGCCCGCCATGGCGGCGTCGACGTGGAGCCACAGGCCGAAGCGCGCGGCGATGTCGGCGATTTTCGCCAGCGGATCGACGGCGGTGGTTCCCGTGGTGCCGATGCAGGCGATGACGGCGCACGGGCGCAAGCCGCGGCGCACATCCTCGGCGATGGCCGCTTCCAGCAGATCGAGCCTGATCGCGTGGTCGTCGTCGGTCTCGATGAGGCGCAGATGATCGCGTCCGAAACCGGCGAGTAGCGCCGCCTTCTCGATGCTGCTGTGGCTCTGGTCGGAGGCATAGACCACAAGCGGCGCGTCGCCCGACTGAAGCCCCCGGCCGTTCTGGCTGAAGTTCGACGCGCGCTCGCGGGCGCTGAGAAGCGCGGTGAGGGTCGCCGTGCTGGCCGTGTCGTGGATGACGCCGGTAAATGCCTCGCCAAGACCCACCATCTGCCGGAGCCAGTCCATGACGACTTCCTCCACCTCAGTCGCAGCGGGGCTCGTCTGCCAGCTCATGCCTTGCGCGCCAAGCCCGGCGATGACGAGATCCGCGAGGATCGACGCGTAGCTCGTATTGCTGGGGAAGTAGGCGAAGAAGCTCGGGTGGTTCCAATGCGTGATGCCGGGGAGCACGTCGCGGTCGAGTGCGGCCACGGCTTCGTCAAGCCGCCCGCCCTTCTGCGGGGGATGCGCGGGAAACTTCGCGCGGATGTCGCCCGGCTGCGCCTCGCTCATGACGGGACGGCTGGCGAGGCCCTCCCGGTAATCCGCGACCCAATCGATCAACTGGTGCCCGAAGCTGCGGAAGTCCTGCGCGTCCATGGATCATCCCTCTCGAAGTGGCCGAAGCCGTGGCGACTCTTCTCGTCCTTTTGAAAGGGGAGCAAATGCAAACTCATTCGTCGACCGCGCGAGATGTCGCCGGTCGCGGCAGAGGCGGCATCCCTGACGATGACAATGCTCATCAGGGGTGCCGTGCGGGTCGAAATCCGCCCGCACCCGTCACGCCGGAGCCGCTCCGCGCAGGGCGAATCGGCGCTCCGACGCGGAGGGTCTTTATGACTTGGCGGGCTGCTTAGCGCGCGCCAGCCTCGGCGAAGGGGATGACGTTGTGCAACGTCTGCTCGCCCGACGACAGGAACTTCTTGACCGCGCGGGCCGCCTGCCGAATGCGGTGCTCGTTCTCGACGAGCGCGATACGGACGAAGCCTTCGCCATATTCGCCGAAGCCGAGACCGGGCGAGACGGCGACGCCAGCCTTCTCAAGCAGCAGCTTCGAGAATTCGAGCGAGCCGACCTTCTCCCAGCCGGGAGGCAGCGGCGCCCAGGCGAACATCGTGCCGCCCGGAGCAGGGATCGGCCAGCCCGCGCGCTCGAATGTCTCCACGAGGCAATCGCGGCGGCGCTTGTAGATCTGGCGCATCTCCTCGACGCACTCCTGCGGGCCGTTCAGCGCGGCGGTCGCGGCGACCTGGATCGGCGTGAATGCACCGTAATCGAGATACGACTTCACGCGCGCGAGTGCCGCGCAGAGCCGCTCGTTGCCGACGCAGAAGCCCATGCGCCAGCCGGGCATGGAATAGGTCTTCGACAGCGACGTGAACTCCACCGCGACATCGAACGCGCCCGGCACCTGAAGGATGGACGGCGGCGGGTTGTCGTCGAAGTAGATTTCGGCATAGGCGACATCGGATAGCACGATGAGATCGTGCTTCTTCGCGTAGTCGATGACTTCCTTGTAGAAGTCGAGGCTCGCCATCAGCGCCGTCGGGTTGGACGGATAGGATATGATGAGCGCGAGCGGCTTCGGCACGCTGTGCTTCACGGCCTTGTCGACCGCGCTAAGGAACGTGTCGTCCACGCTCGCCGGCACGTGGCGGATGGTGCCGCCCGAGATGATGAAGCCGAATTCGTGGATCGGATAGGTCGGGCTCGGCACGAGGACCAGATCGCCAGGCGCGGTAATGGCCTGCGCCATGTTGGCGAAGCCTTCCTTCGAGCCGAGCGTGGCCACAACCTGCGTGTCAGGGTTCAGCTTCACGCCGAAGCGGCGGTCATAATACCCTGCCTGCGCGCGCCGCAGTCCCGGAATGCCGCGCGACGCGGAATAGCGGTTCGTGCGCGGCTTGCCGACCGTCTCGATCAGCTTTTCGGTGATGTGGTCGGGCGTCGGTAGGTCCGGATTGCCCATCCCCAGATCGATGATGTCTTCCCCACGCGCTCGTGCTGCTGCCTTGAGCTTGTTCACTTGCTCGAACACGTAAGGCGGCAGTCGTTTGATGCGGTGGAATTCTTCGGTCATGGTTGGATGTTCCTGAATAGCAAAGCGCGGGGTGCTTGCCCGGCGCCTGACTACCTATAAAGCCGGAGCGCCGCCCCTGTCCATGGAGCTTTGCGCCAATAAGGGTGCGAGAGGGATTACGGTGCAGGTACGAGCCGAAGCTGGGCGCGGGTGTCGGACGCGCTGACCCGAGGCGCGAGGAGCGCAGCGGCGACACGATATGAAATGCTGCGCGTAATAAGGAACGGGGAAGAACTCGCGTCCTTCCCCGTTCCAGTCCCCCATCAGGACATCATTCAGAGCGTTTAGAGCGAGCGGATGCCGGTCCCTGAAAATCGGGCAGAGACCGTGTCCGACCGGACTAGGCTGCGATCCGATCGGAAACCGGCTTTAGTCGCTCTTCGACTTTGTGTCGGCTGCCTCGGTACGCCCGGAAGCCGCGTGGTTCTGCTGTTTTTGCAGATCTTCCACCGTTTTCTGACGCTCTTCTCTGGAGAGCACCGTACCGATGTCCGATATGCCCGCGACGCTCGGATAAGACAAATCCTCCGCGCACGCTGCGAGACTGAGACAAAAACCCAACGCTAAAAGACTTGCGCCCACCCTACCGGCGCGAACAGGACGATTACAATCCGACGCGGCACGCAACTCGAACTCTCGTTCGGTTCGATGCATGTCGACCCCCGTTTCGCGAACCTGCGAATCTTGATGCCCACATGGAATCATATAGCGCGCATACAGGTAACAATCTTCATCAAATTGTAACAAAAGTTGATCGGCAATAAATTTGCCGTCGCACCAGTCGTTTGCGAACACAATCATACAAGCCGTGCCTTTGCAAAGGCTTGGCCGATGAAATGGGCGTGAGAGTATTGATGTTTTCGACAGGTATTTTTCCATGTCGATCGAGATCGGTTGCGAAGGCACGCGGGAATGGCGGTCAGTGTTCGGCGGGTTCGTCGCCTTCAACCTCCGCGCGTATCTTTTCGCGCTTTCGCCGAGTGGGCGACCACGGCCTGTCCCCGCGCCCCTCCGATGCCCTCGTCACCGCCATCGCGCCATCGCCAAGCGAAATCGCGGCCGCGCCCCGCTCCCACAGCGCGCCGCGGTCGAGCACGAGCTTCGGCGCGGGACATGGCCGCGCAAGGTCCATCGGCATGACGAGGATCGCAGCGCGGCGGCAGTCTTCCTCGATGGCGTCGGGCCGCGCGATCAGGCTGACGAGCCGCCCCTTCACCATCGAAACGCAACTCGTGCGGTCGCATTGCCAACCCGCGCCGGTGGCCGCTTCCTTGGGCTTCCGCGTATCGCCATCCGCCCTGAGCCATTGCTGGAGCGCGTATGACGCGCGGCGCGTCTTCGGCGCTTGCAGGCGGCCTTCGCGGTCGCGCACGGCGACGAGCTTCGCGTCCCGGTCGACGAGGATGTCGGGCCGCGCATGGATGGACGTCATCGCCACACCGACGCCGATCAAGCCAAGGCCCAGCACGCGCCACGACCGCCGCCAGATCACCAGCCAGAGGCCGCCCGACACAATCAAGAGCAGCGCCGCGAAGGGAAACGCCGCCACAGGAACGGTCGAACCCGGCAGCCCGCCGACCCAATGCGCGACCGCCATCATGGCATCGACGCCGACGCCCATCGCGGCAAGCGGCGCGTCCTCCAGCCCGAAGGGCATGGCGATGAGCGCAACGATCATCGCGGGCATGGCGATGAAATCGACGGGCGGGCCGCCGACGAGATTGCCGAGCGCGGCGTAAGTCGTCAGCGTATGGAAGTGGTAGGCGGAGAACGGCTCGACCGCGAGGCCCGCCGTTGCCGTAGTCACCAGAACACCGCCGAGGAGATACACCGGCTGCCACGCGAGCCGCTCGCGGATATTGCGCGCCTCGAAATGCAGATACCGCCCGAACCGCTCGTAGCCCGCGATCAGCGCGGCGGTGGCGGCGAACGACATCTGGAAGCTGATGTCGATGAGGCTGTCCGGCAGCACGACGAGGATGACGAGGCCCGCCAGCGCGACATTACGGAGCGAGAGAGCAGGGCGGTTCAACAGGATCGCGAGGAACACCACCGCAATCATGAGATAGGCGCGCACCGCCCCCACAGCCGCGCCCGACAGAGCGAGGTAGACCGTCACCACGAAAAGCGCGGCCATCGCCGCAAGTCCGCGCGTGGAGTAGCGCAGCGCGATCGACGGAAACAGCGCGAGCACCCATCGCACGAACCAGAACATGCCGCCCGCGACGAGCGACATATGCATCCCGGATATCGAGATGATGTGCGCGAGGCCCGACGCGCGCAGGTCGTCCATCGACTTCTCGTCGAGACCCGCCGTCTGGCCGACCGTCAGCGCGGCGGCGATCTCGCCCGTCTGGCCCGGCAGCGCGGCCTTGATGCGCTCGCCGATGCGCCCGCGCAGATCCGCGAGCCACGTGCGGGGCACCATGTCCCACGGCAGCGCGCGGCCCTCGATTTTCTCCGGCTTCGTCAGCGAATAGCCCGATCCGCCGATGGCCTGATAATAGCTCGCGCGCGCGAAATCGTAGCCGCCAGGCATGACCGGCTCGGGCGGCGGTCCAAGGATGGCGCGGAACCGGATCGCTTCGCCGGGACGAAGGTCCACATCGCCGCGAAGGCTCACGCGCACGCGGAAGGGCCGTGCCCGCATCTCGGCGTCATCATATTTGAGGCTCGACAGGCGAATGATCGCGCGGGCGCGTTTCTCCGTCTGCCGGTCGAACTGCTCGACAACGCCCTCGATGCTGTAGGCGCCGTGCCGTTCGAGCACCGGAGCCGCCACGATAGCCGTGCGTACTTTCGCCGCGAAGAAGCCCGCGCTCGCGCAAAGGATGATCGTCGTCAGCAGGAAGGCGAAAAGCTGCGTCCGCGCCAGAATACGCAGGCTCAGCGCAAGCAGCAGCAACCGCCCGACAGCGACAGATCCGGCTCGGCGGGAAGCGCGAAATAGGCGCCGACGCCCGCGCCGAAGAACACCGGAATCCACAAGAACCAACGTCCCTGCTCGGCGTCGAGTTCGGTTGCCAGCGCACGCCCCGCCGTCGCCAGCGCGCGCGAAAACCGCCCGCCGCGCGGCTCGCGCAGTTCCGCCGGTACGACAATGCTCACGCCCCACCACCCATTTTCGCCGATCCGGCACATCTTACAGCGCCGCGCGGCGAAAATGTCCACAGGAATGGTCGTGGCAAAGCTACTTGACCGCCTCCAGCCGCCACGCCTTGGCAGTCGCCCGCCCTACCAATCGGTCGCACATCGTGCTACATCGCTGCCAACGATCCTAGCGTGGCGGATCTGAAATCGGTTTCCCTTCGTGGCGATTTGCTTTGCCGATTTCAGATCCATAAGCCTCGCTAAAACTTTTACAGCCTTAGAGCGCTTATGGACTTTAGATGCGACAAAGCCGCTGACCCCATCCGTGGGTCGCATCTGAAGTCCGGCGCTCTAACCCGCGAAAATGGAAGGTCTTCCCATGGCGTCCGCATCGGGCGTGGTGACACGCTTTGCCCCATCCCCCACCGGCTTCCTGCATATCGGCGGCGCGCGCACCGCGCTGTTCAACTGGCTTTATGCGAAGCACACGGGCGGGCGATTCCTGCTGCGCATCGAGGATACGGACCGCGCGCGCTCGACGGATGCGGCCATCGCAGCGATCCTCGACGGGTTGCAGTGGCTCGGCCTCGACTGGGAGGGCGAGCCGGTGTTCCAGTTCGCGCGCGCCGAACGACATAAGGAAGTCGCCTATCAGCTTCTCGAAAGCGGCAACGCCTATCGTTGCTACTCGACGCCCGAGGAACTTGAAGCCTATCGGGCGGAGGCCGACGCGGCTCGCAAGGCTCTCTCCGAAGCGAAAAAGGCTGGGGCTTCAGCCGAGGAAATCGCGCGGCTCGAAGCAGCGCTTGCGGCAAAGCCCAGGGTTTTCAGTTCGCCGTATCGCGACGGCAGGACGCCGCCCGCCCCGGATGCACCGTTCGTCATCCGGCTAAAAGCACCGCGTGAGGGCGAGACGGTGGTCGAGGACGAGGTGCAGGGTCGCGTGCAGTGGGCCAACAAAGACCTCGACGACATGGTGCTGCTGCGCTCGGATGGCACGCCGACCTATATGCTCGCCGTGGTGGTGGACGACCACGATATGGGCATCACGCACGTCATTCGCGGCGACGACCACCTGACCAACGCCGCGCGTCAGAAGCAAATCTACAACGCCATGGGTTGGGACGTGCCGACCTTCGCGCATATCCCGCTGATCCACGGGCCGGACGGCGCGAAGCTGTCGAAGCGGCACGGCGCGCTTGGCGTCGATGCTTACCGCGCGATGGGCTATCTGCCTGACGCGATGCGCAACTATCTCGCAAGACTCGGCTGGGGCCATGGCGACGATGAGATCTTCACCACCGCGCAGGCCGCCGACTGGTTCGACCTCGACGCCATCGGCCGCTCACCCTCGCGCTTCGACTTCGCCAAGCTCGAAAACCTGAACGGCGTCTACATCCGCAACACGCCCGATGCGGAGCTGGTGCGCTACATCCGCGAGGTGCTGCCCACGCTGGAAGATGCTGATTATTTTTGCGCCAGAGCCAATGAAAATACTTGGCAGCAGCTCGAAGCCGCAATGCCTGGTCTTAAAGAGCGGGCGAAGACGATTAAAGAACTTGTAAAGTCGGCGGAATATCTTGTTGCAACTCTTCAGCCAATTGAGGCTCGCGGTGATCTAAATGCGTCGAATTCGACAATTTCCGGTGTGACCATTGTGGCTGACCGCGTGCCTATCCAACCGGACGAGAAGGCCGCGAAAATTCTCTCTCCGGAGGCGCGGAAACATCTCGCCGCGCTGCATCAGCGCTTCGCCGCGCTCGAAACCTGGGACGTAGCCTCGATTGAAGCCGCCACGCGCGCCTATGCTGAAGAGACTGGCGCAAAGCTCGGCAATATCGCGCAGCCGCTCCGCGCCGCCGCCACCGGCCGCACGGTATCGCCGCCGGTATTCGACGTACTCGCCGTCCTCGGCCGCGACGAGGCGCTGGCGCGCATCGCCGATCAGGCCGGGTAGCGGAGCGAGTTTGCCATTGAGTCCCCGGTCGCCGGTCGCGCTTAAATGCCATCAGAAAGTTACAGTGGCTTGCTCGCGAGAGAATGTCGGAATCGCACCGCTAAAGCCCTCGCCGCTAGAGCAAGTCGCGAGAGCTTTTCGTGATTCTCCCGAATCGCCAAAGGGCCCTGAAATTAACGCCGCAGGTTGACGAAACAGCTCAAGTTTTCGTGAGCCGCGCCTCTGGCATACACTATGCCTCAATGTGACGAGACCTCGCTCGGGAACGCGCAGGCATCACCCGCATTGACGTCGGAAAAGCCGGGATTGTGCTCGCGATAATGTGCGATTGCACGCAAAGTGTGCAGTGCAAAATGTGCTAGCCAATTAGGCGATGGCGTGTCACCCTCACGACACCCTACGCGCCTCCCGCGCGCGGCATAACGTCACCAGGAGGCGAGCATGAGCTCGACCGATACCAACTCCGCACATCACAAGGGTGACGCCAAGCCTAACGGCTCGGCTACCTTGACCCTCCAGAACAAGCAGATCGAACTGCCGGTCTATTCCGGCTCCGTCGGCCCCGACGTGGTCGACATATCCAAACTCTACGGGCAATCCGGCGCCTTCACCTACGACCCGGGCTTCACCTCGACCGCGTCGTGCAAATCCGACATCACCTTCATCGACGGCGACAAGGGCGTTCTTCTCTATCGCGGCTATCCGATCGATCAGCTCGCGGAGAACGGCAACTTCCTTGAGACGTGCCATCTTCTTCTGTACGGAGAACTGCCGAACAAGCAGGAATATCTGCAATTCCGCAATCGTGTGACCTATCACACGATGATCCACGAGCAGATGAACAAGTTCTTCTCCGGCTTCCGCCGCGACGCGCACCCGATGGCCGTCATGGTGGGCACGGTCGGCGCGCTCGCCGCGTTCTACCACGACTCCATCGACATCAACGATCCGGTACAGCGCGACCTCGCGGCCATCCGCATGATCGCGAAGATGCCGACCATTGCGGCGACGGCGTTCAAATACTCCATCGGACAGCCGTTCATCTACCCGAACAACCAGCTCGATTACGCGTCGAACTTCCTCTACATGATGTTCGCGGTGCCGTGCGAAGAGTACAAGGTCAATCCCGTGCTCAGCCGCGCGATGGACCGCATCTTCGTGCTCCACGCGGACCATGAGCAAAACGCCTCCACCTCCACGGTGCGGCTCGCGGGCTCGTCCGGTGCAAACCCCTTCGCATGTATCGCAGCCGGCATCGCCTGCCTGTGGGGGCCGGCGCATGGCGGCGCAAACGAGGCGGCGCTGAAGATGCTGATGGAGATCGGCACGGTCGACCGCATCCCCGAGTTCATCAAGCGCGCGAAGGACAAGAACGACAATTTCCGTCTGTCGGGCTTCGGCCACCGCGTCTACAAGAACTACGACCCGCGCGCTCGCGTGATGCAGAAGACCTGCAAGGAAGTGCTCGATATCGTCGGTGTCAAGAACGACCCGCTGCTTCAGGTGGCGCTTGAGCTTGAACGCATCGCGCTCGAAGACGAATACTTCGTCGAGAAGAAGCTCTATCCGAATATCGACTTTTACTCGGGCATCACCCTGAAGGCGCTAGGCTTCCCGACATCGATGTTCACCGTGCTGTTCGCTGTGGCGCGCACGGTCGGCTGGATCGCGCAGTGGAAAGAAATGATCGCCGATCCGGAGCAGAAGATTGGTCGCCCGCGTCAGCTTTACATCGGCGAGCCGCAGCGCGATTACGTGCCGCTGGATCTTCGCCCGTAAAAGGGAGGGGCGCGCTTCGCATGAGGCGCACCCTTTTCGCCAGACGCCAGCGTTGCGATACGATCGGCGGACAACAAAAAGGCCAGAACCGATTCACGGTTCCGGCCGAATTTTTATCGAGGAGTCCAATGCCGCGCGCTTCTCGCGGCGACCGGGCTCGAAGGTTGAATCCGCGCCCTAGACGTCGAAGTGCAGAAGCGCCCAAAGCCCCAGAAGCACCGCGCCCGCGCCGCCGCCATAGGCAAGCGTCGTGTTCAGCTGTTCCGGCGCAAGATGAAGATACTGGACAGCGCCGAAGCCAGCGCCCGCTCCGAGCAAAGCACCGACCAGCGTCAGCACCACAAATTTCAGCCAGCCCCGGAAGAAGCCCTTCTTGACCGGCTCGCCCTCAACCTTCTTGCGGCGACCCATGGGGGGAAGCGCGTTCCGATTGGGATTGCCCGCCTTCTTCGGCGCGGGGGCCTTCTCGACGAGCGCAGCCGCAGCCGGAGCCGGAGCAGCCGCAGCCGGAGCAGCCGCGACGGCCGCAGCCACCGCCGCAACTTCCGCCACAGCCGGTTCGAAGACCGGAGCCTCAACCGCCACAACCTCGGCCTCGACGGCGGGCGCCGGAGCCTGTATCTCCGCCGCGTGTTCGTTGCTTTCCGCCTGCCAATGCGGCGGAAGCGGCGGCTTGCGACCGGGCTCGAATGCGGGAGCTGCGGGTGCTTCCGCGACGGGTTCCGCAAAGGTCACTTCCGGCGCGAACGTCGCCACCGATTCGACCTGAGCCACGGCGGGAGCAGGTGACTCCTCGGCCGGTTTTGGCGCGGCTCCGCTGGCCACGCGTTGTGCTTCTTCCTGCTGACGCACGAGATCTGGATCCATAACGTATTCCCCCGGAAATAATCCTGTTTAGCGTCGGCTCTCGGCCGTCACGCGCTCAAGGTATGCGCTCACTCGTGCAATAGCATAGCACAGGCTCCAAAAGACAAGTGCTGCGAAAGCGTAGCCTGTTAAGGTTGTCGTCGACGCGGACCATGCCGGATCGGCGGCGGCGAGTTGTATCATGCCGAGGAAGTCAAATAATCCAATGACTAGGACGAGCGTCGTGTCTTTCAAAAGGCCGATGAACGTGCCCGCAATACCCGGCAGCGCGCTACGAATTGCCTGTGGAAGAATAACGAGCGCGAGGATTTGTGAATAGCGCAAACCCAGCGCTCGCCCTGCTGTCACCTGATTTTCGGGAACGCTCTGCAATCCGCCGCGAATCACCTCCGCCATATAGGCGCTCGCGAACACGGCGATGGCGAACAGGGCGCGCGCCAGCTTGTTGACGCTCGCCCCTTCGGGGAGGAAGAGCGGCAGCATCACCGCAGCCATGAAAAGCACGGTGACAAGGGGCACGCCGCGCCAGAATTCGATGAAGCAGATCGCCAGCCATCGCGGCACGGGCCAGCTCGACCGCCGCAT
>NZ_JFZJ01000080.1 GCF_000636015.1 Rhodomicrobium udaipurense JA643
GATGCCAGCGGGCGCGGCCTTTTCGAGCGCGGCGAGAAGCTGCGGCAGGCCGTAATTCACCGGCTCGAAGCCGTCGTCGGGTTGGGTGAAATCGATCGGAACGAACAGCAGGAGGCCATCGCCGGGCAGATCGGCAAACAGCCCGCGCTGGTGGGCGAGGCTTCTGGCGAGATCCGGCGGCACCGGACCAATGACTTCGAGCGCCGCGCCCGGCTCGCCGTAGGGATAGGCGGCGGGGTGGCCATCGCCCGGCTTGTAGGCATCGTGCAGCGTGGTCTGCGCCACGACGACGGGCCAGCCGGGATGGCGCGCGCGCGCCGCCTTCACGGTGCTCAAGACCGCATCCTGCTGCGGATCGAGCGCCTTCATGACCGCGAGGATCAGATGCGCCTGGCTTTCATGCACGGCGATGTCTTCTGTCGGATCGTAACCCGCTTCGCCGAGGCCGCGCGTGTCGAGAAAGCGGATCACGGGCGCGTCGGCGGGAAAATCGAAGATCTGCGCGGTCCGCGTACACGGCTTGTAGCCTTGCCCAACCTCCGCCGCCGTAACGCCCGTTAGTGCGCGCACGATGGATGTCTTGCCGGACTGGACCTTGCCGATGAGCCAGATCACGGGTGCCCTGCTTTTCGCAAGCTCCGCCACGCGCTCGTCGAACGGGGCGCTCGCTGCCTGCGGCGTGAGCACATTGTCGCGCACCGCCTTCAAACTGCGGGAGAAGGTGCCTTCAAATTCTTCACGCCAGGTCATCGCCGCCGATTCTGCCCATAAAGCGAGCTATCGATTTAACCTAAGAAAACACCATGCGAAGCGGTGTTTTCTTAGGGATGCGCGCTATTATATAGGGACTAACGACGCCGTTACAGGCCCGGCGCATTGGATCTTCTGTGACGAGTTCGCCCGCAGGCGCGACGGTGTTTCGCCACGCTCACGAGGCATTGCAGACTTGTCACGGTTCTAAAATTCTGGCACGCTTCCACTGTTGGCGCGATAGCCTGGGCAACGCTCGGCCCGTGAACCATTTGTTTAGCGAAACAAATGCGTTTCGGGATCGGGCTTTTGCGTGCCTGAATGATAACTGGGCAGGGGACGAGAAAATGACGACGGGCGGCATTGACAGCGGAACATACGGAAGCGAAGCGGCCAAGACCGCAACGCGAAAACATCGCCGCTGATAGCCGCGCGCGCGGCACGGTTCGATAGCGCGCTCGATGAACGACATAGAACCGACTCCACATTAAAAATCCCTTGCGAATACCTAGAGCCATGACCGATACCGCGATGCCTTCCTGTGACAGCTCCCATTCCGCCCACGGCTTTCCCGAGCCTCAGGGGCTTTATCATCCCTCGCGTGAGCATGACGCTTGCGGTCTTGGCCTCATCGCCAACATCAAGGGCGTAAAGAGCCACGCAATCGTGCAGGACGCGCTCAAGATCCTGCTCAACCTCGAACATCGCGGCGCGGTCGGCGCCGACCCTCTCGCGGGCGACGGCGCCGGCATTCTCGTGCAGCTCCCGCATGATTTCTTCGTCGCGGAGGGCGAACGGGACGGCTTCAAGCTGCCGCAGCCCGGATATTATGGCGTCGGCCAGCTCTTCATGCCGCAAAACGCCGAGGTTCGCGCGAAGTGCGAAACCGTCGTCGAAACAGTGCTCGCCGAACAGGGGCTGCCGTTCATCGGCTGGCGCGACGTGCCGGTCAATAATGAGTCGCTGCCGGAAATCGTGACCGCGACCGAGCCGTTCCAGCGGCAGGTGTTCATCGGCCGCCCGCATTGCATCTCCGACGAGAGCGCCTTCGAGCGCGCGCTTTACGTGGCGCGGCGCATCATCTCGAACCGCGTTCGCGCCGAAATCGGCGTCGACATCAACTTCTATCCCGTTTCGTGCTCCTGCCGGACCATCGTCTACAAGGGCATGTTCCTGTCGTACCAGCTCGGCGAATATTACAACGACCTGCATCATCCGCTGTTCGCGTCGGCGCTGGCGCTCGTGCATCAGCGATTCTCGACGAACACCTTCCCGTCGTGGAAGCTCGCGCATCCGTATCGCATGGTCTGCCACAATGGCGAGATCAACACGCTGCGCGGCAACGTGAACTGGATGGCGGCCCGGCAGGCGAGCGTTTCGTCGCCCCTGTTTGGCGGCGAGATTCAGAAGCTTTGGCCGATTTCCTACGAGGGCCAGTCCGACACCGCGTGCTTCGACAACGCGCTCGAATTTCTGTTGCAGGGCGGCTATAGCCTCGCGCACGCCATGATGCTGCTGATCCCCGAAGCCTGGGGCGGCAACGCGCTCATGGACGAGAAGCGGCACGCCTTTTACGAATATCACGCCTCGCTCATGGAGCCGTGGGACGGCCCGGCGGCCATCGCATTCACGGACGGCAAGCAGGTCGGCGCAACGCTCGACCGCAACGGCCTGCGCCCGGCGCGCTACATCGTGACCACCGACGACCGCGTCATCCTCGCGTCCGAAGCGGGCACGTTGCAGGTGCCGGAAGAGAAGATCGTTCACAAGTGGCGGCTTCAGCCCGGCAAGATGCTGCTGATCGACCTCGAAGAAGGCCGCATCATCTCCGACGACGAGATCAAGACCGAACTCGCCAGCATGCGCCCCTATCAGGAGTGGCTGAAGCACGGTCAGGTGCGCGTCGAAAATCTGCCGGCTGCCGCGCCGTCGCAGCCGAAGACGAACGTGGCGCTGCTCGACCGTCAGCAGGCGTTCGGCTACACGCAGGAAAGCTGGAAATTCCTTCTCGCGCCGATGATCGAGACCGGGCAGGAAGCCATCGGCTCGATGGGCACCGACACGCCCATTTCCGCGCTCTCGTCGCGGCCGAAGCTGCTCCACACCTATTTCAAGCAGAACTTTGCGCAGGTCACGAACCCGCCCATCGACCCGATCCGCGAGGAACTGGTCATGAGCCTCGTGTCGTTCATCGGCCCGCGCCCGAACATCCTCGACCTGCACGGCACGTGGAAGCTGAAGCGGCTCGAAGTCTCGCAGCCGATCCTGACGAACGAGGATCTGGAGCGTATCCGGCACATCGCGGATCACCCGGACACGCCGTTCCGCACCATCACGCTCGACGCGACCTACGGCGCCGACCTCGGCGCGCCCGGCATGGAACGCGCGCTCGACCTCCTTTGCAAGCGCGCGGAGACCTCCGTCCTTCAGGGTTGGAACATTATCATCGTGTCCGACCGTGAGGCCGGGCCTGACAGCATCCCGATCCCGAGCCTTCTCGCGACGAGCGCTGTGCATCATCACCTCATCCGCAAGGGCCTGCGGACGTCCGTCGGCCTCGTGGTCGAAACGGCCGAGGCGCACGAGATCCATCAGTTCGCGGTGCTCGCGGGCTTCGGCGCGGAAGCCATCAACCCGTATCTCGCTTTCGAGACAATCGAGGCGAAGCTTGACGAGTTTTCAAAGCCGATTCCGAAGAAGGAAGCCGAGAAGCGCTATGTGAAGGCCATCGGCAAGGGCCTGATGAAGGTGATGTCCAAGATGGGCATCTCCACCTATCAGTCCTATTGCGGTGCGCAGATCTTCGACGCTGTGGGGCTTCGCTCGGAGTTCGTGAACAAGTATTTCACCGGCACGCAGACGGCCATCGAGGGCGTCGGGCTGGAAGAGATCGCGCGCGAAACCGCCGAGCGTCATCGCCTCGCCTTCTCCGACGCGCCCGTGCTCAAGAGCGCGCTCGATGTCGGCGGCGAATACGCCTATCGCGTGCGCGGCGAGGATCACGTCTGGACGCCCGACACCGTGGGCGATCTCCAGCATGCGGTGCGCGGCAATCTGCCGGATAAGTATCGCTCCTTCGCGAAAAGCATCAACGAGCAGGCCGAGCGCCTGATGACCATTCGCGGCCTGTTCCGCATCAAGGACGCGGGCGAACTCGGGCGCGCGCCGGTGCCGGTCGAAGAAGTGGAACCGGCCGTCGAGATCGTGAAGCGCTTCGCCACCGGCGCGATGTCCTTCGGCTCGATCAGCCGCGAGGCGCACACCACGCTCGCCATCGCCATGAACCGCATCGGCGGCAAGTCGAACACGGGCGAGGGCGGCGAGGAAGCCGACCGCTTCAAGCCGCTTCCGAGCGGCGACAGCATGCGCTCCGCCATCAAGCAGGTGGCGTCGGGCCGCTTCGGTGTGACGACGGAATATCTCGTCAACTCCGACATGATGCAGATCAAGGTGGTGCAGGGCGCGAAGCCGGGCGAAGGCGGTCAGCTTCCGGGCCACAAGGTGGACGATACCATCGCGAAGGTGCGCCACTCTACGGCGGGCGTCGGCCTCATCTCGCCGCCGCCGCACCATGACATCTACTCCATCGAAGATCTGGCGCAGCTCATCTTCGACCTGAAGAACGTGAACCCTGAAGCCGACGTCAGCGTGAAGCTCGGCTCCGAGGTGGGCGTGGGCACGGTTGCGGCGGGCGTCGCGAAGGCGCGCGCGGACCACATCACCATCGCGGGCTTCGAGGGCGGCACGGGCGCTTCGCCGCTGACTTCGATCAAGCATTGCGGCAGCCCGTGGGAAATCGGCCTCGCTGAAACGCAACAGACGCTGGTGCTCAACCGCCTGCGCGGCCGCATCGCGTTACAGGTCGACGGCGGCATCCGCACGGGCCGCGACGTGCTCGTGGGGGCGCTTCTCGGCGCGGACGAGTTCGGCTTTGCGACGGCTCCGCTGATCGCGGCGGGCTGCGTGATGATGCGCAAATGCCATCTCAACACGTGCCCCGTCGGCGTCGCCACGCAAGACCCCGTGCTGCGCGCGCGCTTCAAGGGCACGCCGGAGCATGTCATCAACTACTTCTTCTTCGTTGCGGAAGAGGTGCGCGAATATATGGCGGCGCTTGGCGTCCGCTCCTTCAACGAGCTTGTCGGCCGCACCGACTGGCTCGACAAGGAGAAGGCGATCCAGCACTGGAAGGCGCAGGGCCTCGATTTTACGAAGATGTTCCACAAGCCGGACATGCCGGCGGGTGTCGCGAGCTATCACAGCGAGCGGCAGAACCACCCGATTGCGCATGTGCTCGACCGGAAGCTGATCGAACTCGCGAAGCCTGCGCTCGAAGAGGGCAAGGCCGTCAAGCTTGAAGTGCCGATCCACAGCGCCGACCGCTCGACAGGCGCGATGCTGTCCGGCCGCGTCGCCAAGGCATACGGCTATGCGGGCCTGCCGGAAGACACGATCTGGATATCGCTCAAGGGCACGGCCGGGCAGAGCTTCGGCGCCTGGGTCGCGAAGGGCGTCACGCTCGATCTCGAAGGCGATGGCAACGACTACGTCGGCAAGGGCCTCTCGGGCGGAAAGCTGATCGTGCGCCCGCCGTCGAACACGTCGGTTGTGCCGGAGGAAAGCATCATCGTCGGCAACACCGTGCTTTATGGCGCGATTTCGGGCTCGTGCTACTTCCGCGGCGTCGCGGGCGAGCGCTTCGGGGTGCGGAACTCGGGTGCGGTTGCCGTCGTCGAAGGCACTGGCGATCACGGTTGCGAATATATGACGGGCGGCTGCGTTGTGGTCCTCGGCAAGACGGGGCGCAATTTCGCGGCGGGCATGTCGGGCGGCATCGCCTATGTGCTCGACGAGGACGGCTCGTTCCCGAAGCGCTGCAATATGGCGATGGTCGAGCTTGAGCCCATCGATCCGGGCGACGTGTCGCCCTTCAATCAGGCGAGCGGCGACACGCTGGAGCGCTTCAACTACGTGCACCTCATGCACGACATGACGCGCGACGACGAACTGCGCCTTGTGCGCCTGATCGAGAACCATCGCCGCTACACCGGATCGGAGCGCGCGAAGACCATTCTCGAAAACTGGTCGGTGTACCTGCCGAAATTCGTGAAAATCATGCCGACGGAGTATCGCAAGGCGCTCGAAAATCAGAAGCGGCTCAAGGTTGCGCCAACCCCGCCGGAGCAGGCGGAGATCTCCATCGGTGTCACCGCCGCCGGCTAGCGACGCGAGCGGGCAGCCACGGCGCTGCCCCTTTGTCGCTGGACGCCGGACGAAGCGGGAGCTTGCGACGCTTGGCGGAAACGCCGAACAACAGGAAACGACGGCTGGCGCATGCGGGCCGACAGCATGCAGCGCGGGTAAGACAATGGGAAAGATCACCGGTTTTCTTGAGATTGAGCGCGAGGAGCGCGATTACGCACCCGTCGCGGAGCGCACGCGGCATTTCCGCGAGTTCGTGCTGCCGCCGACGAGCGAGGAAGTGAGCCGTCAGGCCGCGCGCTGCATGGATTGCGGTGTGCCGTATTGCCATCGCGGCTGCCCGATCAACAACCAGATCCCGGACTGGAACGACCTCGTCTATCACGACGAATGGGAAGCAGCGGCGAGAAACCTCCATTCGACGAACAACTTCCCCGACGTGACGGGACGCATCTGCCCGGCGCCTTGCGAGGCCGCCTGCACGCTCAACATCGACGACGTGCCCGTCACCATCAAGAGCATCGAGTGCGCCATCGCGGACCGCGCTTTTGACGAGGGCTTCATCGTGCCGGAACCGGCCGAGGTGAAGACCGGCAAGCGCGTGGCCGTGGTCGGCTCTGGTCCATCGGGCCTTGCCGCCGCGCAGCAGCTTGCGCGTGCGGGCCACGATGTGCACGTCTACGAGAAGAACGCGATGCCGGGCGGACTTTTGCGCTACGGAATCCCGGATTTCAAGCTTGAGAAGCAGGTCATCGAGCGGCGCGTCGCGCAGATGCAGGCGGAGGGCGTTACCTTCCACTGCGGCGTCCACGTCGGCGTGACGCTGCCCGTCGCAGAACTCGAGCGAGACTTCGACGCCGTGCTTCTGGCCGGCGGTTCGGAGCGCCCGCGCGATCTTCCGGTGCCGGGGCGTGAGTTGAAGGGCGTCGAATTTGCGATGAGCTTCCTCGCGCAGCAGAACAGGCGTGTTTCGGGCGAGCCGCTCGGCGATGTAGAGCCGATCCTTGCCACGGGCAAGCGCGTCGTGGTGATCGGCGGCGGCGACACCGGCTCGGACTGCATCGGCACCTCCATTCGTCAGGGCGCGGCGTCGGTGACGCAGATCGAAATCATGCCGAAGCCCCCCGTGAAGGAAAACAAGGATCTGACGTGGCCGCAGTGGCCGCTGAAGCTTCGCACGTCGTCGAGCCAGGAAGAAGGTGCAGTCCGCGAGTTCAGCGTGATGACGAGCCGCTTCGAAGGCAACGCCAAGGGCGAGGTCACGCGGCTTCACTGCGTGCGCGTCGACGACAGGATGAAGGCCGTTTCCGGTAGCGAATTCGTGCTGGACGCGGATCTTGTGCTGCTGGCGATGGGCTTCGTTTCGCCGGTTCAGGAAGGATTGCTTGCCGACCTCGGCGTCGAACTCGACGGGCGCGGCAACGTCAAGGCAACCGACCGCGACTACGCGACGTCGCGCCCGAAGGTCTTCGTGGCGGGCGACATGCGGCGCGGGCAATCGCTCGTTGTCTGGGCGATTCGCGAGGGTCGTCAGGCCGCGCATGCGATCGACATGGCGCTGATGGGGACGACGCTTCTGCCGCGATGAAGAGTTCACCCCGAGCCAAGACCGGCGCCGTGCTCCGCCGTTCGCAACCCGCGTCCAAGCGGCTCGGGAACTCCGTTCATCCTGAGGCGTTTCATCGGATGCTGGCCTCCAAACCCGGCAAGCATCCGGAATCACTGGGCGCGAGCGAAGCAAACGTTGCAACTTGTTGATCCGAGCGCAGTCAATCATTCAGCCTTGAATGAGGGTCGATACGCCAAGCGTGAATTAATGTAAAATCTGCTCCCCAAGGTCGCCAAAGCGTCGCAAAGGCACAAAATTGCCTAAAATTCGCCCTGAGGTGGTGCCCAAGCTCGCCGCCGATCCGCAAACAAACAGTCACAACACGGATCTAATAAACACTCGCGCATGAGCCGCGTCGGCAAGCCGTACGATGACGGCAGCATGCGTGAAAAAGGGCTGTCGCGCGATTGACCTTTCGTCTGATGGGCGTCGCGCCCGGTTCGCCAATCTTTCACACTCAGGACAAGCGAGTTTCACCATGGGTTTCCTCAAGGCCATCGTCTCTTTGGTTCTTTTCGCCATCATCGCCGTTGCCGCCTACTGGCTCATCGCCTCTTACACCACGAAGGGCGAGTTGCCTTACTGGGCAGAGATCAACGCCAACCTTCCCGAACCGCTCCGCAGCTTCGCTTGCGAGAACATCAAGAAGACGGACGCGACGGCGGTCGTGGCGAGCTGCCAGTAACGCCAAGCCTGGCGGCCGGTTTGCCGCCGGAACGCTTTACGCGCGCAAAAACAAGGCTATGTTAGGAGTGGGTTCGCGCTTGCGCGGACCCATTCGATTTTCTGGACAGAAGTGGAGCTTCTCTTGGCCGGTCTTCCCGCTACGGATGCCGTTCTCATTGTCGATTTCGGTAGCCAGGTTACGCAACTCATCGCGCGGCGCGTGCGCGAGGCCGGTGTCTACTGCGAAATTCATCCCTATCAATCGGCGGCGGCGGCGTTCGAGACGTTGAAGCCGAAAGGCGTGATCCTCTCCGGCGGCCCGGACACGGTGACGCGAGAGGGCAGCCCCCGCGCGCCGCGGGCCGTGTTCGATGCCGGCGTTCCAATCCTCGCCATCTGCTACGGACAGCAGACGCTCGCCTTGCAACTCGGCGGTGACGTTGAAGGCGGCCACGCCGCCGAATTTGGCCGCGCCGATGTGGAGATTCTGAAGCCTTCGCCGCTTTTCGATGGCATCTGGCAGGTCGGCCAGCGCTACCCCGTCTGGATGAGCCACGGCGACCGCGTCACCCGCGCGCCCGAGGGCTTCGAGGTGATCGGCGTTTCGGAGAACGCGCCCTTTGCGATCCTCGTGAACGAAGCGAAGCGCTATTACACGACCATGTTTCACCCGGAGGTGGTGCATACGCCGGACGGCGCGAAGCTCCTCTCAAACTTCGTGCACAAGATCGTCGGTCTCAAGTCGGACTGGACAATGTCCGCCTACCGCGCGGAGATGATCCGCAAGATCCGCGAGCAGGTCGGCAAGGAGCGGGTGATCTGCGGCCTTTCGGGCGGCGTCGATTCGTCGGTGGCGGCGGTCCTCATCCACGAGGCGATCGGCGACCAGCTGACTTGCATTTACGTCGATCACGGCCTGATGCGCCTCGGCGAGAGCGAGCAGGTGGTTGGCATGTTCCGGGACCATTACAATATTCCGCTGGTTCACGTGGACGCGTCGGATCTTTTCATCGGCCAGCTCGAAGGCGAAGCCGACCCCGAGAAGAAGCGCAAGACCATCGGCCGCCTGTTCATCGAGGTGTTCGAGGCCGAGGCGAAAAAGATCGCCGCCGATGGACGCGGCGCGCCGAGTTTCCTCGCGCAAGGGACGCTCTATCCCGATGTGATTGAAAGCGTCAGCTTCTCCGGCGGCCCGTCGGTGACCATCAAGAGCCACCACAATGTCGGCGGTCTGCCCGAGCGCATGCATATGAAGCTGGTGGAACCCCTGCGCGAACTCTTCAAGGACGAGGTTCGCGCGCTCGGTCGCGAACTCGGCCTGCCGGAGAGTTTCATCGGCCGCCATCCGTTCCCGGGGCCGGGCCTCGCCATCCGCCTGCCGGGCGGCGTCACACGGGAGAAGCTCGACATCCTGAGGAAAGCCGACGCTATCTATCTCGACGAAATCCGCAAGGCTGGGCTCTACGACCACATCTGGCAGGCGTTTTCGGTGCTCCTGCCGGTGCAGACGGTGGGCGTCATGGGCGACGGGCGTACCTACGACCGCGTGCTCGCGCTGCGCGCCGTCACCTCCGTCGACGGCATGACCGCCGATTTCTTCCCGTTCGACATGGGCTTCCTCGGCCGCACCGCCACGCGCATCATCAACGAGGTCAAGGGCGTAAACCGCGTCGTCTATGACGTGACGTCGAAGCCGCCAGGCACCATCGAGTGGGAGTAGTATAGGTGTCCGAACAGGCTGATATCTTTGGCTCCCCTAGCGAGGTCAGCCTTGTTCGCCTGCTATTGGTCGACCTTCATGACGGCCTAGTTGGCAAGGTGGCGCGTTTTCGACAGTTGGAAGATCTGTGTTCCGCGCTTGGCAAAGGCGGCACTATGATGCCGGGAGGAGAAATTGTACAATGCCTGGATCGAAGCTCGCTCGAGTTTTGTCCACGGAAACTACATGGCCACTGTAATGCTATGCCAGTCCTTGGCTGAAAACATACTAGCCGCGCACTTGTCTATTTCGCACCTGAACGAAGCTCCTCCAAATCGACCCGCCTTTCGCGACACGCCGGACCGATGTGTTGCCGACGGCGTGATTTCCGTCGAAGATGCAGTCGGATTTCGAAAACTGATGAACTTGAGAAATCCGCTGTCACACTATAGGGATATAAGCGACCCAACAAACCTCACTCGTCGCGTGTTGGAGACGCAGAATCCTGCGGATGAACACCTGTTTCAGGATGCGAGTTTTGGTATTGGCATGACGATCAGATTGCTAGCCCTGCCAGAGTTTCGACTTAGCGGCAGGTCAGCTTTCGGTGGGCCTGCGAAATCGACGCCCGTTCGAACTCATCAAGTACTCTGAATGATCCGTGAAGCATGGATGTCGGCTCTGATAAGCGCGCCGCGCTGTGCGAACTTCGTGCGGGCTACCTTACTTCTTCCCGATCTCCGCGATGCGGCCGAGTATCGCCGCGTGGCTCAAAATGCCGTTCTTGAGGCATTTCAGCTCGAATTTCTCGTTCGGGCTGTGAATGCGGTCGTCCGATAGGCCAAAGCCGACGAGGATCGAGTCGAGGCCGAGCCCCTTTTGCATCAGGCCGACGACCGGGATCGACCCGCCGCCGCCGACCATCGCCGCCGGTTTGCCGAACACATCCTGAAGACCGGCGCGCGCCGCCTGCATATACGGCCCCTCGGCCGGAACGAGGATGCCTTCCGACGCGCCGAACTGACGGATGGTCCATTTCGAATCGGGCGGCGTGCGCGCGTCGAGGAACGCCCTCAGCCCGTCGAGGATTTTCTGCGGGTTCTGGTTCGGCACGGTGCGAAAGCTGACCTTCGCGGACGCGCGCGCGGCGATCACCGTCTTCGAGCCCTCACCGGTATAGCCGCCCCAGATGCCGTTGATGTCGGCGGTCGGGCGTGCCCAGATGCGTTCGAGCGTGGTGAAGCCCGCCTCGCCGGTCGACTGCGTGAGACCGATTTCGCCGAGGAAGCCCTTCTCGTCGAACGGCAGAGCGGCCCACTCGCGGCGCTCCGCGTCGGACAAGTCCGCCACGCCATCGTAAAACCCCGGAAGTTGCACGCGGCCGTTCGCGTCGTGGAGTTGGCCGAGCACCTCGGTCAGCGCGTTGATCGGGTTCACCACCGCGCCGCCATACAGCCCCGAATGCAGGTCATGCGATGGGCCGTTGAGCGTGATCTCGACATAGACGTTCCCGCGCAGCCGGTAGGTGATGGCGGGCGTGTCGATGTCCCAGGCGTTGGTGTCGCTGATGAGCACGGCGTCGGCGCGGCGAAGCGTCTCGGCGTGCGCGGCGAGGAAGCCCGGAAGCGACACGCTGCCGCTTTCCTCCTCGCCTTCGATCAGCACGGTGACTTCGGCGGGCAGCGCGCCATGCACCGTCTTCCATGCGCGGAGAGCCTCAAGGATGGTCAACACCTGCCCCTTGTCGTCCACCGCGCCCCGCGCGACCACGCGCTTGCCGTGCGGACCGTCGACAATGGCGGGCTCGAAGGGCGGCGAGGTCCACTCTTCCAGCGGTTCGACCGGCTGCACATCGTAATGCCCGTAATAGAGGAGATGCGGCGCGTCAGCGTTTGGGCCTGCGTGGTGCGCGACGAGGATCGGATGGCCGGGCGTATCGTGCAGCGTCGCCTCGAAGCCGAGCGCGCGAAACTCGGCGGCGAGCCAGTCGCCCGCGCGGCGCACGTCCTTCATGTAAGTCGGGTCGGTCGAGATCGAGGGGATGCGCAGGAAATCGATGTAGCGCGCGACGGCGTTGGCGAAATCGGCTTCGACTTGCGCGAGCACGGGTTGAACGTCGAATGTCGTTGGCACTTTCGCCTCTCTTTCTCGGCTTGTTGCGGCGATTGTCGCGGCCGCCGCGTTCGCGGCGACCGAAACACCGGCTTGCGAGCTTCCAGACATATGGGACGACGCTTCAGCGCCGATCACAAGGGAGAGCCAAGCCGCCAGCGCGGCGGTCGGCATCCAGCCGGATCCGCCGCGTCGCGGTAGCCATCAAACCGCGCCGAAACATATCGCCGCTTACCTAAACCATGAACCTTTGCTTGAGCTTATAGCAGAGAGGCGCGCCCAAAAAGCAAAATGGCCGCCCGAAGGCGGCCATCTCAGCAGGTATTCAGAGGATACTTTCGCAGCGGCAACACTCGCCACTGCTACGTCGACGGCTGAGGCTCCATGCCGCCAAGATCGTCCTTGCGCGGCGCGCGTCCGCCCGTGGTCGGCACTGCCGAGCGACGCTTCGGCTGATCTTCCTTCATGGTGAACTCGCGAACCGGCGGCTTGCCGTTGAGCAGGTCGCGGACTTCCTGGCCCGAAAGTGTCTCGTATTCCAGCAGACCCTTCGCCAGCGTGTGCAAATCTTCGAGGTGCTCGGTCAGGATGGACCGCGCGTGTTGCTCGCCTTCGTCGATCAGGCGGCGGATCTCGGAGTCGATGAGCTGCGCCGTCTCTTGCGACATGTTCTGCGAGCGCGCCACGGAATGCCCGAGGAACACTTCTTCCTGATTGTCGCGGTAGCGGATGCGGCCCAGCTTGTCGCTCATGCCATATTCCGTCACCATCGCGCGCGCCATGTTGGTGGCCTGCTTGATGTCGTTCGTCGCGCCCGTCGTCACATTCTCGGGGCCGAAAATCAGATCTTCCGCGATGCGTCCGCCGAAGACCATCGCAAGATAGGCCTCCATCTCGTGCTTCTTCATGCTGTAACGGTCGCGTTCCGGCAGGTTGAACGTTACGCCGAGCGCGCGGCCGCGCGGAATGATTGTCACCTTGTGAAGCGGATCGTTGCCCGCAGCGAAGATCGAAACGAGCGCATGGCCTGCTTCATGGTAGGCGGTGAGGCGCTTTTCCTCTTCCGTCATGGCCATTGAGCGGCGCTCGGCACCCATCATCACGCGATCCTTCGCATCCTCGAACTCGTGCTGCGTAACGACGCGCTTGGAGCGGCGCGCCGCGAGCAACGCGGCTTCGTTGACGAGGTTGGCGAGGTCCGCGCCCGAAAAGCCCGGTGTTCCACGCGCGATAACCTTGAGGTCGACGTCGGGAGCCAGCGGCACCTTGCGCACGTGAACCTTCAAAACCTTCTCGCGTCCAACGATATCGGGTGCAGCAACAACCACCTGGCGGTCGAAACGGCCCGGACGCAGCAGCGCGGGATCGAGCACGTCCGGTCGGTTCGTGGCGGCGACGAGAATGATGCCCTCATTCGCCTCGAAGCCGTCCATCTCCACGAGAAGCTGGTTCAATGTCTGCTCGCGCTCGTCGTTGCCACCGCCAAGACCCGCGCCGCGATGGCGGCCGACCGCGTCGATTTCGTCGATGAAAATGATGCAGGGCGCGTTCTTCTTCGCTTGCTCGAACATGTCGCGCACGCGGCTCGCGCCAACGCCGACGAACATTTCAACGAAGTCCGAACCCGAAATTGTGAAGAACGGCACGTTCGCCTCGCCAGCGATGGCGCGCGCCAGCAACGTCTTGCCTGTGCCGGGAGGGCCTACGAGAAGCGCGCCGCGCGGGATACGCCCGCCGAGCCGCTGGAACTTCTGCGGATCGCGCAGGAACTCCACGATTTCCTCAAGCTCTTCCTTGGCTTCGTCCACGCCCGCCACGTCATCGAACGTAACGCGGCCCTGCTTCTCCGTGAGAAGCTTCGCCTTGGACTTGCCGAAGCCAAGCGCGCGGCCCCCGCCCGACTGCATCTGCCGCATGAAGAAGACCCACACCGCAATCAGAAGCAGCATCGGGAACCAGTTCAAAAGCACGCCGAGAAGTGACGGCACGTCTTCGGTTGCCGGTTTGACGTTGATGGCGACGCCCTTCGAGTAGAGACGGTCGACAAGTTGGGGATCGTTCGGAGCAATCGTGACGAAGGTCTGACCGCTGTTCAGCGTACCGGCAATCTGATTGCCGGCCAGCGTCACGGCCCGCACGTTCTTGTTCTCGACGTCGTTCAGGAACTGGGAATAGTTCATCTCGTTCGCGCGCGTACTGCGCGGATTGTTCTGAACAAGATTGAAAAGCGCCACGAGAAGCAGCGCGATGATGACCCAGATTGCCAGATTGCGGAAGTTCGAGTTCATGGAGGCGTTGGTTTCCTCTGGTGCCGTCTGCGCGGCGTGAAGGCGCGACTTGACGACCGGCCTCAGTCTTCAAGCCACAGAGCGAGGCGGTGCGCGCCAAGCCTTTCAAAGATAGGGTATGGGTGTGTCTTTGCCAAGCGCACTTGAGGTCGTGTTTGGCAAGCGGGTTAAAAACCGTGCAAGAGGGGGGGCAAGCTTTGCTGTGACGGACGGAACGGCGGACGCATGACCTTCGCCCGAGATCACGGGAGCGGCCAGGAGTTTGTCCACGCGCCAGAGCGCGGGCGTGGCGAGCGCGGCGAGCCGGTTGGCCTCGGCGGACAGACCGAGTTGCTTGCGTTCTCTGCGCCAAGCCGTCCAGCCGGGCTCTCCGAGCGGCCGGACTTGCCCCTCACAGGCGGCAGCGGTCGGTGCCGAGACCAAAAAGCGGCGATCCCACAGCACGGAGACGCGGGGTTCCAGAAAAAGAGGTTCAGGCTTCATGCGGCCCGGCTCGCGGTAGAAGGAGAGGCGACCCGCAGCCGCGATCACGAGCGAACCGCCCAGCGTCGCCTCGCTGTTCCTTGACCTCAAATTTTCGAGAAGTCGCTCAAGGCGCATCATGCGCGGCGGTTCTGCCCGACCGCCGACGAGCGGCAGCACGCGGGCCAGCACTCGGAGCGCGATTTCGTCGGGCAGCGCGTCGAAAGCTTCGCGGTCGATCTCGCCATGCGCGAGCGGCGACACCCGGAAAAACCCGTCGAGGAAACGGTCGGCCGCTTCGTCTAGCGCGGCGCGGCTGCGTCCGAGGCGCGCGGCGCTGAGCGCGAGCGCGGCTTTCGAGACGCCGGCATTCGCCAGCGCCTTCATGGCGAGGCGGAGGCGTACACGCTCGAAAGCGTTATTCTCGTTGCTTGGATCGCGGACAAAAGGCACGTGGCGCGCGCGCAGATAGGCGGTAAGCCGCGTCTTCGAAAACCCAAGGAGCGGGCGGACAAGTCGCACGCCGTCCCGCCCCGATACCGGTGCGATGGCGGACAGCCCGTCGACGCCACTG
>NZ_JFZJ01000081.1 GCF_000636015.1 Rhodomicrobium udaipurense JA643
CGCCGCATCGAATGAGCGGCTGACGGCGGCAGCATATCGGTTCGCGACGAGCGTCTCGGAGGTGAACGCCTGCATCGTGCGAATCGCGGAGAGGTTCTCGCTTGCAAACGACGACGACGCGGCGACTTCATCCTGCGCGATGCGGCTGTAACGGCGCACCGTGCGGCCATAAAGCACGAGCGGCACGATGATGACGGGAATCACCACGAGCACGAGAAGGCTCAGCTTGAGGCTCGTGAACACCATCAGCACGAGCGCGCCGATGAACATGACGGCGTTGCGCAGCACCTGGCTGACCGACGTTGAAACGGCGGCCTTGATCTGCGTCGTATCGGCGTTGAGGCGGGACATGATCTCGCCGGAGTGCGTCTTTTCGTAGAACGCGGCGCTCAACCTCGACAGGTGACGGAACACGTCCGCGCGCACGTCCGCGATGACGCGCTCGCCGAGCCAGGACACGCAATAGAAGCGTATCGCGCTCGATATGCCGAGCAGCGCCCCCACGGCGAATAACCCTGCGAAATAAATGTTGATCAGGCTCTGCTTTTCTGGTGAGAAGCCTCGGTCGATCATCTCCCTCACGGCAAACGGCAGCATCAGCGTTGCGGCGGAGGAGACGATCAGCGCGATGAGCGCGGCAATCGCGACGGCTTTATATTTCAGCACGTAAGGGCGCAGCAGTTGAAGCGGCTTCAGGTTAGCGCGGGAGCGGGCCTCACGTGCGGCAATTTCTCCCGGCTTGCGGTTTTCGCCGGCTGGGGCGGGCAGGTTCGAGCGGCGGTCGGCAAGGGTATGTAGGGTCACTTTGCACACTCTTCTGCGTAGCGCGCGCCTGTGTCACCGATTTTTCTCAATGAAACCAGCACGATGACGCTTAAACTTGTCACCATCTCACTTCGTCCTGTATAGCAACCCAAACCGCACAAATACAAGGCGCACATCGAAGCGCAAGAGGAAAGACCATGAAAAAGGATATTCATCCTGACTACCACAAGATAACGGTCGTCATGACGAACGGCGAGACGTTCGAAACTTTTTCCACCTACGGCCAGGAAGGCGGGAAGCTCAACCTGGACATCGACCCGAATTCGCACCCCGCGTGGACCGGCGGCAACCAGCAGCTTCTGGATCGCGGCGGCCGCGTGTCGAAGTTCAAGAAGAAGTTCGAAGGCTTCCTGAAGTAGGCCATTCAGCCAGCGGTTGGTGACGCGGCGAAGCACTCGCCGCCCTGTCACATAAATCGCAAAAAGCGAAAACTAGCGCTTGAGATGCGCGGCAACGCTTGTTATGTAGGGGTCATCGGCGACGCGCTGAAGCGCTTCGCCAGTCCCATGCGGGGGTGTAGCTCAGTCGGTTAGAGTGCCGGCCTGTCACGCCGGAGGTCGCGGGTTCGAGCCCCGTCACTCCCGCCATTTTTCCGAACGGCGCCGTTGTTTTGTCAACAGCCTGTCGGGTGTTTCTCCAAAGATCTCTTCGATTACCGATCCGCGAGCCTCGCGCCTCCCTTCGTAGCTTCGCGCTCAAATGCGGCGAAGCACGACAAGCGCCTCCCGCCCCGATCTACGAATCCAGATAGAAAAATTCCCATCCGGTCAGAGCGTTCAAGTGCCCGATGTCCTCCGGCGACAGGAAAACGATGGTCGCGTCGCCGTCGAGAAAAATCGCAAAGCGCTCATCGACATCTCCCGGAAGCCGCTCGTTCAGCCGAAAAATGACGGACCAATCGAAATCCTTGCCGTGAGCAAGTTCGAAGGGAGGAATTTCGGGGTCCGCATGGATCGTGATCGCGACGGGTTTTCCGAACTCGATCCGTTTGTGAGGATCGGATGCGTTCCTTGCCTCGACGCTTTTGACGGGCCACTTGTCGCCCGCGATCGCGATAAGGCTCGAAATCATCGCCGCGTAATCTGACGCTTCAGCGACATCGTAGCAATGGTCGTCGAAGCGAATCGCGTTTTCAAACGGCCTCGGACCATCCGCCTGGCCAGCCAGCGCAAAAAGCGCCCAATGCCCCAGTCCGGGCTCGCCTGCGAAGGAAATTCCGCGACATTCATAGGCGATGCTAGCCGCCACGCCAGCCGGATCGTCGCTGGCGGCGGGCGCGAGACACAAACCGACCTTCACGAGTTCGGTCATCGCTGCCTCTATATATCGGCCGTCTTCCGGCACGACCTCCCGACGCGCTGTGGCCGCGGCGGGCAGAACATTCGGGAGCGCTTTGGCCTCGCCCATTTCCGGCGTTGGCTTCCTGAAGATCCGACGAAACCACATTTGGATTTCCTCGTGAAAGACACCCTGCCGATCAGGCTGCGGCGGTCAAGCCTTGCGGACGAATTCCGACTTCAGGTTCAGCGCGCCGATGCCGTCAATCTTGCAGGCGATATTGTGGCCGTCCGTCGCGTCGGGAATGAGGCGAATGTTCTTCACCTTCGTGCCGACCTTGATCGCGCCAGATGCCCCCTTTACCTTCAATTCCTTGATGACCGTCACCGAATCGCCATCCGCGAGCACGGTTCCGTTCGAATCGCGCACGCCCGCGTTCTCCTCGGCCGGCGCGGAATCAGCCGCCGCATCCCCGCTCCATTCGTGGAAGCACTCCGGGCAGACCCAGAGATTTCCGTCGAAATAGGCATTTTCGGACTGGCACTTCGGGCAACGAGGGGTGGCGGTCATAAAAGCAATGTCCTGATCTGAGCGCCTCCGAGCATCGCCTTCGGCGATCTGCCCGCGTCCCGCTCTCCAACTACAAAAAAAGGCGCATATGGCACGCCGCAACGGTGTCCCGCACATCATTTCACCGACGATCAGCAGCGCACGAACGACGTTTTCCTAGCACGCCTCCTGGCGAAATGAAAATCGTTCGGCGCCCTTTGACACGGGGCGCAGGTAGGATCATGGGACAAAAAACAGGCTGGTGTGTTTCGCTGGCGGTGCGGGGCCAGCTGGAATTGCTGCCGCCATGTTGGACGGCTGCGCAGCGCCATTTTCCAATCAGGCGCCCCAACGCGATCTTGATTTTTTCGATCAAAATCGCAGACCAGTATATTTTCCTATTACTTGGCTATTTCTAGCAAACTTTCGCTATGTACCCCGCAAAAAGCGCCGTTGTTATAAAATATATTTTCGTGAGGGAGACGGCGGGCTATAATGCCCCCGAAATAAGGCGCAGGTGCTTCGTGAACGCTCCAATTGACGAAAAAGCTTCGGCCATTCTTCGCACGGGCGCTCCGCTTCCGGCGGAGGACGCCGTGTGGACCGTACTTCAGGCCGAGGCCGAACAGGCTCGCAGCGGGGAAGCGGCGCTTGCACCCCTTTACGATAGCATTCTCGGCGCGCCCACATTCGAAAGCGCCCTCATCGAAACGCTTGTCGCGCGGCTTGGCCATAACTCAATTGCCGCCCCGACGCTTCGCGCGAAATTCCGCACAGCGGCCGAAGCCGATCCGGCCATCGGCGCGGCGGGACGCGCGGACCTCAAAGCCGTGGTCGAGCGCGACCCCGCCTCTGGGAGGCTTCTGGAGCCGTTTCTGTTCTTCAAGGGCTTCGCCGCGATCCAGACGCACCGCTTCGCGCATTGGATGTGGGCCAACGGCAGGCCCGATTTCGCCCGCTATCTGCAAAGCCGGTCCTCGGAGGTTTTCCAGACCGACATCCACCCCGGAGCGGAATTCGGGCGCGGTCTTTTTCTCGACCATGCGACCGGCTTCGTCGCGGGCGAAACGGTGGTGATCGAAGACGACGTGTCCATCCTTCATGGCGTCACACTGGGAGGAACCGGCAACCAGAAGAAGGATCGCCATCCCAAGGTGCGCACGGGCGTGCTGATTGGGGCCGGCGCGATCATCCTCGGCGACATCGAAATCGGCGCCTTTTCGAAGATCGCGTCGGGCTCGTTCGTGACGCAGAGCGTGCCGCCACGCTGCACGGCGGTGGGCGTCCCCGCGCGGATCATCGAAGGCGCCGGGTCGACCAACCCGGCTCAGAGTATGGACCAGCACCTCGCGCTCGGCACCTACGAGTCGTTCACCTACGTAATCTGACGCGCCTTCCGATGCGGACGCCGCGCGCAAAAAAAGAAAAAGCGCAAGCAATGCCCGCGCTTTCCCTCCGACCCCCGAGATGGGCGAAACTACTTCAGCGGAACGTAGGAGCTGCCGAACTTGTAGCCGATACCCGCGCCGACGATGATCGGATCGATATCGACCTTGGTGCGGACGAGCGTATCGCTACCCTTCAGACGAACGCTCGCATCGGTGTCGAGGAAGAGATACTTGAAGTCGAAGTTCAGGAACCAGTTGCCCGAAAGCTTGTAGTCGAAGCCGGCCTGAAGAGCGAGCCCCCAAGCGTTGTCGAGTTTCAGATCCTTGAAGTTGCTGCCCTCATCTTCACCAAAGAACACCGTGTAATTAACGCCGACGCCTGCATAAGGCTTGAACGCCGTGCCTGTATCGAGGTGATACTGCAACGTTACCGTGGGAGGCAGCAGCCACACATCGGCGATATTACCGAGGGAGCGAATGTCACCCTTCGCGTCGATCGTGTGCGGCGTCACGCCTGCGATTACTTCCACGGCGATGTTCTTCGTCAGGAAGTAGGTGATGTCGAGTTCTGGAATGCCGGAGGTCGAGATCGAGAGGTCGGCCGTCGAAGACCTACCCCCGCCGATAACCCAATCCTTCGAATTATACTGCGGGATCACGGCGAGACCGCGCGCACGCACGAAGATATCGCCCGGGTTCGTCCAGGACTCGACAACGACCGGCGCATCCTTGTAGCCGCCCGCGCCGTACAGATCGGCGGCATTGGCGCCACCCATCGCCATTACGCCCGCCACAGCGGCGTAAGCAATATTTTTCATTTCTAAACCCCCGTACCCAGTTTCTTGAGAGTCGGCACCCCGCCGACACACTCACAGCAAAAGGCCTTCGGGGACGACAAGTCAATTATATGCATTCCAGTATTCGTCACTATCCGGACGGAAGTGGCACCCATACAACAGCAGCTTCATCTACGTCTAAAGCGCGATTATCCATGTTATGGACTCTCCGTTTCACATAAAAAAGCCGTCTATGGCCGCTTCGCTAAGATGTAATTCTGATTTCTATCGAACCGCGCACGTTTTGTTCCCATTAATCGCAGTTTTTAAACTTGCCCGTTCCGCGGCGTGGCTTCCTTGACAAATCTCAAATGCTCAAGGCTGGGCTTGATAATTCGCAAAATCTGGTATGTCGCAAACGGGAAGCTTTGCAGCTTGCGCCTGTTCCGAAGCGGCAACGCGCCGGTGAGCGTACCGCACGAGCCGCTTTGCCGCAGTCTGCCGTCCCGCACGGTTCCGGGCACGACAGCGCGATGCATCGGTTGTTTTCAACCTTGGCGTGCCAGGAAACACAAAATTTGCCCTTTCCTGCCAAAGTGCAGCCGAGTTCAAAAAAGAATGTCCGGGTCTTCGGGAGGACAAACAATGACGAAACCTCACCTCTTTTTCGCTGCGCTGTGTCTGGCGGGCGTCGCGGGAACGAGCGTAAGGGCCCAGAACGCAGGAACAGTCCCTGATGCCGTCAAAGAGCCTGGTTCCGTCGCGGTGCAGGCCCAAGCTCCCGAGACGCCTCCCGCCAAGGCCGAAAACCCCGAATCGCTCGCCGCCGCCAACGCCGAAGGGGGCGTTCTCGGAAAGATCAAGGCGGCTGGCGCGATCACGCTCGGCTACCGCGAGGCGGCCGCGCCATTTTCGTATGCGGTGGACCAGAACGCGGCCGGTTTCGCCGTCGATTTGTGCGGCCTTGTCGCCGAAAAGGTGAAGGAGAAGCTCGCCCTTCCCGAGCTGAAGGTCGTGTGGCGCGCGACAGCCGACACGGACCGCGCCGCGCTTGTCTCGAAACGCGACATCGACATCGATTGCGCCGCCACGCCCGAAACAGCCCCGCTTGGCGATGCGGCGGAGTTTTCCGCGCCGGTGTACGTGTCCGAACTTCGCTTTATCGTGCCGTCGAAGCTGCGCCCCGAAGCGGAGGGCTTTCGCCGCCGCCGCGCCGACTTCAAGACGCCGGCCGCCATCGACGACCTGAAAGGCAAGACCGTCGTGCTGCTGCAAGGTTCGCCCGGCCTGCCTTATGTCCTTGGCCAAAGCGTCGAGCGCTATCTCGGCATCTCCGTCGTGTACGCGAAGACCCCCGCCGAGGCGTTCAAGCTGGTCGAGACGGGCGCGGCGGCCGCCTATCTCGATGATGACGCGATACTCATCGGCCTGAAGGCGGGGACTAAGTCGCCTGACGGCTTCCTGTTCCTGAACAGCGGGCAGCCGGGCGCCGATTACGCGCTTGTCCTGCCGAAGGATGAGCTGCTGAAGGATCTCGCCGACGCCGCCATCCTCGACGCGGTGAAGTCCGGAGAATACGAGAAGCTCTACGCGAAGTGGCTCGAGAACCCAATCCCGCCGAAGAACCTCACCCTCGCCTATCCCATGACCGAGCGGCTGAAGCAGTTCGTAAAAGACCCGGCGGCGGCGACGGAATAGGCGGCGACACGGCTCAGGTCACGCCCCAATCCTTGAAGCGCGGCCTCGCCGCCTTCGCCCGGCGTGCCGCGCGCGCCACGGGCTTCGAGCGTGAGAAACGCGGCGAGGCGGCGGTGCGGCAGCGGGCGCATGCCGCGCCCGCCATTCTGATGCGTCGCCGCACGGTGCGGCAAGTGCTCCTTGAAACGCGCTTTCGACAAGCTCAAGGCGCGTTTCAAGTGTTTCGTCTGAGCATGATCTTACCGCAAAACCCGCAACCACTTTTGCGGATCATGCCCTAAGCAGCAGCCTTCGCCGCCGGATAGAACGTCCGCCCTTCCGCCGCCATGTCGCGCAACAGCTTCGGCGGCGAGAACCGCTCGCCGTAATTAGCCGCGAGCCGCTCGCACTCCGCGACGACATTCGCGATGCCGATACCGTCGAGCATGGAAAGAGGCCCGCCGGTATAGGGCGCGAAGCCTAGGCCGAAGATGCCGCCCACGTCGCCGTCTTCGGGGTCGGTGAGCACGCCCTCTTCCATGGTCCGCACCGCGTCGAGCGCCTGCGCGAAGAGGAGCCGCTTCTTGAGGTCGTCGATGCTCGGCCACTCGCTTTCCGGCTTCACCGGGAACAGCTCCGCAAGCCCCGGCCACAGCGTCTTCTGCCCGCCCTCGGGATACTCGTAGAAGCCTTTGCCGTTCTTGCGGCCCGCGCGGCCATTCTTGACGTACATGGCTTCCATCACGCCGATGGCCGCGCTGGGCTTATACGCGTCGCCGAGGTCGATTTCGGCCGCCTTGTGGATCTTCCAGCCGAGGTCGATGGCGGTTTCGTCGGCGAGCGCGAGCGGCCCGACCGGCATGCCCGCGAGCTTGCCCGCATTCTCGACCAGCGCCGCCGGAATGCCTTCCGTCAGCATGATCTCGCCCTCGCCGATATAGTTCATGCAGAAGCGCGAGGTGAAGAAGCCGCGACCGTCATTGACGACGATGGGTGTCTTCCTGATCGCCTGCACGAAGTCCAGCGTGACCGCCAGCGCCTCGTCACTCGTCTTGTTGCCGCGAATGATCTCCACAAGCGGCATCTTCTCGGCGGGCGAAAAGAAGTGGATGCCGATGAACTTCTCAGGCCGTTCGCTCGCTTCCGCGAGGCTCGTGATCGGGATGGTGGAGGTATTCGAGCCGAAGATCACGTCGGGCCGGATCACGGCTTCGACCTTTTTCGTCACGTCGGCCTTGATGGCGCGATCCTCGAACACCGCCTCGATGATGTAATCGACATCCGCAAGGTCGGCGTAATCGGCGGTAGCGTGGATACGAGCCAGCAGCGCTTCGCCCTCGACCTCAGCCATCTTGCGGCGCGAAACGGCCTTCTCGACGAGCTTCCGCGCATAGCCCTTGCCGCGCTCGGCCGCTTCCACGTCCCGGTCGAGCAGCACCACTTCGATGCCGTTCGACGCCGCGACATAGGCGATGGCCGCGCCCATCATGCCTGCGCCCAGCATACCGATCTTCTTGAACTTCGCCTTCGGCACGCCCTGCGGACGGCGAACGAGCTTGTCGGCCCTGCCCTTGTTCACGAACAGCGTGCGGATCATCGCGGGCGCGACCGGGCCGCGCAGCAGCGAGAGGAAATATTTCGCCTCGATCTTGAGCCCGAGGTCGATCGGCACCTGCGTGCCCTCATACACCGCCGAGAGGATCGCCTGCGCGGCCGGATAATTGCCGAGCGTCTTATCGCGCGTCATGGCGTTGGCGGCCATGAAAAGCTGCGCCGCTGCGGGATGCATGCCGCCCGCGCCGCCCGGCACCTTGAAGCCGCGCTCGTCCCACGGCTGGACTGATTTCGCCTGCGGGGACAGAAGCCACGCCTTCGCCTTTGCGAGAAGCTCAGCCGCGGGCACGACATCGTGGATAAGGCCGGACGACTTCGCCTGCGCGGGGCTCAGATGCTTACCTTCAAGCAGCAGCGGCGCGGACGCCATGATGCCGATGAGGCGAGGAATGCGCTGCGTGCCGCCCGCGCCCGGCAGAAGGCCAACCTGCACCTCGGGCTGGCCGATCTTGATCGACTCGTCGTCCGCCGCGACGCGGTAATGCGTGGCGAGCGCGATCTCGAAGCCGCCGCCGAGCGCCGTACCGTTGATCGCGGTCGCGACCGGCTTGCCGATGGTTTCGAGGCGACGCAGCACCTCGGTGAGACGCGACGAGACCTTCAGCGCCTCGGCGGCCGGAGCATTACGCGCGTGCTCGATCATGCCCGACATGCCGATGAGGTCCGCGCCCGCGACGAAGCTCGACTTGCCGGACGTAATCACGATGCCCTTTACGCTCGAATCGGCGGCGGCGCGCTCGATGGCCTCGCTGAGTTCCTCGGTGAATTCCGGGCTGATGACGTTCATCGACTTGCCCGGCTGGTCGATGGTGAGCGTGGCGATGCCGTCCGCGTCGACTTGATAGGAGATGCTGCTCATGGTCGTTTCCTGTTTTGCTCTTGCGCGGCCGAATTAAACGAGTTCGAGGATGGTGGCGGTGCCCATGCCCGCGCCGATGCACAGCGTAACGAGGCCCGTGGCCGCGCCGCGCCGCTCCATCTCGTCGAGAAGAGTGCCGAGCACCATCGCGCCGGTCGCGCCGAGCGGATGGCCCATGGCGATGGCGCCGCCATTCACGTTGAGCTTGTCGGGGGCGATGTCGAGCAGATCGCGGAAGCGCAGCACCACCGACGCGAACGCCTCATTGAGTTCCCACAGGTCGATGTCGGCCTTCGTCATGCCGGCCTTGGCAAGCGCGCGCTCGGCGGCGAAGCTCGGTCCCGTGAGCATGATGGTCGGTTCCGATCCGATGGACGCGAAACTGCGGATGCGCGCGCGCGGCTTGATGCCCGCCTTTTCGCCCGCCTCTTTCGAGCCGATGAGCGCCACGGCCGCGCCGTCCACGATGCCGGACGAGTTGCCGGGCGTATGCACGTGGTCGATACGCTCGTTTTCCGGGTATTTCTGGAGCGCCACGCCGTCGAAGCCGTAGTTCTTGCCCATGTCCGCGAAGGACGGCTTCAGGCTGCCTAGCGACTGCATGGACGCGTCGGGGCGGATCATCTCGTCCCTGTCGAGGAGCGTGATGCCGAGGATGTCCTTCACCGGCACGATGGACTTCGCGAACCGGCCCTCCGCCCAGGACTGCGCCGCGCGTTTGTGGCTCTCGACCGAATAGGCGTCGACGTCGTCGCGGCTGTAGCCCCACTTCGTCGCGATGAGGTCGGCGCTGATGCCCTGCGGCACGAAGTAGGTGGAGAACGCGACCGCCGGATCGATGGGCCACGCGCCGCCGTCGGACGCCATGGGCACGCGGCTCATGCTTTCCACGCCGCCGCCGATGATGAAGGGCGACTGGCCCGACATGACCTTCGCCGCCGCCATGTTGATCGCTTCGAGGCCGGACGCGCAGAAGCGGTTTACCTGCACGCCGGGCACGGTTTCATCGAGGCCCGAGATGAGCGAGGCGGAGCGCGCGATGTCCGCTCCCTGCTCGCCGACGGGCGAGACGCAGCCGAGGATCACGTCTTCCACATCCCTCGTGTCGAGGCCGGGATTGCGCTCCTGCACGGCGTCGAGCATTTGCGCCGCAAGCTTGACGGGCGTCACCTCATGCAGTGCGCCGTCTTTCTTGCCTTTGCCGCGCGGGGTGCGCACGGCGTCGAAAACATAGGCATCGACCATGGTTCGTCCTCCCTGACTATGCGCGCGCGGGCGCATTCGCGCAGCCCGGCGACGTCCGTTATGATTTCATTGTTGCCCCGTCACCCGGCGGTGCGGCGGCTCTTTTTATGCGGCGCGTCGGCGGCCTCGCCATCGCCCGCGGTCTTGCAGGGCGTGCCATCTTCGGCGAGAAAGCGCAGACACTGCGCGTGAATATCGCGAAGCTCTTCGAGCGTCTTGACAATATCCGCCTGCTTTTGCTCCAGTTCCGCGATCATCGCGGCCGAGCGGTCGGCGAGGAACGACACCTGCAGCGGACGCCCCTCGCCCCGGCTTCCGTAGAGTTCGAGAAACTGCTGCACCTCCGCGAGCGAGAAGCCGATGGACTTCGCGCGCAGGATGAGCTTCAGCCGGGCGCGATCCCGCCTCGTGTAGACGCGACCGCCATTCGCACGCACGGGAGCGAGCAGTTCCTTCGCTTCGTAAAAGCGAATGGCGCGCGCCGTGATCCCGAGTTCCGCCGCAAGCTCCGCGATACCGTAGAGCTTCTCGGAATTGGATGAATCGGCCTTGGCTCGCTGGCGTACGGCGGTCAATGCATTCCGGCTTTCTGGTGCTCCGGTTCAATCCGCGTCCGAGATGCGCCCGAACGCGGGTTAGTCGATCGAAATTTTTGCTTCAGACGATCTGCCCGAGCTTCATGGCGAGGCCCATGTCGCCATCGACGCGCATCTTGCCCTGCATGAAGGCGGACGTCGGCTGAAGGCGACCGTGGATCAGGTCCGAGAAGTCGCCCGCGCTCATGCTGATGGTGCATTTCGCCGGGTCGTTCTTGTTGACCGCGACCGTGTTGGCGGCGCCTGTGCCGTCGATGTAGAGACAGCCCGCTTCGCCGAGGTCGAATTTCACGCTGCCGCCGAGGGGAGACTTGCTTCCCACGCGCTTCGTCAGGGCGTCGGCCACTTCGTTGAGATCCATCATGCGCTCCTTGTTCGTTTCGGAACGGAAGGTAGCGCATCCGGTTGTCATTAACAAGATGCGGTTGACGTATACGTCAGGCTAATGCCGTTGCATGCGAAAACAGGTCGGAACGCGTTGACGCATGCGTCACCCCTGCGTTAGCTTCTCTGACAAAAATATCAGGGGACGGAGCGCATGAGCGAGGCAGGCAGCTACCGCAGCATCTTCCGGCCGGGCCTGTTCGCCGGACAGGTGCATATCGTCACGGGCGGCGGCACCGGGATCGGGCGTTGCACCGCGCATGAACTGGCGAGCCTCGGCGCAATCGTCGTCCTCGTCGGCCGCAAGGAAGACCGCCTCGCCGCCACCGCCACCGAGATCGCGGAGGACGGCGGCACCGCCTCGCACGCCGTCTGCGACATCCGCGACGAGGACGCAGTGAGGGCGCTCGTCTGCGGCATCGTCGCGCGACACGGACGCATCCACGGGCTCGTCAATAACGCAGGCGGTCAATTCCCCGCGCCGCTCATGGCGATCCCGAAAAAGGGCTTCGACGCCGTGGTCGCGACAAACCTCACCGGCGGCTTTCTCATGATGCGCGAGGTGTTCATGCAGTCGATGCGCGCGCATGGCGGCGCAATCGTGAACATGGCCGCCGACATGTGGAACGGCATGCCCGGCATGGGCCATTCGGGCGCGGCACGGGCGGGCATGGTGAACCTCACCAAGAAGGCGCTCATCCCGAAGCTCAAGGATCACGTGCCGCTGCGCCGTCTCGGCACCGAGGCGGAGGTTTCCGCTGCGATCTGCTTCCTCTTGTCGGAGGGCGCGGCGTTCATCAACGGCACGACGATCCAGATCGACGGCGGCGCGCCACTCGGCAACCCGCTGTTCGACATGGGAACAAGTCAGCCTACCCACGAATTCAACGGCTTTCACCGCGCCGCGAAGCCGAAGGTGCTCGACTCGAAGGACGAAAGCTGATGCCGCCTTTTGCCTCGAAGATCGCGCCGGGCTCCGAAGCCTTCAAGGCAAACGCGGCGGCGATGCTGGCCAAGGTGGAGGCGTTTCGCGCCGCTGAACGCGCCGTCATCGCCCACTCCGCGAAGGCCGCCGACAAGTTCGCCGCGCGCGGCCAGCTTCTGCCGCGCGAGCGCGTCACGCGGCTTCTCGATCCGGGCACGCCGTTCCTCGAACTGTCGACGCTCGCGGGCCTCGGCATGCATGACGACGATGGCGAGACGCGTGCGATGGGTGGCGGCAGCGTCATCGGCATCGGCGTTGTGTCGGGCAAGCGCGTGCTGGTGTCGGCGAGCGACTCGGCGATCAAGGGCGGCACCGTTTCGCCCATGGGCTTGCGCAAGGCGCTGCGCGCGCAGGAGATCGCGCTCGAAAACAAGCTTCCGCTGATCTATCTCGTCGAATCGGGCGGCGCGAACCTTCTCTATCAGGCCGAGATGTTCGTGGAGGGCGGGCGCAGCTTCGCCAATCAGGCGCGGCTTTCGGCGGCGGGCATTCCGCAAATCGCGGTCGTGCATGGCTCTTCGACGGCGGGCGGCGCTTATCTGCCGGGCCTCTCCGATTACGTGATCCTGGTGCGGGATCGCAGCAAGATTTTCCTCGCGGGGCCGCCGCTGGTTAAGGCGGCCATCGGCGAAGACACCACGGACGAAGCGCTTGGCGGCACCGACCTGCACGCAACCGTGACCGGGCTCGGCGAGTTCGTGGCGCGCGACGACGCTCACGCCATCCAGCTTGCGCGCGATCTTCTGGCGAAGCTCAAATGGGACCGCGCCCCCGCCCGCGCGAAGGCCGCACCGCCGAAATACGACGCCGAAGAAATCCTCGGGCTGGTGCCCGTCTCCGAGCGCGAGCCTTACGACGTGCGCGAGATCATCGCCCGAATCGTCGACGGCTCCGACTTCCTCGACTTCAAGCGCGATTACGGTGCGGAGATCGTCTGCGGCTTTGCGGCGATTAACGGCTTCGAGGTCGGCATCCTCGGCAACAACGGCGCAATCCAGCCGGACGGCTCGACCAAGGCCGCGCAATTCATCCAGGCGTGCGACCAGACCGGCACGCCGCTCGTCTTCCTGCAAAACACCACCGGCTATATGGTCGGCAGCGCGGCCGAGCGCGGCGGCGCGATCAAGCACGGCTCGAAGATGATCCAGGCGGTGGCGAACGCGCGCGTGCCGAAATTCACGATGCTCGTCGGCGGCTCGTATGGCGCGGGCAATTACGGCATGTGCGGGCGCGGCTTCGATCCGCGCTTCATCTTTTCGTGGCCGAACGCCCGCGTTGCCGTAATGGGCGGAGCGCAGGCGGCGAAGGTAATGGAGATGATTACGCGCGCGAAATTCGAGAAGGCGGGCGGCGTGAACGAGCCGGTGCTGAAGCAGATGGCGCAGGCGATCGAGGCCCAGCTCGACCGCGAATCGACCGCGCTCTATGCGACCGCGCGCCTTTGGGACGACGGGATCATCGATCCCCGCGACACGCGCGCCGTGCTTTCGCTGTGTCTGTCGCTCGCTGCCGAAGCCGAGGCGCGCAATCTTCACCCGAACGCCTTCGGCGTCGCGCGGCTTTAAAGACCGAATGTCAAGGAAAGACTCTGATATGTTAGCGGTATGTTAGCGCTTCATCGCTGTTGAGCTATCGACCTAGGATTTTGTTAGAAATCGCGCGCCTATCATCATAACTGGATTGCAAGAGGACATGACGAAGGAGAAAGACCCGGCCGGCGCGGAGCTTGCCGCGAAGCATTCGCGCGATGAGGACAAGAAGAAGCGCCTCGCCGCCGCGCTTCGTCGCAATATCGCCCGGCGAAAAGACTCGAAACAGACCGATTCCGGCGGCAACCCCGACACCCATTAGGGGCTTTCCGCACTTGCGGGGCGCGCAGGCCTCGTCTAGCGTGCCGCGCTTACGCCGCTTTCTACGGGCAATCGGCGCCATCAATTCAACCGGCGGGCATCATGGATAGAATTCGCATAGTCGGCGGACGTCACCTGAACGGCACCATCCCGATCAGCGGCGCGAAGAACGCGGCGTTGCCGCTGATGATCGCGAGCCTGCTCACGCCGGAGACGGTCACGCTGAAGAACGTGCCGAACCTCGCCGATGTGAGCCTTCTCATCCGCATCTTGCGCAATCACGGCACCGATGCGGCTTTCGACGGCAAGCGCGCGAACGGCCATGTCCATCAGGGCGATACGATCCATTTCACCGCGCGCGACATCGTGGACACCACCGCGCCCTACGACCTAGTGCGCCGCATGCGCGCGAGCTTCTGGGTGCTGGGGCCGCTGTTGGCTCGCGAAGGCCGGGCGCGCGTCTCGCTTCCGGGCGGCTGCGCCATCGGCACGCGCCCCGTGGACCTGCATCTGACGGGCCTTCAGGCGCTTGGCGCGGACATCAAGCTCGACGGCGGCTATGTGGTTGCGAGCGCGCCGGGCGGCCTCAAGGGCGGCGTCGTGCGCTTTCCGAAGATCTCCGTCGGCGCGACGCATAACGTGCTGATGGCCGCGACGCTGGCGAAGGGCGAGGTCGTCATCGAAAACGCGGCCTGCGAGCCGGAGGTGGTCGATGTCGCGGCTTGCCTTTCCAAGATGGGCGCGAAGATCGAGGGCGCGGGCACGCCGACCATTCACATTCAGGGCGTCGACGAACTCGAAGGCGCGACCCACACGGTGCTCCCCGACCGGATCGAGACCGGCACCTACGCCATGGCTGTGGCGGCCGCCGGCGGCGACGTCACGCTCGAAGGCGCGCGCGGCGATCTGCTGCCGGGCGTGCTCGACCTGCTTCGCAATGCGGGCGTCGAGATCGCCGAAACGAATCGCGGCATCCGCGTGACGCGCAACGGCGCGGCGCTTCGCCCCGTGACCGTCGAGACGGAGCCCTTCCCCGGCTTCCCGACCGACCTTCAGGCGCAGCTCATGGCGCTGATGTGCCGGGCGGACGGCGTCTCCGAAATCCGCGAAACGATTTTCGAGAACCGCTTCATGCACGTATCCGAATTGACGCGCCTTGGCGCGGACATCGAGGTGAAGGGCGACATGGCTCGCGTGAAGGGCGTGCCGAGGCTGCACGGCGCGGAAGTGATGGCGACAGATC
>NZ_JFZJ01000082.1 GCF_000636015.1 Rhodomicrobium udaipurense JA643
CCCGCCGCTCCATCGCCGCGCACCTCGCGGCAACGCGACAGCAGGAAATCCTTGAACTTTTCATCCAGGTGACAGAAGGCCCGAACGTGCCAGCGCATCCCGTCATGCGCAAAGGCGTGGGGTGTGATGCGTCGCCAGATGGGTTGATCCGCGCGCCGCGATGTCATGGATTGATAGAGGATCTCGATGGAGCGCCGGTCCCTGATGACACCGACAAGGCGCTTCAGCACGGATGACTCGATGCGCCGCCTCGGCACCGGCACAACGCCTGCTTCCGGCGCGCGCACGATCCACGTCTCGTCGAAGCCGATGAGCCCGTCGGCCACGCACCAGAGCTGATCAAGATAGCGGTCCGCGTCCGGCTTCATGAAGCGCGGCGCGAAGTCGGCCGTGGGCACATAGCGCTTCTCGCTCGCGTCGTAACGCAAATTCAGCGGTGCCAAACGCTGGTAAAGGGCGAGATCGTTGGAGGCCTGAGGCACGGAAACGCCGAATTGCCCGGTGATGTCGCCCCGCCGAATGCCACCTTCCCAGAAGGCGCGAAACTCAATGAACTCCAGACGTTGCTCTGTGCCCCAGCGCAGGCGCTCGTCCGTCGCATCCAAAATTCGCTCTCCCTACGGATCAAGTTTCTTGACGGGTCGTAAAATTATACGCATAATTGACTATAATCTCGTTCTCCTTGTCTTTCAACGGGGTAGACAGAGATTTCAGCGAAGGGTGGGGCCGTCATGGTTGGAAAGATCGACATTATTGCGGCCACCGGAGCTTTGCTCATTGATACCGGGGACGGCCGGTTGACGCTCGTCTATTCGCAGGAAGTCTCCTGTCGCGACCTTCGCCGGGACGTTGGAAAGGAAGCGAGAACGGAACTGCGCCGCCATCTGGAAAAATCCGGCAGCCACGGGCTCGAAACCGTCTGCATTACTCAACGGGCCGTCTGCAAACACTTCGGCGAGGTCTTCTGGCTCGAACATTCCGCCGCGTATCAGGCGGTCAGCCGCATCCGGATCGGCGAATTGCGCGTGCCCGCCTCGCTTCTGATGGAGGAAGACGCGCGCGACGGAGACGAACTCGTGCGCCGCGAAGCGCTGTTCCGTCTTCGGCGGGGCGAAGGGGTGCTCGTCTTCTGCGGCGTGGCAAACGTCCGGGCATGGATGAAGCGCCACGACATCGATTTCGAAAGCCACCAGCATCTTTTTGTCGAAATGTCTGGAAGCCGAAATCACGTCGGGGGCATACGGACCTCGGCAAGGCAGTAGAACGGCTTCCAGCCCCGACGCTGCAAGGGTTTTGCGCGAGACGATCTTCAAGGATTTCATCGGCTCGCTCGCCGAAAAAATGGGCGAGCCGATTGATGCGCGATTTGCGGCAATAACCGTATTCCTGTCCGGTTTGGGCATTATCAGGAACGTGCTCCAGATTCGCCTCCTCGCGGAGGGCGAGGGCGGAGACCTCGAAGCCATTATCGCAAGAGCGATCATGGCCATGTTGGCCACGCCAGAATCTCAGGCACCGCAAACGCCGGCTCACCAAGCTACGGCGTGCGAGTGTCCGCAAACCGCACATCAGAAAGCGGAACAGGCAAAAGTTCAGGGGAGAACGCGCAAGGAACGTGTTCAAACTCGAAAAGGAATTGCCATGACCGCTATCGTCGATCTTAATGGAAAACGCGGCCTTGTTATCGGCATCGCGAACGAAAACAGCATCGCAGCCGGGTGTGCAGCGGCATTTCATCAGGCCGGGGCCGAACTTGCGGTCACATACCTCAACGACAAGGCGTTGCGGTTCGTCAGCCCTGTCGCGGAAGCGGTCAGAGCGAAGATCATGCTGCCCTGCGACGTCCGCGTTCCCGGCGAGCTGGAAGCGGTGTTCGAGACGATCGCCCGGCAGTGGGGGCAGCTCGATTTCGTGCTGCATTCCATCGCTTTCGCGCCGCGCGAAGACTTGCAGACGAGCATCGTGAATTGCTCCGCTGAGGGCTTCGCGCTCGCGATGGACATCTCGTGCCACTCCTTCATCCGCGTGGCGAAGCTGGCCATGCCGCTGATGACCGATGGCGGCTCGCTTCTCACGGTCACTTTCTATGGATCGGAGCGCGTGGTGCAGCACTATAACCTGATGGGCCCGGTGAAGGCCGCGCTCGAATCGACCGTGCGCTATATTGCGGCCGATCTGGCCGACAAACGCATCCGCGCGAACGCCATCTCGGCCGGTCCGGTCAAGACGCGCGCGGCTTCGGGCATCGGGCGCTTCGACGAGCTTCTCGACGAAGTTCGCGATCGCACGCCCGGTCATCATCTCATCAGCGTCGAGGATGTCGGCCGCGTGGCAGCCTTCCTTGCCAGCGAGGCGGGCTCATCGACCAACGGCTCCGTGGTGTTCGCCGATAACGGCTTCCACACCGTGGCCTGACGCGAGTTGCGCCGAGGTGCGGTCGCGGGCTTGCGCTCGCGACCGCACCGGAGCCTTGCACAACGCTTCGGCGCGAGCGATCCCCGATCCGCGCGCCGTTGAAAGGTTAAGAGAAACATGGACACGATCACGACCGCCCTCGTGCTCGCGCTCGCCGTTGTATTGAGCGGATGGGTTTCGCGCGCGCTTCCTGTCGCGTTGCCGCTGCCGCTCGTCCAGATCGGGCTCGGCGCAGCCATCGCCAATGTCGCGGATCTCGGCGTCGAACTGAAGCCGGACATCTTCTTCCTACTGTTCCTGCCGCCGCTCCTCTTTCTCGATGGCTGGCGCATTCCGAAGGAGGGCCTGTTCCGCGACGCGACCACCATCCTCGAACTCTCCTTCGGCCTCGTGATCTTCACGGTGCTCGGCGTCGGGTTGTTCGTGCATTGGCTCATCCCGTCGATGCCGCTCGCCGTGGCCTTCGCGCTCGCGGCCGTTGTGTCGCCGACGGACCCGATCGCGGTGTCCGCCATCGCCCAGCGCGTGCCCGTGCCGCAGCGGCTGATGCACATCCTCGAAGGCGAGTCGCTCCTGAACGACGCTTCGGGCCTCGTCTGCATGCAGTTTGCCGTGGCCGCCGCGCTGACGGGGACGTTCTCGCTGATCGACGCGACGGGCACTTTCGTCTGGCTGGCGGCGGGCGGCATCGCGATTGGCGTCGGCGTGACATGGGCGGTGACGCATGCGAAGAACTGGTTCGCCCGCACCTTCGGCGAAGACCCCGGCTCGCAGATCCTCATCAGCCTTCTCATCCCGTTCGGCGCTTACCTTCTGGCCGAGCATTTCCACTGTTCGGGCATCCTGGCGGCGGTGGCCGCTGGCATCACCATGAGCTATGCGGAGCAGACCGGACAAGCCATGGCGCTGACGCGGGTGAGCCGAGCCGCCGTCTGGGACACAATGCAATTCGCAGTGAAGGGCGTGATCTTCGTGCTTCTCGGCGAGCAATTGCCGACCATCGGAGCGGGAGCGGCGCAGGTGGTGCGCGATACAGGGCACATCGACCCGGCGTGGCTCTTGGTGTACGTCGTAGCCATCAGCGCCGCGCTGATCGCACTGCGGCTCGTCTGGGTGTGGGTGTCGCTGCGCTTTACGCTATTTCGCGCGGCGCTTCGGGGCGAAGTCATCCGGAAGCCGGGCTGGCGTCTCGTCGCCGTCACGGCGCTCGCGGGTGTGCGCGGGGCGATCACGCTAGCGGGCGTGCTCACGCTCCCTCTCGTGATGGAAGACGGTTTGACGCCATTCCCGGCGCGCGACCTCGCGATCTACCTCGCGGCGGGCGTGATTATCGTCTCGCTCATCGTGGCCAGTATCGCCTTGCCGTTTCTCCTCGGCAAGCTTCAGCTTCCGCCCGAGCCCGCGCGTGAAGAAGAAGAGGACAAGGCCCGCAGTCTCGTCGCCGAGGCGGCATTGAAAGCAGTCGAGACGCATAAGCGCACGGGCGGAGACGATATCGAAGACGCGGCTCTCTATGCCGATGTTGCTGCAAACATCGGAGACTTTTACCGCCAGCGTATCCGCGACAAGACCGCCGACGGCGAAGGCCGCGAAACAGTGCGCCGCGCCTATGAGATCGAGCGCGAGCTTCGTCTGGCCGCGATCCGGGCCGAGCGTGTGGAGATTCTCCGCTTGCGGCGCTCGCGGCAAATTTCGGAGGAAGTGGCCCGCAAGTTCGTGCGCGAACTCGATTTCATCGAAGCGCGCTTGATGTCGGCCTGACGTGAGACACAAAAAAATGGCCACCGCTGGTGGCCATTTTTTTGTGTCTGCGCGCTCGCGCGAGGACATGCCTCGACCGCCCTATTTCGCGGCGGCCGTGTCCCGGCCCACTTTCTCCAGAATGCCCGACGCATGGGTCATGACATGGAAGATCATGTTCTGCTCGATCACGCCCTGAAACAGGTATGCCGAGGGCCCCTGCGCGAACACCGCCACGTCGTCGCCCGCGTGCGATTCCGCGTCGAGCGGGATCAGCGCCTGCTGGCGGAAGTCGAGGGCGGTGGTATCCACGCCGTTGAGATCGGCGCGCGGTTCGTTCGCCTTGGCGCCCGGCCCGTTCAGATAGCCCAGCGTGGTGTAGGGCTTGCCGTCGAGGCCGTAGCCCGCGAGGCCGAGGATCGGGTTGCCGCGCTTCGGATAGCCCGCGATGGAAAAGACGTGGCTGTGGTCCGCCGTCAGGATAATCAGCGTTTCCTCGGGATCGACCTTGGCGTAGGCGGCCTTCACGGCCTCGTCGAGCGCCAGCGTGTCGAGGAGCGCGAGACCGGCCTTGCCGTCGTGATGAGCGTGGTCGATGCGGCCAGCCTCCACCATCAGCACAAAGCCATCCTTGTTCTTCGACAGAAGGTCGATGGCCTTGGTGGTCATCTCCGCGAGCGAGGGTTCGCCCGCCTTGTCCTTCGCGCGTTCCGCCTCGTATTGCATGTGGCTGCGCTCGAAAAGGCCGAGCACATGGCCGGTTTTGGCCGGATCGATTGCGTCGAACTGCGCCTTGTTCCAGACATAGGCCGCGTCGTTGTACTTGCGCTGCCACTCGTCGGCGAGATTGCGGCCATCGGCGCGCGTGCCCGTCTTGCTCTCGGTTTCAGGGTCGGCGACTTCCTTCGGCAGGAAATACGATCGGCCGCCGCCGAGAATCACCTCGAAACCGTTGCCTGCGGGCCATTCGACGAGTTGCGTGGCGATGTCCTTGCAGCCCGCCGCTTTGGCAGGGCCGGGAAGATTGGTATCGACTTCCCAGTCGCGGCCCGCCGTCTTGGCGTAGGCTGCCGCGGGCGTCGCATGCGTGATGCGCGCCGTCGACACGATGCCGGTCGAAAGCCCGGCCTTCTCGGCCAATTCGAAGATCGTCGTGACCTCGGTGCCCTTCTGGCTCGCGCAATTGCCGACCGTGACGTGCTGGTCGACGCCGATGGTGCCATTGACCGACTTCACGCCGGAGACCATCGCGGTCGCGGTCGGCGCGGAATCCGCCACCTGGCTGTCATGCGTATAAGTCTTCGACAGCGCCACATAGGGAAGAAGCGTCTCGAAGGCGAGCGAGTTGCTTTCACCATCCACGCCGCGCCGCTGCCCGTCCATGATGCGGGCCGCCGTCACGGTGGGGATCGACATGCCGTCGCCGACGAAAAGGATGATGTTCTTCGCCTTCTTCGTATTCGGCTGGCGTGCGAGGATTTTTTCGAGATCTGCTTTCGCCGCAAGGAAATAGCTGTCCTGCGCCTGCTTGATGCCCTGCGCCTGGGCGGGCGCGCACAGCGCTGCCACACCCGCGAGTCCCAAGGCCACCGCGAGGGTTCGTGATGTCATTTCGTGCTCCCGTAATGAGCCGCCGGCCGGTCGGCGAGCCCGAGCTTCCGTTATTACGACAGCCTTGTCACAGATATATGTCGGTGCCCGACAGAGGGGGCAGAGACAAAAGGCGAAGCCTGCGTTTGCTTATCAGGCATGCTTTATCTGCATGGCCTAGCCTCAGTCGCGCACAGAGTTGTTCCTCCCTCTTTCGTGGGTATTTGCTAAATTTCCGCTTTTTTTCAAGGTTAAGCCGAAAGTCTTAGCCCCAATGTCTTAGCTCCGTCGCATGGGAGCTATGCTAAATCTGCGATGTATTCGCGCACCGGAAACGCCTCCGGCAACCGCCATTTGTCCGGTTTTTCGAAACAGACGCATATCCAGATTGGGAGGGTTTAGTGACAGACATCGCAGCAGGCAGAGCCTACACACCAGCGGGCGCAATCAGCCCGGCTGAGCAGCGGAAGGTGGTCTTTGCATCTTCGCTCGGCACCGTATTCGAGTGGTACGACTTCTACCTTTACGGTTCGCTCGCGGCCATTATCGGCTCGCACTTCTTCTCCGGCCTGACCGAGTCCGGTCAGTTCATCTTCGCGCTGCTCGCCTTCGCCGCGGGCTTCTTCGTGCGCCCCTTCGGCGCCATCGTGTTCGGCCGACTCGGCGACCTCGTCGGCCGTAAATACACCTTCCTTATCACCATCCTCATCATGGGCCTGTCGACCTTCCTCGTCGGCGTGCTGCCCGGTTACAATACGATCGGCGTCGCGGCGCCCGTCATCCTGATCGCGTTGCGCCTGCTGCAAGGCCTTGCGCTCGGCGGCGAGTATGGCGGCGCGGCGATCTATGTGGCGGAGCATGCGGAACCCACCAAGCGCGGTTACCGCACGAGCTGGATCCAGACCACGGCGACGCTCGGCCTGTTCCTCTCGCTGATCGTCATCCTTCTTTGCCGCTATTTCTCACCCGGTGACACGGCTGCCGAAAAGGCTGCCTCGTTCGCGGCCGAATACGGCTTCTGGCGCATTCCCTTCCTCGTTTCCATCGTGCTGCTCGGCATCTCGGTCTGGATCCGCATGACCCTGAACGAGTCGCCCGTCTTCAAGGCGATGAAGGAAGAGGGCCGCACTTCCAAGGCTCCGCTCTCGGAAGCGTTCGGCAACTGGACCAACGGCCGCATCGTTCTGCTCGCACTGTTCGGCCTCACTGCCGGTCAGGCCGTGGTGTGGTACACGGGCCAGTTCTACGCGCTGTTCTTCCTGACGCAGACGCTCAAGGTCGACCCCTACTGGTCGAACATCATGATCGCGATTGCGCTCCTCATCGGCACGCCGTTCTTCGTCATCTTCGGCTGGCTCTCGGACAAGATCGGCCGCAAGCCCATCATCATGCTGGGTCTGCTGCTTGCGATCCTCACCTACTACCCGACGGGCCTTCTTAAGCCGCTCGGCCTCGGCTCCTACGCCTATCCCGGCGTGTTCGAACTCCTGACGCATGCCGGCAACCCGCAGCTTGCCAAGGCCATCGACACGTCTCCGGTTTCGGTTTTCGCCGACCCGAGCCAGTGCCGTCTCCAGTTCGACCCCGTGGGCAAGTCGAAGTTCACCTCGCCTTGCGACGTTGCGAAGTCTTCGCTCGTGAAGGCCGGCGTGCCTTACATCAACGAGACGGGCGCGGCTGGCACAGCGTCGATCAAGATCGGCGAGACAGTGGTGCAGTCGTATGACGCGGCGGCCCCCGATGCCAAGGTTCAGGGCGAACGCTTCAAGAAGGAACTCGCCGAAGCGCTCAAGACTGCGGGCTATCCGGCGAAGTCTGCGCTCGAAGGCATAAACTGGACCGTGGTCGCGCTCCTCGTCTACCTCGTCTTCCTCGTGACGATGGTGTACGGCCCGATTGCGGCGATGCTTGTCGAACTCTTCCCGACCCGCATCCGCTACACCGCGATGTCCCTGCCCTATCACATCGGCAACGGCTGGTTCGGCGGCTTCCTTCCGATCACCGCCTTCGCCATCGTGGCCTCGACCGGCAACATCTACGCCGGCCTGATGTACCCGGTGATCGTGGCGATCATGACCCTCGTCCTCGGCGTGCTCTTCCTGCGCGAGACGAAGGGCCGCGACATCATCAACTAAGACAACTTCGCCCTCGGGCCTCGGCCCGGGGCATCCCGCTCAATGGAAAAGCCCGCGTTTTCACGCGGGCTTTTTTGCGTTTCCGGTAATGCCCCGCAAGGCATCCGCTGTCATTTGTCGATCAATTCCGCGCCCCCGTGAGCCATCGCGCGCGAAACGCGTTTCACCGCAATCGCGCACAACGCGCCAAAAAATGACAACAAGAGGAGAGGAAACGATGAAACGAGTGCTCACGGCAGCTGCGATGACCGTCTGTTTCAGCGGCGCCGCTTGGGCCGCTTGCAGCGGCGGCTCGCTCCCGGACGGAAAGGGCGGGTGTTACTACCCGCCCTTCGCATCCGCCGACTGGTACAAGAAGCAGAAGATCCGCGAAGCCCGCATGCGCCGTCTATGCGCGATGGGCCGGAAATGGGCCTGTCCTGGACCGGGGCCCGTGGTCAGGTAGGGCCGGGTCGAACGCGCCTGCCGCGAAGCTCCGCGCGACCGAGGTCGGGCTTATTTCGCCTCCCGGCTTTCGCTCGCACCGACCACGGCAACCGCCGTCATATTGACGAGTCCGCGAACGGAAGCGGACGGCGTCACAATGTGGGCGGGCATCGCCGCGCCGAGCAGGATTGGGCCGATGGAAATGGCCGAGCCCAGCACCTTGATCGCGTTATAGGCGATGTTGGCCGCGTCTAGCGACGGCATGATGAGCACGTTCGCCTCGCCTTCGAGCTTCGAATAGGGGAACAACTCGCGCCGCACGCCTTCCGACAGCGCCATATCGGAATGCATCTCGCCCTCGGCCTCGACGCCCGGTTCGCGCTCCCAGAACAATTGAAGCGCCTCGCGCATCTTCTTCGCGCTGGGCGTATTGCCGCTGCCGAAGTTCGAGTGCGAGAGGAAGGCGAGTTTCGGCGTCAGGCCGAAGCGGGCCACCTGCCGGGCCGAAAGCACGGCGGCTTCGGCCACTTCCTCGGCGGTCGGGTCGTAGTTCACCTGCGTGTCGGCGACGAAGAACGTGCCCGACTCGAGCACGAGGGCGTTCAGCGCGGCGAAATTCTTCACGCCCGCGCGCAAGCCGATGATGTCGCCGATGTCCTTCAGGTGCCGGTCGAAGCGCCCGGTCGTGCCGCAGATCATCGCGTCCGCCTCGCCGCGCTTCAGCAGCATCGCGGCAATCACGGTGTTCTGCCGACGCGCCGCGACGCGCGCATCAGAGCGGGTGATGCCCTTGCGGTCGGTAAGGCGGTGATAGTCGGCGGCGAGATCGTCGACGCTGGCATCTTCGGTCGGGTCGAACACCTGGAAATCGACGCCCGGCTTCATCGGCAACGCCAGATCGCGCAGGCGCTCTTCCATGAATTTGCGGCTGCCGACGAGGATCGGCTGCGCGATGCCTTCCGACAGCACCTGATACGCCGCCTGAAGCACCTTCACGCGGTCGCCTTCCGCGAAGATGACACGCTTCGGCGCGCGTTTCGCCGCCTCGAACACGGGCTTCATGACGAGGCCCGAGCGGAAGACGAAGCGCACGAGCTTTTCGCGATAGGCGGCGAAATCGGCGATGGGACGCGTCGCAACGCCGGACTCCATCGCGGCGCGGGCGACGGCGGGCGCAAGCCGCGTGATGAGGCGCGGGTCGAACGGCTTCGGGATGATGTAATCCGGCCCGAAATGGAAGCTCTCCGCGCCGTAGGCCGTGAGCACGATGTCATGCGCTTCCGCCTGCGCAAGATCGGCGATGGCCATGGCGCAGGCCTTTTTCATTGTCTCGTTGATCTCGGTCGCGCCAGCGTCAAGCGCGCCCCGGAACAGGAAGGGGAAGCACAGCACGTTGTTGACCTGATTCGGAAAGTCCGAACGGCCCGTGGCGATGATCGCGTCCGGGCGCACAGCCTTCACCTCGTCCGGCATGATCTCCGGCGTCGGGTTCGCGAGCGCCATGATGATCGGGCGCTCCGCCATGGTCTTCACCATGTCGGCGGAGACGACGCGCGGCGCGGAAAGGCCGAGGAAGATGTCGGCGCCCACCAGCGTCTCGGCGAGCTTGCGGAATTCCGTCGGCTGTGCATAGCGCGCGAGGTAGGGGTTCATCTCCTCGGTGCGGCCCTCATAGACCACGCCCACGCGATCGGAGACGAAGATATTTTCGCGCTTGAGGCCGAGGCTGACGAGCAGGTTGAGGCAGGCGAGCGCCGCCGCACCGCCGCCGCAGCACGCGAGGCGCACGCTGCCGATGTCCTTGCCGACGAGTTTCAGCCCGTTCAGGATCGCGGCGGCGACCACGATGGCGGTGCCGTGCTGATCGTCATGCATGACCGGGATTTTCATGCGCTCACGGAGCTTCTGCTCGATCTCGAAGCACTCCGGCGCCTTGATGTCTTCAAGGTTGATCGCGCCGAAGGTCGGCTCAAGCGCCGCCACCGCATCCACGAAGCGGTCGGGGTCCATCGCATCGACTTCGATGTCGAACACGTCGATGCCCGCGAACTTCTTGAACAGCACCGCCTTGCCTTCCATCACGGGCTTGGAAGCGAGCGGTCCGATATTGCCGAGGCCGAGCACGGCGGTGCCGTTGGTGATGACGCCGATCAGGTTGGCGCGCGCGGTGAGGCGCGCCGCCGCCGCCGGGTCGGCCACGATCTCGTCGCAGGCGAACGCGACGCCCGGTGAATAGGCGAGCGACAGATCGCGCTGGGTGGACAGCGGCTTCGTCGGCGTGACGGCGAGTTTTCCCGGCGGGTCGCTCTCGTGATATTCGATCGCGCTCTGCTTGAAATCCTTCGCCATCGGGGCCGTTCTCCTGCGGGTGTTTGTCACCCCCACAGCTAGGCCATTCGCGGCGGCTGTTCAATGCACGCTTGCGCTACGCCGACGCGCGACTATCAGCCATGCGGAGGATGGGCGAAACGGCGTCACACCTTGGGCACGAAGATGAGCCGCTCGACGGGTTCGCCCTCGCAGAGATGCGATACGCAGATTTCGTCGATGTCCTCGACCGTCTTCGGCGCGTACCAGATGCCCTCGGGGTAGACGACGACCACCGGTCCCGCCTGGCAGAAGCCGAGGCAGCCCGTCACCGTGACGGCGAGTTCCGGGTCTTGCAACGCCTGTATCTTCGCGGAAAGCCGCTCGATCAGCGGCATCGCGCCGGAGGCCGCACAACTGCCGCGCGGATGCATCGGCGGCCGCTGTTGCGCGCAGATGAAGACGTGGCGCTTGAACACCAGCGGCAGGTCGAAGGGTCTGCCTTCCGGGGTGGCTGTGAGGGCTTCGGTCATTCGCTTCTCCTGTGCGTAGGCCGCGCGCGGCAGAAGGCAGAGAGCAAGGTTCGTACCGAAAGCGTTGCCGGGTGCGAAATGGCTGATCGCGGGACATGCGCGGCTTTCTGCGGCCGGGGCGAAGGCTGGAACTGGACTAATTAAACAAAGCGAATGTTCCGTTCCGGCCAAAGTGACGCATGCTGAGGACGCGACGATCCGGCCTTGCGACCACCGACACGAATAAGGCGGCGCGCGTCCGCACACCGCCCGAAACCGTCGGCAATCTGCCGTCGCCTATTCGGAAACGATCATGATCTCCGGCGGGCCTGCGTCGTCGTCCTCGGCAAGTTCGACGCCCGCGATGCACACGTCGCCGTCGATGATCGCGACAGGTATGCTTTCGAGGCTCTGGAACTTGCACTCGCCTTCGACGCAAAGCCCGGTATTCGGCTCGAACCTCGCGTCATGCTGCATGCAGTGCAGATGGCGCCGCCCGTCCGACACGTAATTCTCGGACTCTTCGTAAAGCGGCTTTTTCTCGTGCGGGCAGGCATTCACGTAGGCGTAAAACTTCCGAGCCTCGTCGCGCACGATCAGAATGGGGAACGGCTCATCCTTGCCATCCGCGCCCACCTTCGCAAGCGTGAACGGCTGCACCCAGCCGGGCGCAATGTTCGCCTCGCAAACGGCGTAGACGATGGTTTCTTTGGTATCGGTCATCTGATGTCCCTGTGCTGGGTTCGCGCCCTGATCTTTCGCCATGTCATGCAAGGAGCATGCCCCGTTGGGCCGACTTTAGAGACATTCCGAAACGGATACCAGCGCATCTTCCCTACTGTGGCATGTCGCTCTAGCCGTTGCCTCGCGCGCGGTCGCCGGACATAGTGCGGAATGCAACGCTCAGCCTTGTGAGATGGACTTCGGCACGGAGAGCCCATGAGGATATTTTTCGCTTTGTTTATCTTTTTTTCCGTGTCAGCGGGCGCGAAGGCTGAAGACGCCTCGCAACCTCTCGACGCCTGCCTCGACAAGGCCATGTCGACGGCGGCCACGATGGATTGTATCGGCCGCGACTTTGAGCGGAACGATGCCGAGTTGAACAGGATTTACAAGACGCTCCTCGAAAAGAACTCCGGCGAGGAAGATGCGAAAGAAATCCGCGGGCGGCTCATTGAATCTCAACGCGCGTGGCTCAAGTTCCGCGATACGAATTGCAGTTGGCGGGGAAGCGTAATGCTGGGCGGCACGGGTGAGAAAGTCATCGTTTCGGGATGCGTCAACCAGATGACGATAGACCGGGTCAAGGAACTGAAGGCCGACTGATGCGAGACATCCACCTGCCGGACGGCCGCGACGCGGTTAGCGCATACCAGCGGCCGCCGTTGACCGCCACGTTGGGCCTGATCGGCGCCATCCTCGCCGTTTATCTGTGCGAGGCCGTGTTTCGCATCGAAGGAAGCGGCACCCTCTTCGATCCCGGCATCTCGACGCTCGTCGCACTTGGCGCGCTCGACAAGAGCCTCGTCGTGGAGGGCGGCCAGTGGTGGCGGCTGTTCTCCGCGCCGCTGCTGCATGGCGGCGTGCCGCATCTTGCGTTGAACAGCCTCGCGCTTCTGTTCGCGGGCGCGGCGCTGGAACGCGTTGTCGGCCCCATATGGTTCGCGGCGATCTTCGTGGTCGGTGCGCTCGGCGGCGGGCTGGCGTCGCTCGCCATCAACGCGGCGGACCTCATTTCGGTCGGCGCGTCGGGCGCGATCATGGGCCTTTTCGCCTCGGCGCTCGTCATCGCCTATCGCTTTCCGATACAATCCCGCCAGCGGCGGCTGATGCTGTCGGGCTCGCTCGGCGTGCTCATTCCGTCGCTTATCCCGCTGTTCGACGGGCTGTTCGGGCAGCGGATCGACTTTGCGGCGCATATCGGCGGCGCAATCGCCGGGGGTATCGTCGGGGCCACGCTGCTCGGCCTGTGGCATCCGGATACCGAGGCACCGCCCCACCGCAAGACAGCCATCGCGATCGCGGTCCTCGGCCTGTGTGGCGCGATCTTCGCAGCGTCCCAGGTCGTCGCGACTTACAGCTCGCAGACGCTTGCCGTTTACGTCATCCCCGACGCGCGGCTACCCAAAGGCATGGACGAGATCCGTGCGCGCTCGGCGGAACTTCTCGCGGAGTTCCCGCGCGATCCGCGCTCGCACATTTACCGCGCCGTGACGCTGCAAGGCGACAACGACAACGCCGGCGCGGAACGCGAATGGCGCGCGGCGCTCGCCGAACGCGAGATGCTGCGCGCGTTCTTCAAGCCCGAGCTGGAGCATCTGATCCGGGTGAACCTTGCGCTGCTCCTGAAGGAGAGCGGGCGCAGGGCGGAGGCTGCGGCGATGGCGCAGCCCGTCTGCGCCTTCAAGGGCGAGCGGCAGATCTTGCTGGAAAATGCGGGGCTTTGCCGGCGTTGAAGGAGAAGGCCGCGCGATGGCCCAGCGGAGGAAACGTCAGCGCGCGATACTAGCCCAGCCGTTGACGGGGTTCACGTCCACGGCCACCTCGACCTCATGTTCGCCGCCGCCGAGTAGCACGCCGCTAACGGGGCTTACGTCCTGAAAGTCGCGCCCGAAGGCGATGGCGATATGCTCCTCGCCCGGGATCATGTTGTTCGTCGGGTCGAAATCCACCCAGCCGATTTCGGGCGACCACACCGAAATCCACGCGTGGCTCGCATCCGCGCCGATGAGCTTCGGCTGTCCCACTGGCGGGTAGGTCAGCAGATAGCCGCTGACATAGCGGGCGGCGAGACCCATCGTCCTGAGGCACGCGATTTCGAGATGCGCGAAGTCCTGGCACACGCCGCGCCGGATGCGGAGCACCTCCTCGACCGAAGTCGCGGCATCGGTCGCCCCGCTCTCATATTTGAAATCGCGGTTGATGCGCGCCGTGAGGTCTTGCACAGCTTCGAGCATCGGGCGGCCCTCCACAAAGCTCGCCCGCGCGAATTTATGGATGTCGCGCGACGGCCGTATGAAGCGCGACGGGCATGAATATTGGATCGCCTCGAACGTTTCCGGGCCGAGATTGGCGCGAAGCGTCGCGGCGACATCGTTCCAGCTTGCCGTGCGGCTCGTGTCGATCTGCATCGGCGCGAACACCTCGACCTGCGCGCGCGAATGAATCAGCAACTCGCGATGATCCTGCTCAATGGCGATCAGCGAGACGGGATTGCCGAAATCGTCGATCATTTCCGCCTTGGAGGCGGGCGCCGGATCGATGATGAGGCTGTGCCGTGAAACCGTTTGGCGGTAATGGGAGCGAGGCGTCAGGTGCAAGACATGGTGGGACTGCGAAACCGGTGCCGAATAGCGATACGTCGTTCGATGGCTGATCTCGAAATTCATGAATGGCTACCGAAGCGGGTGTAGACGCGCCGAAGCTCTTCTTCGGTCAGGTTGAAATAACGGCGCGTAATCGCTTCGGAGAGCTTCGGCAAGCCCGAAAGCAGGGCGCCCAGCAACTCCTGAAGCTCCACGCGATTGCCGGACGCGTCGGCATGCTCAAGGCTGGCGACCTTCGCGAGGCGCACCTTCGTCAGAAGCTCCAGAATGAGCCGTTGCTCCTCGTTGTGCGGGGCGTGCGGCGAAGCCTGCGGCAGCGCCTGAAGATGGTCCGTGATCGCGCAGAGCTGGAAGCCGATACCACGCGGATTCGCCTCGTCCACCATGAGGAGGTCGAGCACGAGCGAGAGGATCGGCGCGAACAGATATCGCTGGCGGAAGGGGATGGTGCTGTCCGCCACGTTCAGTAC
>NZ_JFZJ01000083.1 GCF_000636015.1 Rhodomicrobium udaipurense JA643
GAAGGTCATGATCCGCAAATGCACCGAGGGCAAGCTTACGATCTACGTGCCCAAGAAGGATCTGGAAGAACCCATCGTTGAGATGGAAAAGCCCGAAATGTGGGGCGGCGTCATCACGCTCGGCAATGGCTGGCGTCTCGAACTGCCGGATCTGCCGGTGGACACGAAGCTGCCGCTCACCGTCGAAGCGAAGAAGCTAGCTGACTGACAATGGCGTTCTCTGCTGAAGATCTTGCGGGCATCGATGCGGTTCTCTCGGCGGCCGAAGCGGGAGCGGAGGCCATCGCGGCCCTTCGCGCCCGGTTTCCCGGACTGTCGATCACGCTTTGCGATCCGTCCGACGTTGACACGGAAGACCCGTTCAAGGAATACGAGCGTTTTGATCTACATCTTGTGAACGGTGCGGGTCATTGCTGGCAACTCACCAGCGAATCAAACGCCGCCACAGGTATCGTTGTAGTAAAGAGAAAGACTTCCGACTGAGCCTTATTTTGCCTTTTGTGGATTCAACTTTCGATAACGAAAAGATGAAGCAGGGTTTACTGGCATACCATCTCCATATCTGACAAAAATCAAACGGACCTGCGAACAAACGTCGCGGTGAATGTCAGAAGAAGGAGATGCAAAATGTCGGAACGGGTTTTGGTTCATGTGCGCTTCACGCCGAACGGCCTCGTTACGGAGATCGGCGAACGTCCGGAGGGCGTCAGCGCACAAGCGTGGTTCGACCGCCTCAGCAGCGGCGGGTTCCATGCGTACCAGCCGCTTTCGGGCGGTCGCGGCGTGTTCCGTCTGCATCCCGCAGAACTCTCGTCGCATAGGGCGGCATCGCTCAATTGAGCGGAGGAGACATCGTGACGAACGTGGTTGAGACGATACGCGAGGGATTGAACCGGGGAACGGTCATTCCTTATCTCGGGCCGGGTATCCTGAAATTGGCCGGGACGTCCGCCGTACCCGAAGCGCCCGAGATCCTCGTGGATCGCCTCACCGCGAAAGCGAGCGTGCCGCACAAGATCCGCAAGAATCTCACGGCGGCGGCGCAGTTCATCGAAAACTTCAAGCACCGGAAGACCGTGGCCGCCGCGATGACGGAGGCGTTTCGCTCGCCCATGCCGCCGACGGCGCTTCATCATTATCTGGCCTCGGTCCCGGCGCTCAAGCTGATCGTTCATGCCTGGTACGACGACCTTCCGCAGAAGGCGCTCGCGGGCCGCGCGGGCTGGAGCATGGTGCAAGGCGTCAGCCAGGCCGAGCATCACGGCTCGTGGTATCATTTCTTCAACGCGGACGGCACGCCGGGCACGGCCGACACAGCCGCGGCGAGCGCGCCGCTGCTTTATCAGCCGATCGGGTCCATCGCGCCCGCATCGAATTTCCTCGTCTCGGATTCCGACTTCGTGGAAGTGCTGACCGAGATCGACATCCAAACGCCCATCCCGGAAGCCGTGCAGGACATCCGCAAGGGGCGCAGCTTCGTTTTCCTCGGCTGCCGGTTCAATACCCAGCTCGAACGCATCTTCGCGTGGGAGATCATGAAGCGCTCGTCGGACAAGCACTGGGCCGTGCTGCCCGAGACGCTCACACGCAACGAAGAGCGGTTCCTCGAAATCTACAACGTCGAGCGTATCGTCATGCCGCTCGCGGAGTTCGCGGCGCAACTGACGGGTATCGACGAACGCCCGTATGAGCCTGCGCTCGCGAAGGCATCGTAAGCGCGCGCCTCGGCAACCTTAAGCGGCTCGTTTCGCCCGACCTGCGATGGCCGGACGACTTTGCCATGCCGACTGCGGCCATGCGAATCGGAGCGCATCGACGCTCCCGACTTGCCTCTCCCGATGGGAGAAGGGTAGGGTGAGGGGCAATATTGCAAGGCCCGCATGCCCCTCATCCTCACCCTTCCTTATCAAGGAAGGCGCTGGCCTGTCGAGCGGCGCGCCTGTGGGGAATGCTCCGATGCCGCTACCCGTCTCACTTATCGATTCCCTCCTCGCCGAAGACACGCCCGATGGCGACCTGACCACGCTCTCGCTCGGTATCGGCGGCCGTCCGGGGCGCATGATGTTTCGCGCGCGCAACGCTATGACCGTCGCGGGTATCGAAATCGCGGCGGCGATGATCCGGCGGGTCGGCGCGGAGGCGCATATTGTCGCTTCATCCGGCACGCGCGCCTCGGCGGGAGAGCTGCTGCTGAAGGCGCGCGGCGATGCGAAGGCCCTGCATACCGCGTGGAAATCATCGCAAACGCTGGTGGAGATCCTTTCCGGCATCGCGACGGCCGCTCGCAGTCTCGTGGACGCGGTCGAAGCCGTCGACCCGGCCATCCGCGTGGTATGTACTCGAAAGACCGTGCCCGGCGCGCGGCGGCTTTCGGTGATGGCGGTGCGGGCGGGTGGAGCCGTGCCGCATCGGCTCGGGCTTTCCGAGACGATCCTGGTATTTGCTGAACATCGCGCCTTCATGCCAGACGCCAACCTCGCGGACATCGCCGATCTTCTCCGCCGCGAGGCGCCGGAAAAGAAGATCGGCGTTGAGGTCCATAGCGTGGACGAAGCGGGCGACGCCATCGAAGCCGGGTTCGACATCATTCAGCTGGAGAAATTTGAACCGGGCGAAGTGGCCGATGTGCGCTCGCTCGCGGAGGCGGCTCAGTCGCGCGCGCTCCTCGCGGCGGCGGGCGGCATTCACCCCGGCAACGCGAGCGATTATGTGCGAGCGGGTGCGGGGATCATCGTTTCGTCGTGGCCATACACTGCGCGCCCGGCCGATGTCTCCGTCACGATCGAGGCGGACGGGTAGAGCGTCGTGGTCACGTCCGAATGGTTCATTTCTTGAGTATGATCCGCTAACAGGCTGCTGAAAAACGCAAAAGCTTTCCGGTTAGAACCTGTAAAATAGGATCGGTGGGTCGAGCCGAAGTGAGCCGGATATGGTCAATCGGCTTCGCACCTGGTGGGCGTTGGTGCAGCCCTAACCCTTTCAGCAGCCCGCAAAGGACGCCGGTTTTGCGTCAGATCATGCTCAAGCCAGAAACTTGGGGCACGACCGTTTATAATTCCATCAGCGATAACGCTCTGACGCCGGTCAGCTTCCCGGTCGGCCAGTCTTCAACGGCCGCCGCCGCTTGCCGCGCAGCTTCGGATCGTCGGCCCCGTCCTCGACGATGATCGTCTTGCCGGGTTTAAGCGTCTTCAAGTCGGGTGCGGGGCGCGATGGCTTGGGCTTGCCGCCGGGCAGCGGGCGCTCGGCATGTGGCCCCATCTCGTCGAGCGTCGGCTTATGCGGGCGCGACATTGGCGACGCGCCTGCGGGCAGACCCCACTGCAAATTGCGACTTTCGCGGCTCGATGCAGCGGGCTGCGCGATGCGCGAGCCCGGCTCTCCATCGGCCTCGGTCGCGGCTTTTCCGTTTGCCTCGGCAGCGACATTTGAATTCGCCTCAGCGGCGGCCTGCCAATCCTGCGGCGCGTCCGAGCCTTCGCCCGTTGTGAACAGCGGGCTTTTCGCCAGCGCCGCCCCGACGGCCTTTTTCTCGCCCGCCTTGAGCTTCACGCGCTTCCTGCCCGCGCCTCCGCCGCTCGTCTCGACGACATCGACGCCGATCTGCGGCACCCACGACGTACGCCCACCGCCATCGTACCGGCCCGCGCGATCCTCGACCTCGGATTGCCGCGCAAGCGGATCGTCCATGATCGTCATCTCCACGTCGCGCAACCGCTTCACCTCGTCGCGAAGCCGCGCCGCCTCCTCGAATTCGAGGTTCGCCGCCGCCTCGCGCATGCGCTTTTCGAGGTTCGCGATCACGGCTTGAAGGTTGTGGCCGACGAGCGGCGTCTGCGCGCCCTCAGCAAAGCCCGCATCAACCGTGACGTGGTCGCGCTCATAGACGCTCGCGAGGATGTCGCCGATGTTCTTGCGCACGGACTGCGGCGTGATGCCGTGCTCCGTGTTGTACTCCACCTGCTTTTCGCGGCGGCGGTTCGTCTCCGCGATGGCGCGCTCCATCGAGCCGGTGATGTTGTCGGCGTAAAGGATCACGCGACCGTCGACGTTTCGCGCCGCGCGGCCAATGGTCTGGATCAGCGACGTTTCCGACCGTAGAAAGCCTTCCTTGTCGGCGTCGAGGATGGCGACGAGCGCCACCTCGGGAATGTCTAGGCCCTCGCGCAAGAGGTTGATGCCGATCAGCACGTCGAACGCGCCAAGCCGCAGGTCACGGATGATCTCGATGCGCTCCAGCGTGTCGACGTCCGAATGCATGTAGCGGACCTTCAGGCCCTGCTCATGCGCGTATTCCGTCAGGTCTTCGCTCATGCGCTTCGTCAGCGTGGTGACAAGCACGCGGTAGCCCTGCGCGATGGTCTTGCGGCATTCGTCGATGAGGTCGTCCACCTGCGTCTTGACGGGGCGAATTTCCACCGGCGGATCGATGAGGCCCGTGGGGCGGATGACCTGCTCCACGAACACGCCGCCGGTCTGCTGCATCTCCCACTTGCCGGGCGTAGCCGAGACGAACGTCGTCTGCGGGCGCATCGCGTCCCATTCCTCGAAGCGCAGCGGCCGGTTGTCGATGCAGGATGGAAGCCTGAAGCCGAACTCGGCGAGCGTGGATTTGCGCCGGAAGTCGCCCCGAAACATGCCGCCGATCTGCGGCACGGTCACGTGGCTTTCGTCCGCGAACACGAGCGCGTTGTCAGGCAGATATTCGAACAGCGTGGGTGGCGGCTCACCCGGCGCGCGGCCCGTGAGCCAGCGCGAATAGTTCTCAATGCCGTTGCAGGAGCCGGTCGCCTCGATCATTTCGATGTCGAATTGCGTGCGCTGTTCGAGCCGCTGCGCTTCGAGCAGCCGCCCCGTCGCGTTGAAGCGCTGAAGCTGCTCCTGAAGCTCCTGCTGCATGCCACGGATCGCCTGATGGAGCGTCGGCTTCGGCGTGACATAGTGCGAGTTCGCGTAGATCTTCACGAGCGCGAGGTCTTGCGTCTTCTCGCCGGTCAGCGGATCGAACTCCGCGATGCTCTCCACCTCGTCGCCGAACATGGAGATGCGCCACGCGCGATCTTCCTGGTGAGCCGGAAATATCTCGATCGTATCGCCGCGCACGCGGAAATCGCCGCGCGCGAAGCTGATGTTGTTGCGCTTGTACTGGATCGCCACGAGGTCGGCGAGGATCTGCCGCTGCTGGATACGGTCGCCCACCTGAATGGTGAATGTCATCGCGGAGTAGGTTTCGACCGAGCCGATACCGTAGATGCACGACACGGATGCCACGATGATAACGTCGTCGCGCTCAAGCAGCGCGCGCGTCGCGGCATGGCGCATGCGGTCGATCTGCTCGTTGATCGAGGAATCCTTCTCGATGTAGGTGTCGCTGCGCGGTATGTACGCTTCCGGCTGGTAATAATCGTAGTACGAGACGAAATATTCGACCGCGTTATCCGGGAAGAACGACTTGAACTCGCCGTAGAGCTGCGCCGCGAGCGTCTTGTTTGGCGCAAGGATCAACGCAGGCCGCTGCGTTTCCTCGATCACCTTCGCCATGGTGAAGGTCTTGCCGGACCCCGTGACGCCGAGCAGCACCTGTTCGCGTTCGAGCTTGGTCACGCCTTCGACAAGTTCGCGGATGGCGGCAGGCTGGTCGCCGCACGGCTCGAAATCCGACTTGATGACGAAGGGCTTGCCGCCCTCGCTTTTCTCCGGGCGCGGTGGCCGATGCGGCATGAACATCGGCATGTTTTCGCCGGTGAGCAGCGGGTGATCGCCGATGGGCGGCAGTTTGCCCTGCATATGCGACGGCATAGGCATCGCGCCGGTCGGCTTCAGGTTTCGCAGTGCGGGGATGAGATGTGCGGTGCTTTCCGAGCTGTAGGCCACGTCTTGCTCGAAGCCGGTCTGCGGCGCCTCGCTGAAGCCGGACGCGCTCGCGCGGGTTTTCGCGCTTCGGGGTGCGCTTGTTGGCTTGGACGCGGGTTTGGCTTTTCGGGCCGTCGGCTTGGCCGCGCTTGGTTTTGTCATGCCCCTTATATGCCACTGCGGCGCAGATTCGACCAGTGTTCGCGAAGCAGGCCTGGATGGGAAAGGTTCTTCAAATTAAAGCGAAGATTGCTCTCAGATAGGAGCGACAGGATTTCAGGTGGTGCCGTGCTGCGTATTACTTGGAAAGCGGACGGCGTTCTCTGGCCTGTAAGAGCAGCCATCTACTGCCAACCCGAGCTTTGTTACAGCTTCGCGCCGGGTCGGATTCACGGCGCAACGTTGAAAATTTCGGTTGTCGATCAGCTTCTCTGCGCTAACCCGAGTCCGACTTTCGGGTGCGCCTTGATAAGCGAAAACTCGCCGATTGCGATCCGAAACGCTCTGCCGCGCGCCGCCTCCGATGAACTCTTACTCATGGCGGAATCCGAACAGGTCAAGAATGTGGCTCAAGGCGGCAGGACGTCGGCGTGTTCGAGAACCGGGGCTCCTCGCCCGCGCTTTGCTCTTGACCTTCGCCGGAGATGCCGTTTCGCGGGCAGGCGGGCTATCCAGTAGTTTGCGGTGCGCACTGCCACGTTCCGTTTTTGTGCGCATTGAATCATAGGTAGAGCGTCGGGCTTGCGATTTGACGGTCTCCCAAGCGAAAACGACACGATTTGCGTAAAGACTGCGGTTAAAGCCGCCGTCTCGCTCGTGGACCGTTATCAGATCCGGATGCAGCCAACGCATGATAAGCGCCATATGCCGCCGCAGTTCTTCGGGGGGGGGGGCCGCGGGGTTCGCGCCGAGCATTCGATACAGATCCGCACCTTCGTCAAGCATGACCTGTTCGATGAAAAACCCGGCCGCCTGCCTGAGCGTGGCTTCCGTTTGCCCGGTGATGGCTGCGGCGTCCTGAAGTGCATGAGGTTCGGCGGCTGCAATCTCAAGAAGAAAGGTTATTCCCCGGGGCAAAGGGAAGCGGCGCGCCCTACGCGCCATGCGAGGATAGGAGAGCATGCCAAGAGCGGCGACGATTGCTTCGGGGCTTCGCATGATCAGTATCGAGCAAGCTGCGGCGTTTGCGTACTGCCATCAGCTTCGTCGTCATTCATATGGTAGCCGTACTTATAATCGTAGCCCTGCCCGTAAGCGTATCCGACCGATTTCGAGTCCAACTTTGTAAGTAGCGTACCGAGCAGCGTTACACGGGCCATGGACATCCGACGCAGCGCCGCACGGAGCGCACCTTTCCTGTTGTCGCCGGCGCCCACGACAAAAACTGTTGCCGCTGAGGCGCTTGACAGCAGTTGCGCGTCCGCAAGACCCAACACTGGAGGTGAATCGAAGACTATGAGATTGAATACATCCGACCCGAGCGAGATGAGCGAGTAGATTCGGGGGCCGCTGAGAAGATCGGCCGCATTGGGCGGAAGAGGCCCAGACGCCATGAATGCGAGATTGGGATGGTCGGTTCTCTGCACCAGATCCGGCGGCATCGATGAGCCGGTCAGATAGTTGCTGAGGCCTATTGAATTATCAAGATTCAGCTTGATGTGCAGTGATGGGCGCCTCAGATCCGCGTCGATCAGCAGAACCTTCAGGCCCATTTGGGCGAAATGGCGGGCGATCGCAACTGCTGTTGTCGATTTACCCTCACCGGCGCCCGCGCTCGTCACCGCAATCGATCGCGGCAATCCGGTATCGGTAGAGAACTGTAACGCCGTCGCGAAAGAGCGGTATGCTTCCGCTACATGCGAACGAGGATCTTTAAGGACCAGGTTCAATTCCATCTCGGATTCATCGCGGGGAATGATGCCCAGTGTCGGCAGCCCCGAAATTTCTTCGACCTCCTCGGATGCTCGAACGCGATCATCAAGCATCTCCAGCAAGAGAGAGAATCCGATCCCGATAATGAGTCCAAAGCCAAATGCTAGAAACAGTGCACGGCTCAGGCTCGGCTCGGATGGGAAGTTTGGCGCGACAGCTCGGTCTACGATGAATATATTATTGGCTCCGACGCCGCCAGCGACATCCACCTCCTTCAGGCGCTGAAGAAGGCTGTTGTACAAATTGCGATTAGTCTCGACTTCTCTTTTCAATATGTTGTGGCGAATGCCCTTTTTCTGAAGATCTATAACTTCCGCGCGCAGTTCTTCTATTCTTCCCTTCATCTCGACTTCCTGGGCGAGAGAAGACTGATAGGCAGCTTTCAAGGAGTTTCGAATAGCCTTCACTTCAGCGGCCAGCTGTCTATATACTTCCTTGATCTTGTTAGAGATCTGCACCATTTCAGGATAGCTTGGCTTGAAGTTCTCCAACTTCTCCTGATACTCGGTTTCGAGTGCTTTGCGTTGACCGCGCAAGGTGTCCACGACCTGGTTCGTCAGGAGCTGGGGCAAATTTATAGCGTTCGTACTCTCGACCTGGCGCCAAAGCTGCTCGTTTTTGATACGTTCGGAAATTAGTTGGCCCGCAGCGGTATTCGCGGCGGCGAGGCTGTTCTCCGCGATCGAGGCTTTATCATTGACCTCGACCATCCCCTCCTTTTCAGCGAAATCGATCAGAGCCTGTTCGGATTCCTGCAGCCTTATCTGCAACTGCTTGATCTGATCATCGAGGAACGTCTTCGCGTAGGCGTTCGCCTCGAACCTACGGTTCAGATTGGAGGCAATGTATGCATCTGCATAGCCGTTCGCTATGATCTGAGCGCGCTGTGGATTTGGGTCAAGATAACGAATGTCAACGAGCCGTGAGCCCGGAACAGGCTTGATTGTGACAGCATTCATCAGGATATCGGCGGCGGTGGCGACCTTTGACGCTTGGGAGGATGTCGGCCTCGAGAAGTAGCCCGTAATCAGTCCCAACGTAGAAACATCGCGTGGCTTAAAAAATGAGTCATCTTTATAAAGATAAAGCGCCGATGTTACGCGCTCTGCCATAGCACGGCTTTTCAGGAGCTCGTATTGCGTGCGCAGGAAGTCGGCGCTGCCCGTTTCTGTCGGGCTCGTCGTTCCGCTTTCGACGATTTTGGCGCCTTCCCGCTCAATCTGAATTCTGACGTTTGCTGCATAAAGAGGCGTCTTGAGCAAGGTATGGATTGCGCCAAGAACGCAAGACATGAGGATCATTCCCATTATGACCCACTTATGCTTACCAAGAAGATGAGCATAACGACGAAACGAAACCGCCAGCTTCTCCTCTTCCTCAGGCGCGGCGCCATATCCAACGGAGGCATAGCCAAGCCGTGCCGGCGCCACCGCATAAGCTTCGGCCCGAACTAGCGCCTGAGACCCGCGTGGGTGATCATCAGCCCCGCCCCGGAAAGTATCCTGCATAGTTTGGCTCACAACCCGAAGCTGCCGGTTGAGGTTCGTGGATCGAACCTACTGCTGCTCTTCGAAAACAGGTCCATGCGTTGAACTTTGGGCAACTGCCCCGGACCGCCCTGGCACTCGCCCCACCCCGAAAAGACATCCATAGCTCCCCTTCAGGCAAGCTCCGCGTGGGGCGCAATCTTCAATTGAATATCGCGCCAAGGTTGTACAGCCCCCGGCGCATGTACGCTATTTTAAGGAAAAAGACATTATTCCATTAACATATAAATTGCTCGGATACCATGATGCGTATAGCTTTCATAATGTTTCCATTTCGTTGAAAGACCTTAAACTATTGGAGAGTGCTATGAAAAACCGAAAGCGCGGTCTGAAGAGGCACGCGGGATGGGCTGCGATGTTGGCTGTCGGTGCCGCTCTGATGGCTACGGCAGCGCATGCGACCGTATTAACGAACATCCAGGGCTCCGTGATGGTTGATCGCGGAAACGGGTTCCAGCCGGTCTCGGTGACGTCGCCGGTTGTTGCGGGTGACCGCGTCCGCGCAGTCGGGGCAGTGCCGATATCGTTTACGACGACGGCATAGTACAAAAGGTTGTTCAATATCAGACTGTTGCGGTCCTTTCGAAGGGGCGACCCGATGCACCGTTTGTTGGGGCCGAAGGCGGCTTCGCTGGCAACTTGCCTGTGATAGGCGCCACTCTCGGTGTCGTTGGGATCGCTGCTGGCGTTGGTGTGGCGATGAGCGACAGCGGTAGCGATTCCAGCGGTTTGACGCCACCGGTTGAAGGGGAACGCCCGTAGTCCAGAGTCGGGGTATACCGATGTTGTTTGGGTTTAGCGTCGCTGTCATAGGGCTGGCAATTAGAACTACGGCATTGGCAGCCATCTTTGCATTCTTCTGCGGCGTACTCGCAGTACCGGCAACTTGCGATTCGGCCGCCAAGCCCAGGCAGCTGAGAAATCCGCGCCATTCAGGCGAAAAGGTGAGGCGGGAAGCCTGGACCGGCGAGGTGAGTTGGCCCGAAAACTGGCAAAAGGCCGCGCCAAGCTAGTTTGCTCGCTGGTTATTCAACGGCCTCGGGTGTTTTATGGAGCTATGTCGATGCGTCGCCCTTTTTTGCTCGTTCTGGATATCGGTCTTCTATGCGTCGCGACTGTTTTTGCTTTCATCCTCAGGGAGAATTTCGAGCTGAGCGTGACGCGTTCTCTTGAGTTCGGTCCCTATCTCCTTGCCACGACGATCGCATCCCTGATCGCCTTTTCCATAACTGGCGTTAACCGAACCATTTGGCGGTTCTGCAGTGGGCCGGACTACTTGCGCGTGATGACCGCGGTCGGGGCGGTTGTCGTCGGCGCCGTCGCCTTGACCTTCGCCTGGAATCGCCTTGAAGGAACGCCGCGCTCGCTACCGTTCATTCAGCTGATTTTCGGTGTCGCATTGCTAATTGGCGCCCGCGCCATTCATAAGATAAGCCACGATGTGCAGCAGCATCGGAGGGCCTTTGGCGCCTTTCTTCAGCCCGCTTCACCGTCGCAGCAGATTACATTGCTGGTTGTGGGGATTTCCAAACTGACGGAGCTATATCTTCAGGCGGCTGCAGAACTTGCTCCAGGGAGGATAAGGGTAGCTGGTCTTATCGGAAGTACCGATCGGCATGTCGGACGACTGGTCGCTTCTCATCCTGTGATTGGGGACACGGATGAGCTCGAGAGCATATTGGACGATCTCAAAGTCCATGGGGTTACCATTAATCGCATCGTTGTCGTATTGCCATTTCATTCTCTTGGCGATTCGGAACGCGAAACATTGCTTCGAATAGAGCGATCGCGAAGCATAGTACTGCAATTTCTCGTCCAGGATCTCGGCTTCAATTTTGGAAAGCCCGTCCTGGTTTCAAAGAGCGGTGGAGCGGCTTGGTCGCAGCGGACCTCGAATTTTTGCCTTCAAAATGTCAGCTTTCACATACCGCCGGAGACGCTTGAGAAAATCGCCCGACGCAGATATTGGAAAGTCAAGCGTTTCGTCGATTTTTTCATCGCGCTTTCCGCAATCGTAGTCCTTTCTCCCTTCTTGCTTGTTTTGGCAGCATGCGTTGCAGCGAGTGTGGGATTCCCCGTACTTTTTTGGCAGCAGCGTCCCGGACTCGGCGGCAGGCCTTTAAGATTATATAAATTCAGGACCATGAAAGCCGCCTACTCCTCGGATGGCGAACGATTATCCGATGCCGAACGGGTCTCGCGTCTCGGAAGCTTGATGCGCCGCCTGCGATTTGACGAGTTCCCGCAGTTATTTAACGTAATTCGGGGGGATATGGCCATCGTCGGACCCAGGCCGCTACTACACTGGGAACAGACGGAAGCACAAAGTGCCAGACTGCTGGTCCGGCCTGGCCTAACGGGATGGGCTCAGGTCGTCGGAGGACGCGATATATCGTCCAACGACAAAGCCGCGTTGGACGTCTGGTATGTGCAACATGCGAGCTTGCATCTTGATATCAAGATCGCGCTGCGGACCATTCTCGTGATGGTGTTTGGCGAGAGGATTTCTGCTGGCGACATCGAAAAGGCCTGGAGCGATCTTGGCGAGAGCGGGATCGTCCGGAGACCTGCCGGAGCAAAATTCCCGGTGTTGCTCGGTGGGGTCAGAGTTTAGGCTGGCTGGTCCCTTGCGCTGATATCTGCCTTGCAGATATGACGTTGCCAAGCTGCACCGCAGAGAAAGCACGTGGAGAGGTCGTTTATGCTACATCGCCGGTCGGTCCTCAGCATCGGTGTGGCCCTAGGGGGTGCGCCTCTTTTATCCAGCGGTGTCGAGGCGCAGTCGGCCGACCGAAGTCGAGATGTTATCCTGGCCGTGGCTGATGCGAAGGCTGCGGCCGAAAATATCTTGTCGCTCGCGTTGTACGCCAAGTTCTCGCCTGAGAACGCTTCGGCGCTGGAGGGATTGAACGAGCGAATTCTTGCCTCCTTGGCCCCCCTTGGAGGCGTCCCAGCGGCCGAGGCGGAGGTTTATGTCGAGCCGGGTCAGGCGATACTTACCGCCCAGATCAACGAGCGGGGGATACCTCTCGTGCCAAGCTCGGCAAGTGCCGTCGTCCCCGTCGTCAAGCCCGACTCCCCCGGCGAAGATCTCAACGCGGCGGTGGCAGCCGTGATCAAATCCGCTTTTGGGCTCCAAGACCTTGATGCCGCCGGCCTCTCTCGCCTGGCAGAGCAGTTCTTGCTTAAGGATCCGCTCATGCGATTGGCGGCGCTGATCCGTTCGGGCGAGTGGGCTTCCGCGGCGCAGGTTCTGAGAACACTTCTGACTCAACTTGCCGCGATCTGGCAGGCAGTACCAGCCATTCAGGAAGCCGTAGGCGCAGAGGCAACAAAGGGCATCCTCAATGCGGTAACCGCGAGATACGTACCGTTCGTGGGATGGCCTGTGCTTGTAGCAACGATCCTTTTCGCTGTTGCGCAACACCGGGAACGGCTGATCTCCGCCCTCGACAAGGCGCGTCTTTAAGATAAAGCGCGAAGCTTGATCAAGGCTCTGCCTTAGCGCCGCGCCAATCGAGAGGTCGATCAGACTGCCGATTTGCCGCGCCCGCTGGGCGTGAACTTCTCGCCGCGGACGGTCCAGCAGCCTCGGCGAACTCCTGCAAGCTTTCGGCAAGCTACCGCCGTCCGTAACGAAGCGGTGCTGGATCGATGAGCCGGAACACCGGAGCGAGGGCGTTTTCCATGCTGTGTCTCCTCAATCATAAGTCTGAATGGACAGGCGCGCGCGCCTGACCGTGTGTCGGCGCCAGGGCAGCGCGTCGACGTGGTTCGATGGTGGCGGCGCATCGTCCGTGTCGCGCCGCTTCCGGTCTTCGTGCAGGCGCCTTCGCCGAGGCTCGGCGAGGCCCCGGCAATCGCCGCATTGGCGCGGTGGGCCGCCAGCATGAACGCCGAAGAGCGAAGCCACGTCCCAACCCAAAACGGGCGTCTTCTTCGGCTTGTGACGTTTTGAGGAAGGCGAGCGTTACGTCTTTAAACACGATCTTAGCAATGGCCCCTGCGAGGCGGCCGGACGGCCCGCCCTTCTCCAGATCCAGGTAAGGATTGACAAGTCGGCTGACAGGTGACAGCGTGCCATCACAACGCGGCCGTGCAGTTTGATGCATAGAATTTCTATTGCTTCACCCGCCGCAACCTTTTCCAACAAACAGGCCCCGTCCAGCTGCGCGTGGATATAGGCTCTTTGCCGCTGTGCCTCTCACCGGGTGCGCGCGGCTTAAAGGATATCTCGTGACTTCTGTGACCTTCGAAGCTTTGGGGCTTGCAAAGCCCTTGTTGCGCGCGCTCGCTGACGAAAACTATGTCGAGCCGACGCCAATTCAGGAAAAGGCTATTCCCCATCTTCTCCAAGGCCGTGACTTGCTCGGCCTTGCCCAAACCGGCACCGGCAAGACCGCCGCATTTGCGTTGCCCCTGCTGCAACTCCTCGCCGAACGGCAGGACAGCCCCAAGCCGCGAACCGCGCGGGCGCTCATCCTCGTTCCCACGCGCGAGCTGGGGCTTCAGATTGCCGCGAGCTTCAAGAGTTACGGCCATCACCTCAAGCTGACGAGCACCGTCATAATGGGCGGCGTCTCGATCGGTCCGCAGGCGAAAGCGCTGAGCCGGGGCGTCGACTTTCTTGTCGCAACGCCGGGGCGCCTCCTGGATCATTTGGGGCAGGGCACCGTCGATCTCGGGCAGACGACCTATTTCGTTATCGACGAAGCGGACCGGATGCTCGACATGGGCTTCATTCGCGATGTTCGCAAGCTCATGAAGGTCATGCCAAGGAAGAGACAGTCGATCCTGTTCTCGGCGACGATGCCCAAGGAAATCGCGACGCTTGCCGAAGAGATCCTGAAAGATCCCGTGCACATTACCATTCCAGCGAAAACGGTTGCGGTTGAACGCATCGATCAACGCGTTCACCTCGTTACGACTGGAAACAAGCCCACGATGCTCGCCGGACTGCTGGATCAGCCGGAGTTTGATCGCGTCATCGTCTTCACGCGAACCAAGCGCTCAGCCAATCGCGTCGCGGAACGGCTTCTGCAAGGTGGAGTTCCGACCGAGGCCATTCACGGCAACAAGAGCCAAGCCGCGCGGCAGAAGGCGCTTGAGAATCTTCGACAGGGGAAAGCGCGGGTGCTCGTGGCGACTGATATCCTGGCGCGCGGTATCGACGTAGATAGCATCAGTCACGTCATCAATTATGAACTGCCGAACGATCCGGAAAACTATGTTCATCGGATCGGACGAACGGCGCGCGCAGGCAGCGATGGCATCGCTATCTCATTCTGCGACCTGAGCGAAAGGGCCAGTCTGCGCAACATCGAGCGCTTCCTCGGACGCTCGCTGACGCAAGTGAACGATCCTGCCCCGAGCAAGGTGGTTGCTGCCGTCGCGAGACCGCCAAAGGTACAAGCCCATCGTTCGAGGCGGGCTCGGTCGAGATCGGCGAGCTAGAGCG
>NZ_JFZJ01000084.1 GCF_000636015.1 Rhodomicrobium udaipurense JA643
TCGAAAAGCGCGTCGTCGAAAACGGCCTGCCCCGAAAACTTCGCAGCCTTGAAGGTCGCGTCCGCCTGAAAATGCACGCGCGCAAAAGTGGCGGACAGCCCGAACTCGGCGCCCGCGAACGAAACCGGGCGCTCGAACACCGCGCCGGTCAGATTGACCGGGCCGGGAAAGACGAAGCCCTCGAAATCGACAGCGTCCTCGAAACGCTCATTCGCGAAGTCCGCCTTCGCCACCTTGAGCCAGAGACGCGTTTCGTCGTTGTCGCCCTCGCCGAACCAGTTCAGCGAAAGCGTCCCTGCCTCCTCGAAATTCGCCTTCGATTTCAGAACCTGCGAAGCCCAGTCGTTCCACGCCGCGCGGCCCATGTCGAACAGCGCCCGCGTCTCCTGCCCATTCATGCCGTCCCAAGCCCCATCGCCCGCCGCGGCGACTTCCCGAACAAAATTATACCGAGATGATCCTTGAACAGCCTTTCCATCATGAATTGGGCGGGCGTGAGGTATTCCCCCGGAAATTAGTCTTTGAACCGCGCCTTGCAGTTGTGCTTACCCTTCTCGCCGAATTTCCGCCAACAGGAGCCTTGCCATGGTCGAATGGTTCACCGTCCTCGTTGTTTTCCAGCTCGCGGGGGAAGTCCTGTCGGCGGCGACGAAGCTGCCCGTGCCGGGCCCTGTGTGCGGAATGGTGCTGCTGTTTCTCGCGCTGGTCATCTACCGACGCGTGCCTGACGGACTGGCGAAAACCGCCGAAGGCTTGCTGACGAACCTGTCGCTGCTGTTCGTGCCAGCGGGCGCGGGCGTTATGCTGCATTTCGGCGTGCTGCAACATGATTTGCTGCCTATCGGGGCGTCGCTCATCGTGAGTACGCTTCTCACCATCGCCGTGACGGCGGCGCTGATGGCGTGGCTGTCTCGCAAGGCGTCAGGGAACGCGCCCGGGCCGAAGCCTGCCGCGCCGGAGCCCGAGGCGCGCTCATGACCAGCATCGCCGACATCTGGGTTTACCTATCCGCGAGCCCGCTTCTGCATCTCGCGTTGACGCTCGTGGCGTATCAGGCGGGGTACGCGGTCTATCGGTGGCGGAAGTTCAACCCCATTTTCAACCCGGTGCTGATCGCGATCATCATTCTGGTGACGATCCTGCTTGTGACGCATACGAGCTATCAGACCTATTTCCAGGGCGCGCAGTTCGTGCATTTCCTGCTCGGCCCGGCGACGGTGGCGCTGGCGATCCCGCTATATCGTCAGGTCGCGCGGGTTAGGAAGTCGGCGCTCGCGGTGACGGTAAGCCTCATCGTCGGCTCGATCACGGCGGCGGCAAGCGCGGTGTTCATCACGTGGGTGCTCGGCGGCACCCGCGATTCCTTCGTGTCGATGGCGCCCAAATCTGTGACGACGCCGGTCGCCATGGGCATCACAGAGCAGATCGGCGGCTTGCCGACGCTGACGGCGATGTTCGTCATCCTCACCGGCATCACCGGCGCAATGCTCGGCGCGCCGCTGCTGAACGCGCTCGGCATCAAGGACTGGGCAGCGCGCGGCCTCGCAATGGGCACGGCGTCGCACGGCATCGGTACGGCGCGCGCGCTTCAGGTGAACGAGGTCGCGGGCGCGTTCGCGGGGCTTGCGATGGGGCTGAACGCGCTCGCTTCGGCGATGCTGATTCCCGCCGCGTGGCATCTGATTTTCGGGGGATAGGCGCGCGGCCGCCTTCCGTCGCTACGGCTTGACGAGTTCGATCACGATGCGCACCTGCGCCGAGAGCGTTTCCTCGCCGATTTCGACCGGCACGGACTGTGCCTTCGCGTATGCGGCGCCGCGAAACACTGGCGCAGGCCCACCGGCGCCATCCTCCACGATGGAATGAACGACACCCAGCTTCAGCCCAGCCGCTTCCGCATAGGTTTTCGCCTTCGCAAGCGCGTGCTCCACCGCCTTGCGGCGAGCGTCGCCGAGATATTTCTCGGGCTCCGACACGGCGAAGTCCGGCCCGGAAATCTGGTTCGACCCCGCCGCCACCGACGCGCCGAGGATTTCGCCCAGCCGGTCGAGTTTGCGTACGGTCACGCTCACCGTTTTCGAGGCGCGGAACGTGACCGCGCCGGACGCGCCCTTGCTCGCGTAACTGCTGGTCTGTGCCTGCGGATAGAGAGAAAACTGGGAGGTCTGCAAGTCCTTCTGCTCGATCCCAGCGGCGGCGATTTCGGACAGCACCTTCGCCGTGGCCGCGCTGTTCTTCGCGACGGCCGCTGCGGCGTTGGCGTCCTCGGTCGCAACGCCGATTCGGATCACCGCGATGTCGGGTTTGACTTGCACGCCGCCCGTCCCCGACACCTCTATCGTCGGTGTCTTCTGCGCGGGGAGGCTCAATTCCTGCGGCTCGGCCGATACTGCTGTCGAAAAGGCGACTGCAAAGGCCGCCACCGGAACAAGGAATGCTTTTCTCATGGTGCTTTCTTCGCTAAGAATCATAATCGGCACTGCATATGAGACTTTGCGTCGGGCAGCGTTAGCTATGCCGCCCATTAAGTTTCAATAGGCTTCTCCGAGACCGGCCGGACGAAAGCGATGTCTCGCATAACGGGCGTGTAGCTCAATGGTCAGAGCTAGCGGCTCATAACCGCTTGGTTGCAGGTTCGAGTCCTGCCGCGCCCACCACAATCGCTGAATGCGGCTTTGGCGAAGAGGCCTTGCTTCAAAGGCCGCCGGTCGTCGCCGCGAGCTGCTTCCGCAACTCAACGCCGGCCCAGACCGCTTGCGTCTTCTGGGCGTCGGTATTAAATCCACGGCGCAGGCTCGGATGGAAGCGATGCTATTTCTGCGTGTCTCAGGATTGACGCTCTTGTTCGGCGCTTTCGCGGCGCTCGTCTATGACGGCATTCGGCTGGTCGGCAGTCCGGGGCGCGGCCTTCCGCTCACGTCGCTCTCGGCGCAACTCGATCGCGTGCCCGATGCTCACGATGCGCTCCAGCGGTTCTTTCTGGACAACGCGCCGTCTTATCTCTGGAACGGTATTGTCGAACCGCTTCTCGTGCTGCCGATTTTCTTGCTCTTCGGTGTCGTAGGGACGCTGCTCTTTCTCGCGGGCTATCGGGCACCGCCGCCCGAAATCGTCGGCGATTGATCGATCCGCAGTCGCCCGCCAGTTTGGGCGCAGCCTTCACACGAACCGGCGTCTCATCTATCCAGGGGCTCGGCTTGCGCAGCTTCGGCCACGGAAAAGCGCCGCGCGCTTGAAACGCACGGCGCCCTATACTGGCAGCGAGTATCGCCGGACCGCTACTTCAGCGGAGCCGGAGGCGTGAAAATGGCGTAGTTCACGCCGAGTTTCACCGAGTTGGCTGTCAGATCGCCGAGGTTCTTGAAATCGGCGCTATAGCGTCGCTCGGTCTGCGCGTCTGCCGAGATGCCGTCTCTATAGTCATAGCAGCAGTTTCCGCCGACATTTGGCTCGCCGAAGTTGAAGTACAGATATTCGGCCTTCACGGACCAGTTGTAGTTCCACTTGTATTCGAGGCCGCCGCCCACAGTCCAGCCAGCAAGAGTGTTGCCATTGTCGGTCGTGGAACTCCAATCGTAGTTGTATCCTGTGGCGCCGTTCTCGCGAAGCACGCCGACGCGGAACGAGTTGTTCAGCCACGCGAAGCCGCCCTTGGCGTAAATCAACGTATTGCCCGCCGCGTAGCCGACGCGCCCTGTGATGTCGCCGTAAAAGCCGCCCTTGTTGGTGAAGCGGATGCGCGTGGAAGCGTCGGGATCGAGGCCGCGCCGGTCGTCATCGATGTAGATCGTCTTGCTCGCGTCGTCCCGCCAGCCGCCGATGTCGAGTTCGATACCATAGACGTAGTTGCAGCATTGGCCGAATTGCCAATTATAGCCGATGGTGAGGCCGCCGAAGATGCCCGTTCCGCTCAGGCCGCCATTGTTGTAATCGTAACGGTCGTACGTCGTTGACGTTGGCCAATAATAATAGCTGTTGCGGCCCAGGTCGAAGTCGGTCCAGCCGCCGCCCAGATGCGCGCCGACATAGAGGCCCGTCCAAAGCGGCGGCGGAGGCGCAATATCCTTGTAGCTGGCGGGAAAGCCGTCTGCATGAGCCGGGATCGCAGCGATTGCCGCTGCGCCGATTGCGGCGGCGCCGGCCAAAATCGTTTGCTTGAGAGCCATCTCTCTCTTCTCTCGCTTGAGTTGCCAGTAGAATCAACGCCGAACGCCTAGTCTTGCGATACCCGCAAATAGACTAAACTTAAAGTTGTATTTTTGGTGAATTGTCGTTTTGCGAGCGTGATAGTGCTTGTGTTGCAAGAAAGAGCACTTTTGCAACAATGATTTGCTGCGATCACATGCGCTGTATTGTTGATTTTAGGCAACAGTAGCCGCGTAGTACACGCAGAAAGTCAGTCAGGTTGCTTCGGAGGTGTTAGATATGAGCGAGCGGTGACCGAAGATCGTCAACAAGCTTCATGAGGTCTTTCTGGCGCGCGGTGCCGGTCTTCGCGAAGATGTTTTGCAGATGCGTTTTCACAGTGTTCACGGAAAGCGACAGCGCCGTCGCTGCTGCCGCCACTGAGAGGCCTTTCGCGAGATGATCGAGCGTCCGCGCCTCGGCCTTGGTCAACCCGAAGCATTTCGTCACGACCGGCAGTTCGCAATCGTTCAGCGAGGGAAAAGTGGCGATGTGCACTGCCACCAGGGCGCGCCCGTCGAGCGTCGCATCGAGTGGAGCGATCATTGCAATGGCCAAGGAGCCGTGGTGCGGCATCGCCGAGAGTGGCAACTCGCGTTCGAAGGGCTTATCCCGCGCCAGGGACGCCGCCTGCGCCGCCTCGAAAATCCCTCTCAGCAGGAGCGCCGAGTGCTCGGCACTTTGCGCGCACAAGCGACCGTCCGCGATCTGAATCGGCCAGCCGGCTTCGGCCATCGCGCGCGCGGCACTGTTTGCATGCACCAGTTCGCCATCGGCGCGCGAAACGGCCAATCCTGCGCGGAACTGGTCGAGAGCGAGCCCTAAAAGGGAATCGAGACGGCCATCGATCAATGGACTAAACACTGGTTGTGCTGAAGCATGCATTCAAAAGGAATCAGGTACAACTGGTCGGGAGACAAGTTGCAAGTTTGGCACGGGACAATTCATCACGCCTATTAATGAAAAAGCAAAAGCCGCACCCGCGCAACTCGAAATTCCAAACGCGGCGCATATGTGTGTTGCATTGGCGCATGACGCTCTGAGGCGCAATATTTGCCCAGATAATTGCAACTTCGGATAATAAAAAAACTGCCTTGCACGCCTAGGCATACAAGGCAGGGAGAATTGCGGCTGACAAGTGCGTCAGCGTTGAACTGGCCAACGCCGCCCGATCAGTGCCGGAAGTGTCGCACGCCGGTGAACACCATTGCGAGGCCGCGTTCATCGGCCGCCTTGATTACTTCTTCGTCGCGCATCGAGCCGCCCGGCTGAATGATCGAAGTCGCGCCCGCGTCGGCTGCGGCGAGAAGCCCGTCCGCGAAGGGGAAGAACGCGTCCGATGCGACGGCGGTATCCTTCAGCACTTCGTCGGGGTTTTTCCCGGCGTGCTCGGCGGCCTCGCGAGCCTTCCACACGGCAAGGCGCACACTGTCAACGCGGCTCATCTGGCCCGCGCCGATGCCCAGCGTCGCGCCGTCTTTCGCAAACACGATGGCGTTCGATTTCACATGCTTCGTGACGCGCATGGCAAAAACCATGTTGGCGCGCTCGGCCTCGGACGGCTCACGCTTCGTAACCGTGCGCAACGTCTTGCCCTCGAAGCCGCCGACATCCGCATCCTGCACGAGGAAACCGCCCGCGACGGATCGGAAATAGGGTTGCCGCGCGACCGGCAACAGGCCACCCGTCACCAGAAGCCGCACGTTCGGCTTTGCCGCGAATGCAGCCCGCGCCGCATCGGACGCGTCCGGCACGATCACCACTTCGGTAAAGATCTTGAGGATTTCGCGGGCCGCCTCCTCTTCGAGACGCCCGTTCAACGCGACGATGCCGCCGAACGCGCTGACCGGATCGCAGGCAAGTGCCTTGCGATAGGCTTCGACGAGCGACGAACCGAGCGCCACGCCGCACGGATTGGCATGCTTGACGATCGCCACCGCAGGCTCGGCGCCCGGAAATTCCGAAATCAGCTCGAAGGCGGCGTCGGCGTCGGTGAGATTGTTGTAGGAGAGTTCCTTGCCCTGCACCTGCTCGGCGCCGACGATACCCGGCCCGCTCCGGTCGGACGATTCGTAAAGCGCGGCCTTCTGGTGCGGGTTTTCGCCATAGCGCAGGCTCTGCTTCAGGGTGCCCGTGATGGTGCAGGACGTCGGCGCGGCACCTGTCTGCCCTGCGAACCACGTCGCAATTGCGGTATCGTAAGCGGCGGTGCGCGCGAACGCCTTGGCCGCGAGACGGCGGCGCGTTGCATCGCTCGTCGCGCGTGCCTCGCCCGCGAGTTCGGCTGCAATCGCGTCGTAATCGTCCGGGTCGGTGACGACCGTCACGCAATTATGGTTCTTCGCCGCTGCGCGCAGCATGGCTGGACCGCCGACGTCGATATTCTCGATCATCGTGTCGAAATGGGCCGCGTGCTTTTTGAGCGTCTCTTCGAACGGATAGAGGTTGATGACCACGAGGCCGATGGGCGCGATGTTGTGCTGCGCCAGCGCCTCGCGCGCGCTCGACTGTTCGAGATTGGCGAGGATGCCGCCGTGGATGGCGGGATGCAGGGTCTTCACCCGGCCTTCGAGGATCTCCGGGAACTTCGTCACATCGGAGACCGACACGACGGCCATGCCATTGTCGCGCAGGAAGGCGGCGGTGCCCCCCGTGGAGACGATCTCGATGCCGAGCGCGTCGAGTTTCTTGGCGAATTCCGCAAGCTTCGACTTGTCGGAAACGGAAATCAGTGCGCGGCGCACCGGAAAAAGCTGCGGTTTCGTGGATTGTGCGGACATGGCTCGTAAGTGTGATGCTGCGAGATAAGATCAAGATCAGACGAGACGGCGAGGGTAGGCACCCTGTATGACGGGCTTCTGCTGCTGCGCCACCTTCTCGAATTTCCAATGGACGGACGTTGCCGCCGAGCACGGTCCCTTGAGGACGATCTGAAGTGAGCGTCTAAGGCAGATCGGATCTGCGAAGAAAATGCTCTCCTCAATGTCGAGGTCCGCACCTTCTGCCACCATGCGCCACGTCGCGCCCGAGGGCAAGGTGAGCGTGACGGCGTTCGTATTGCGCGAAAGCTGCGCCGCGACGCGCGGATGCAGATGAAAGCGGATCGCAAAGTGCGCGTTCGCCTCGATGCCGGTCTGGTTGGCGGGCATGAGCTGGTCATGGCCCGCGAATTCATTGCCCGATTTGTGGAGCGCGATCTGCCTGCGATGGTTCATGCCGAAGCGCTCGCGGTAGCCGTCATGGCCGATGCGCACGCCGATGGACGCGTCGTTTTCGATGATCTCGTGATGGACGCTGCGTGGCCCGGACAGCCAGAACAGTTCCCGGCCCGCGACGAAGCTTTCCTGCGCCTTGATGAGCCGCGACGACGACAGATCGTCGATGCTGAGCGTCGAATGCGCCGCCGTGGACCGCGAAACGACGTACCAGTCGCCCGTCTCGTCCTGAGGTGCGCCGCAATTGGCGATCAGCGGCTCCGTCCCGACGCTCATTTCAAACGCGCCGCAACCGGCATGCGCCCGCGCCGAGAGATGCAGCGGCGGCGGCGCGCCCGCATCCGCTATGATGACGACCTCGCCCGCCGCAAGCCGGGTGTAACCCGAATTCGGCGCGTGGAGGTCGGGGAAGGTGGCGCCCAGATCGTCATAGGCGAGAACGGCAGAAACCTGATCGAGGAAGGTCGGCCCCATGCCGTTGAACCGCGCGAGGCTGCCATCGCCGAGGCGCAGGAAGCGCACCATGGCCTGCATGCGCTTCAGGGCGGAGTAAAGCTTTTCCGGCGGTTCCAGCTGGCGCGCGACGAAGCACTGCTTCAGCGGCAGAAGTTCCAGCAGGAGTTCGACGAGTTCGCCCGGATCGCGGGAAACGTGGCCGCCGTCTTCAAGGATCTGCCGGTCGAGTTCAGCCGAGAACGTGGGCAGATAGGACGTCAGGTAGGTCTCGTGTTCGGCGATGCAAAGCCCGGCGAGCAGGATGGCGGTCAGCGCCCTGAGCTTCGGCACGCCCGACCCGTCGCCATAGACGACGGTGAGGTCGTGCAGGTCGCGCGAGAGCATGCGCATCACGGCGTCGTAGAAATCCGGCTCCGCGCCGTCGAGCAAGAAGGCCGCGTGCGAGAGCAGCGCGATCACACGCCGCGCGGTGATGTCGCGGTCGCGACCGAGCGGCGGTGCGCTGCTTGCGAAGGCGATCCAGTCGAGCGTGAGCTTGCGCGCCTTCTCGCGGGCGATCTGGTCCTCGGCGGCGTGCAGGTGCCGCAGCCAGCCGAAGCCGTAAAGCTCCTTTTGCCAGGGAACCGTTGGCGGCATCACGAGGAACGGCGATTCGGAGCCGACGGGCGCGGTCGCTCCGGCCAGCCCGATATACCCGTCATAAAGCTCGACCGCGAAGCTCGGGTCACCGGTGCGCAGATCGTGCGGCAGGATGAGAAGATGATAGGCAGCGGGAATGCCGGACATCCAGCGCGAGAACGGCGATTTCAGCGCAAGCCTGAGCGCCGACCGGCCCGCCCTGTTAACGGCGAGCGCCGCAAGTCGCGCCTGATCTGAAATCTGAGGTGGCATCATTAACTTTTTAGGCGATCCGTCCCCGCGCAAGCAAGGCCTGTTTGTAACCGGCGGGCAACAACACGCCTGCCAAAGTTACTTCTCCGAAGCTAAACCTGATTCGAGGCATTTGCGGACCTTTTTCGGAGGTTGTCCCCCGCCGCGGCGCGCGTGCGCCTATCGCAGGATGGAGAACGCTGTGACGGGAGGGGCCGCGCCAGCCTCGGACTCGCCGAAGCGATGCCCCGCGAGGCCGTAGGCGAACTGCGCGAACAGCGCCAGCCCGAAGACGACAAGCACCACGCCCGACGCCTGATTGATGCGCTTCAGTCGGCTCTCGGTCAGCTTGTGGCGCACGCGACTGATGAGCCGCGATAGCCCCATCCACCACAGCAGGCTTCCCGTCATGATGGAGGTGACAGCCGTTACGGCCTGCACCCAGGTGTCGATGCCGCCCATGATCGACGTGGCCCCGCCGAAAAGCGCGAACAGGCCGAGGATCGCGCCGGGGTTGGTGATGGTGAGGAAGAACGTCTGCGGCACGATGTTGAGATGGGGCACGATACGCCAGATGCGGAAGCGCAGCGCGGGTCTGAAAAACGGTGGGATCGTGTTTGAAAGCCGTCGCAGCCGCGCGATATTGGTTGTCGCCGTCGCCACGATCTTCGGCTGCGAACGGTAGATGCTGAAGCCGAAGGCGACGAGGATGATGCCGCCGACAAGCTCGATCTTGAGCTGATGCGCGCGCATAAAGCCGGAGATCGCCGTTGCGCCATAGGCCGCAACCGATGCGATGAGCCCGTCCGCCAGCACAGCCCCGAGCCCGGCCGCGAAACCACCCCAGAAGCCGCGCTCCAGCGTGCGTTGGATGCACACGATGTTCACCGGCCCAACGGGAGCCGCGATCAGCACGCCGATGACAAGGCCGATGATGGCAAATCGCGTCGGATCGATGATCGACTCTGCCCACATAGGCCCGCTTCTAGCCCTCGATAAGTCCCGTGTCACGAGAAGGAGCGCTTCCGCCATTCTCGCGCCCAAAAACGCTCGCGAGGTCACATCGGATTCGCAGCGCCCGCAAGCACACATGCATGCCGCGAAACGGGGACGTCATGCAACAGGAGACGAACGTGAAAGCATCGCCGGAAACAATTTTCTTTAGGATGAGAGGCTTCTTGCGCCTGCGTCACAGGGCCAGCGCCGCGTTGCTCATGTTTTTAATGATGCCATTTGCCGCTCCGCCCGCGCTTTCGCTAGACGCTGGCGCGCCCGCCGGGCCGAAGCCCGCTCAACCGGCTGCCGAGGTTCAGCTTGGACGCGACGCGACGAAGCTGCCTCAGCCGGTGCAGCGCATGCGGCAGGCGATCCTACAGGCGGCGACCAGCGGCGACATCGAGGCGCTGCGCCTTCCCATCGACATGAACGAACTGCCGCCGGTATTCGCGAAGGAGCGCACGCCGGACCGGATCGCGTATTTGAAGGGCGCTTCGGCCGACGGCAACGGCCGCGAAATGCTGGCCGTGTTGTACAGCCTTCTGACGACCGGCTACGCGATCAAGAACCAGGGCACGAAGGACGAGATGATCGTGTGGCCCTACCACGCCGCGCTTTCGCTCGACAAGCTGACGCCGAGCCAGGAGGTGGAGATCTATCGCTTCCTTTCGCCCGCGCGCGTGAAGGAGATGGCGGCGGCCGGAGAATATAGGTGGTATCGCGTCGAGATCAGCCCTGACGGGGTCTGGCATACATTCTCGAAGGAGGATTGAGCGGGGCGGGTGAGCGACGCCGCTCCGCCCGCGCCTTTGGGTTTCCGGGACTACCGCACGCGCTCGACGGGTCGGCGTTCGTCGCTGCGATCATCCCGCCGCTTCGCGGTGTCGCTGCGCTTTTCGCCCGCATCGGCGCGGGCTGTGGCCGTCGCTTCGAGGAACTTGAACGGCGCGGCGTCCTTGAACTTGTCCGCAGTTTCGCCCGCATAAATCTCGCCATTCGCCAGCGCGAGCTTCTTCACGGGCGCGCCCCGCTTCAGATCGAGCTTGTCGAGCGAAACCCAGAATGTGTTCGGGCGCGTGGCGGAGTCGAAATAATAGGCGCGGTCCTTCTGGTCGGCGACGGTGCGCCAGATCGTGGAGGCGATGTTCGGCTCGTCCTTGCTCGCGGCGAGGCCGAGCGGCACGCTGACGCTGCGCACCGTGCTCAGCACGCTCGCGGCGGCCTGATTGTCGAAGCTCTGATCCGGCACGCTCTTGATGTAGTTCGGGTCGATCTTCTTCGGCAGGCGGTTCAGGAAGAACGAGGCGCGCGCGAAACGATCGGAAGCGCGGCTCGTGCCCGGCAGGAACGCATAGCCGCCGACATCCTCCCAATAGCCGTTGATCGCGAGTTGCTTGTCGTAGGTCGGCGAGTTCGTCATCACGGTGTATTGCTTGCCGTGATGGATGAGGAGCTTGCCGCCGACATATTCGAAGATCGCGGAATCGCCCGAGGCGTCGGAAAGCGACAGATGCAGCGTGGAGGCCGAGCCGTTCGGGAAGGTCGGCGCGAGAAGGGCGAACGGCTCCTTGCGGAGCGCCTCGACGGCTTCGGCGACGGTGGCGAAATTATCGAGCGCGTATTGCGCCCATGCTACATTTGAAAGCAGCGGCTTCTGACTGTCCGTCGATCCGTAATCCGCCTCCGCGAGATAGAGCAAATTCGCGACAAGCCCCTTCTCGTTCAAGCCGTCGCCGCTGCCCGCGTTATAGCTCGCGGTGACGACGCTGCCATATTTCGAGGTCCATTTCAGCGAACGCGGTCCGGCCGCGCCGTCGCGCTCAAGACCCGCCGGGAATGCCCACAAGTCGGAGGCCATGTCCTCCATCCAGTCGAGCGTGCGGCCAGTGAGCACGGTTTTGTCTTCGCCGGTGAACAGGATGCGTGTGCAAGGGGTCGCCGTTCCCGCCGATGTCAGTGCGAACGCGGCGGCGAGCAAGGCAAGGGCGCGAGGCTTCATAAGACACTCCGTTTTCTGCGGAATGTGGAGCGTAAGACGGAGGCTTTAACGCTCCCGCCTGTGCCGGTGCTGCGCTTTTAGTAAGATTCGATAGGTTATTTGCCGAGCACCATCAGGCTCGCATTGCCGCCCGCTGCCGCCGTGTTGGTCGATATGGTCTTTTCGCGCACGAGCATCGCGAGAGGGTAGGGCGGACCGGCCAGCACGGGCACGATTGCCCCTTCGCGTTCCGAAGCCGCACGTGCTGCCTCTGCCGCCCTGGTGTCGATGGCGAGCACCGACGCAATATCGATCCCCCGGATCGAGCGCGCCATCGTGCAGCGCGCCGCTAGCTCGCCCGGAATTTTATCGCAGAGCGCATGCGCCGCCTTGATGTCGAGGGATGAGAAATCATTGCCGGTAACGAGTGCGGCGCCGAACTGATGAAGCAAATCCATAACCGTCTCGGCCACGCCGAGGACGCGCCCGCGCGGATGGAAGCCAAGCCGGTTGTCTTCGCCGACAGGGCCGGGGAGGGCGACTTCGCGCCCGAAAGGCGTGGCGTTCCGATAGGCGTGCAGCACGCCGGAGAGAAGCGCGCGATCCGCTGTGCCGAGAAGGCCGCCCGCGCCTGCGCGCACCCACGCGGCCAGTGCGTCGAACGCTGCGAGTTTTTTCTCGTTGCGCGGGCCTTCAAGCCGGGGCGGTGCCGCGTCCTTCACGAGCCTGCGCAGATAAAGCGGCCCGCCCGCCTTCGGCCCGGTGCCGGACAGCCCCTCGCCGCCGAACGGTTGGGAACCCACCACCGCGCCGATCATGTTGCGGTTCACATAGATGTTGCCTGCGAGGGCGCGCGCCGCGATGGCGGTTTGCGTCTCGTCGATGCGCGAATGGACGCCGAGCGTGAGGCCGTAGCCGGTCGCGTTCACGGCGTCGAGCACCGCGCTGGTATCCTCGCGGCGGAAGCGCAGCACGTGCAGCACGGGGCCGAACACCTCGCGCTTGAGGTCGGCGATGCGATCGATATGGATGAGGGTCGGGGCGATGAAGGTGCCGCTTGCCGCCTCGGGAAGCGGCGTCTGACAGAGCACGCGGTCGCGCTTGTTTTCGATATAAGCCGCCAGTGCGTCGCGCGCCTCGGCGTCGATCACCGGGCCAACATCCGTTTCGATCCGCGCCGGGTCGCCGACGCGAAGCTCGGCCATCGCGCCTTGCAGCATGGCGAGCATGTCCTCGGCGATGTCGTCCTGAAGGCACAGCACGCGGAGCGCCGAGCAGCGTTGACCTGCGGAGTCGAAGGCGGAAGCGAGCACATCCGCCACAACCTGTTCGGGCAGCGCCGACGAGTCGACGATCATCGCGTTCTGGCCGCCCGTCTCGGCGATGAGCGGCACGGGCCCGCGCTCCGCAAGCGTTCGCTCTATGGATTTGGCGACGGAGGTCGAGCCGGTGAAGACGACGCCTTTCACCCGCGCATCCGACACGAGCGCTGCGCCGACATCGCCCGCGCCTGGCAGGAGGTGCAGCGCATCTTGCGGGATGCCCGCTTCCTGGAAGATGCGCACGGCTTCGGCGGCGACGAGCGGCGTTTGTTCAGCGGGCTTCGCGAGCACGGTGTTGCCTGCGGCGAGTGCCGCCGCGATCTGGCCGGTGAAGATGGCGAGCGGGAAATTCCACGGGCTGATGCAGGCCACAGGGCCGAGCGGCGCGGCGGCGAGCCTTCTGGCCTCGGCGGCGTAATACCGGCAGAAATCCGTTGCCTCGCGGATTTCCGACACCGCGTTCGGCATGGTGCGGCCCGCCTCGCGAACGATGAGCGCGCCGAGGTGCGGGCGCGCGTCTTCGATCAGGTCGGCGGCGCGCTCCAGCATGGAAGCGCGGTCCGCGGCGGGTGTTTCGGCCCAGCGTTCAGCCGCATCGGTGGCTTTGGTGAGCGCGGCCTCGATGTCGGCAGCGGTTGCGTCGGCGGCATGGCCCACGACATCGGCCGGGTCTGCCGGGTCTGCCGGGTTGACGATGGCGCGGGGCGCGCTTGCGCCCTTCGCCTCGGCCGGAGTGGAAGCCGCACCGAACGCGATCGCCCGGCTTGCCTCGATGGCGCGCGCAAAGGCGTCTCGTTCCCCCGCGTCGGCAAAATCGAGCCCGCGCGAATTCCGGCGCGGCGCGAACAGGTCGGCGGGGGCGGCGATCTGGGGATGCGGCGCGCCGCCAAGCCGGGTGGAGTCCTCCACCGGATCGGCGATGAGGTCGTCGATGGTCACGCTCTCGTCGACGAGCTGATGCACGAAGGAGGAGTTCGCGCCGTTTTCGAGAAGCCGCCGCACGAGATAGGCGAGCAGCGTTTCATGCGTGCCGACGGGCGCGTAAATGCGGCAGGGGCGGTCGAGCGCGTCCCCGCCGACGACGCGGATGTAAAGCGCCTCGCCCATGCCGTGCAGGCATTGAAATTCATAGTTGCCGACGCGGAAATCCGGCCCCGCGAGGTGGTAGATTGCCGCCAGCGTATGCGCGTTGTGCGTGGCGAATTGCGGAAACACGCGGTCGCGCGCCGCCAGCAGCCGCTTCGCGCAGGCGAGATAACTCACGTCGGTATAAGGCTTGCGCGTGAAGACCGGGAAGCCCGGCAGGCCATCCACCTGTGCGCGCTTGATCTCGCTGTCCCAGTACGCGCCCTTCACGAGCCGCACCATGATGCGGCGCCCCGAGCGCTCCGCGAGGTCTACGATCCAGTCGATCACGGGCGCGGCGCGCTTCTGATACGCCTGCACGACGAAGCCGAGACCGTGCCATTCGCCGAGCGCCGGGTCGAAGGCGAGCCGCTCCATAAGGTCGAGCGACGGTTCCAGCCGGTCGGCTTCTTCCGCGTCGATGTTGAAGCCGATGTCGCGCTCCGCCGCCA
>NZ_JFZJ01000085.1 GCF_000636015.1 Rhodomicrobium udaipurense JA643
AAGGTGCTCGCGGAACGTCTCCGCCGCAAGGGGATCAACGTTCTCCTGACGCGCGAGCCGGGCGGAACGCCGCGCGCCGAAGCCATCCGCGAAGTGCTGCTGTCGGGCAAGGCGAAGCGTTTCGGCGCGCTTGGTGAGGCGGTGCTGTTCTACGCCGCGCGGGAATCGCATCTCGAACTCTGCATCCGTCCGGCGCTTGAACGCGGCACATGGGTCATCTGCGACCGCTTCAGCGATTCGACGCGCGCCTATCAGGGCGCGGCGGGCGGCTTGCCGCTTTCGGTGATCGAGACGATCGACAAGGCCGTGGTGGGCGACACAAGGCCGGATCTCACGCTGATTTTCGACCTGCCGCCCGAACTTGGCCTGAAGCGCGCGGCCGAGCGGTTGCGCGAGGGCGTGGCACCGGCCGCTGTCGCCGATGAACGGGCGGAGCGCCCCGCCTCTGCTGAAGGCTTTCGCGGTGCAGCGACGGGCAGCGACGTTATCGCGCTCGCTCCCTCGATCGACGCTCCCGCTCCGGATCGCTTCGAGACAATGAATCTCGCCTTCCATCGCAGCTTGCGTGCCGAGTTCCTCGCCATCGCCAAGGCGGAGCCGGAGAGGTGCGCGCTGGTTGACGCGTCGGATACGCCAACCCGCGTCGAGGATAGGGTCTGGTCCATCGTCCGCGACCGCTTCCAGCTCTAACGACCGACGCGCCACCGGCGCGCCGTCATGCCTAATCCACCCACTTCAGAAGCGCGCTCAGCTCGTCCGCCTCGCGCGCGGGCTTGTCCCAGCGGATGCGGTTGATGCGCGGGAAGCGCAGCGCCACGCCCGACTTGTGCCGCGTCGAGCGATGCACAGCGTCGAACGCCACCTCGAACACGAGCGCCTTTTCCACCTCGCGGACCGGCCCGAAGCGGGCCACCGTGTGATGCCGCACCCACTTGTCGAGCTCCTTCAGTTCCTCGTCGGTGAAGCCGAAATACGCCTTGCCGATGGGCGAGAGCGCACCGTCGTGCCAGAGGCCGAAGGTGTAGTCCGAGTAGAACGACGAGCGCCTGCCCGTGCCGCGCTGGGCGTACATCACCACGGCGTCAACGAGCATCGGGTCGCGCTTCCACTTGTACCAGAGGCCCTTGGGCCGCCCCGCGACATAGGTGCTGTCGAGCCGCTTCAGCATCAGCCCCTCGATATGCGGCGAGGCGAGCGTGGCCGCCTCCGCGCGAAGGGCCTGCAAGTCGCCGGGCGACGCGAATGCGAGCGGCGCGGCGAGTTCCATGCCTTCAGGCCGCGTCGCATCGAACCAGCGCGCCATCTCGGCCTTGCGCTCGGTGAGTGGCGACACGCGCAGGTCGCGGCCATCAATGTCGAGCGCGTCGTAAAGGATGACATGGCCCGGATAGGCCGCGATGAGCTTCGGATCGGGCGACTTGCGGTTGAGGCGTTGCTGGAGGTGGTTGAAGCTCGCGATCGCGTCGCCCTCGCGCACGACGAGTTCGCCGTCAAGCACGCCGCGGAAGCCGACGCGCGCGAGCACATCGGGGAATGCGCCCGAAATGTCATCGCCCGTGCGCGAAAACAGCGCCTTGCCTGCGGGCGTCGATACGACCTGCACGCGGATGCCGTCATATTTCCATTCGGCCATGAAGGCGTCCGGCGTGATGGCGGCAAGCTCCGCGTCTTCGATGGCGTGCGCGAGCATCACGGGGTGGAACGTCAGCGCGTCTTTCGAGAGCGGCTTCGGCGCGCGGCCTTCGAGCCACGCGAACAGGTCGAGATAGGGCGGCGTCTGCGCGTGCCACACCTCCTCGATCTCGCCGACCTCCACGCCGCCGAACTCCGCCAGCACATGCTTCACCGAGCGCGCCGACATGCCGATGCGCAGCGTGCTGGTGCCGAGCTTCAGGAGTGCCCAGCGCTCGGGCGGCGTCATGTTGTCCAGCAGCAGCGCGAGATACTCGCGGATAGCGGGCTTGTTGCGCGAGCGAAACTCGTGGATCGCCTCGTGAAGCGGCGGCAGGCGGTTCAGGATCGTGCGATGCGGATTGCGCGGCCAGATATGCGCCACCGTTTCCGACATCTCGCCCACATACTCATAGGAGAGGTCGAAAAGCACCGGATCGACGCGCTCCGCCACGAGGTCGCGCACCAGCGCGCGCTTGAACAGCTCGAACGTCACCGTGCCCGCGATGACGCCGACGGTGAAGCCACGATCCGGGTCCGGCGTCCGCGCGAGATACGCCTTCAGCACGGCAGCCTTGTCGTTCGTCGCATGCGTGTAATAGAGCCGGTCGAGAAGGGCGGCGAAGGCTTGCATACCGTTCAGATGCTTATATTTCGGATAAGCGACCGTTAGCGCGAAACGACCCGGACGCGGTTTGACCGATCAAAGGCGATGCAAACGCAAACAACGTGAAACGCTGTCGCCTGCTGAATCACGCCGAACCACAAATCTGCCTCGCCGGAAACGCTCGGGCTCATGAGGACCCTCGATCAGGAAACGGCGGCTGCCGTCGCTCCGAGCATGTGCCGCCCCTGCGGCGTTTCCACTTCGAGAATCCAGATGTCGGGGTCGCGGCTCGCCTGCCGTTCAAGATAGGCATCCGCTTCCGCCTCAGCCGCGTGAGGTGTGTAGATCGGCTGCCACGCCCGGCCATCCTCCACGAAAAGCGTGCCCGCCTGCGCCATTTCGGCGAACTGCGACGAGAGCGGAGCGAAAATCTGGGCCGTGCCGTCGAGCGCGGCCACCTTGATATAGATCGCGCCCGCATCCGCATCGCCGTGACGCACCAGTGCGCCGGGAATGAACGCCGCGTCCAGACGGCGCAGATAAGCGCTCACCCAGATGTGAGATTTAACGCGCATGCTCCCCCTCTACTGCGGCAAAAGGCGAAACGCTCCGCCAGCGTGGTCCTTGCCTTGGTCATTGTGCAACCGTCCTTCTCCTGCGGCAATGGCTTATATCCCCATGGCTACAGGAAAGGATGTAAGTCAGCATTAGCGAAAATCGCGGCTTTTTAAGGTGCGAGTCCAGTCCTCGTTGACCTTTGAACTACGTCGTGCGGCTCGCGTTCCGTGCGCCACTTCGTCGCCACGCCCGTAGCGGACGGCGAAGGCGTCTGCATCGGGTTGCAGCCGTCCGAGAACCCGCGTGAAATCGGTCAGGCGGCGGCTCACGACATGGATGACGCCGCTCTCCCTTTGCAGAACCCCTTCGCAGAGGATCACCTTCGCCCCGAACACGGCCCGGCGGTAAGTCTCGGAAAGCTTCGGCCATATGATGAGATTGGCCGCGCCTGTCTCGTCTTCAATAGTCATGAAGATCGTCCCCTTCGCGGTGCCGGGGCGCTGGCGAAACAGCACGACCCCTGCGATTGTCACGAAGCGCCCGTTCGGCAGCGTCTTGAGATCGACGGCCTCGCGGGCGTTGTTCGCGCGCATCTCGCCGCCCGCGAACATGGTGTGAAGCTTGTCATCGGCTGCCGCCTATCCTTCGTCGACGGGGCGCCAGACCTTCTGTGCTATCCGACCGACCGCGCGGCTTACGGGCGGCTGTGCCGGCTTCTGACGCTGGGGAAGTCGGACCGCGTCATCAAAAGCGAGGCCCGATCCGCCGCCGCGCAAGCCCATTCGGAGCAAGGCCCTTCAAAGCCTTTGCCAGTTCCTGCGCAACCACCCCATGGCCTTCATGCGCGCCGAGCTTCAGGCGCAGGGCATGGTCCGCGCGAGTTCCTGTCCGTGATCGCGATGGCGGACAGGCCGAGTTCTGCCGCGCGCGCCACGAGTTCGTGCGGATGCGACGCGCCTTCGAGAAACGAAAAATTCGTCGCGGCCTGAAGCTCGGCATAGCGCGGCACGGCTCCCGCGTTCATGCGAACACTCCATGCAGATACCAGCGCGGCGGGCGCTCGCCGCCATATTCCCCCTCGCGATAAACCCAGAAGCGCATGCCATGCGCGCTTTCCACGCGATAATAATCGCGCACCTCGCGATCTTCGTCGTGCAGCGCTCGCCACCATTCGGACGCAATGCGCTCCGGCCCGTCGGCGCGCACGATGCGGTGGACCACCTTGCGCCAGCGGAACAGCATCGGCGGCGCGTCGGGGAGCGCGGCGGTTACATCGATGGGGTGGGGCCGTGTGAAGAGGCGAACGGGGCGCTCGGGCAGCAATTCCCACGGCGAAGGCTCCGCAGCCGGTTGCTTCGGAGCGCGACGGCTCTTTGGCCCTACTTTTCCGCCCGAAGGGGAGATTTCGCCGGTCTGATGCGACGGCGTTTCGCCTCCGCGCGCAGCATGCGCCGACGGCTTCTTCCCAGCGCAAGCGAGCGCACGCGTCGCCGCGATCGCTTCGCCTGTTTGCGCCGAGAGAGAAGCGCCCGAATAGTCCTGCGATCCGGCGTTACTCGAACGCAGCTCAGGCATGGCGCCCCGCGGCGCTTCGCAGAGCGCGAAAGGCGCCGCCTCCTTTTCCTGCGCCGCCAGACGTGGGGTTTCGGCGACGGCAAAGGCTGCGGCCGCGTCGGCGAGCGCCGGTATCCTCGCCACGGCACGCTCCGGCATGTGGCTTTCGCGCGGTGCGAAGCGATAGACGCGCCCCTCGCCGAAGCGGTTTTCGATGCCGTCGATCAGCGCCGCGAGGTCTTCGAGGCTCGCTTCGCCCTGCACCTTGCGCAAAATGTTGGACTGGCGCGCTTCGAGCGGCTCCACCCTGGAGGCGAAGATCATGGCGGAATCGATGCCGAAGCCGGGATCGATCAGCGGCAGCTTCTCGCGGAATAGGCGCATCACGCGGGCCGGATCGCGGCAGGGGAGCGCGGTCGTCACAGTTTGCCCTTCGACACCGCCATCGGCGCGGAAAAAGCTCACCTCGAAGGTGAGGCCGCCGTGCCGCTCCCGTTCGAGACGGCGGCACAACATGTCCAGCAACGCGCGCGTCACACGCTCGATGTCCTCCGGCGCGGCCAAAGGCTCGGCGAAGCGCAGGCGTTCGAGCCAGGGCGTCGGCTCGCGCAGGAAATCGATGGCTTCGTCGGCGCGGCCGAGCGCCTTGTCGAGTTGCGGCAGGAGGTCGGGGAAGCGGCGCGCGAGACTGGCGCGCGGCAAGGGCAGCACGTCGCCGATGGTGTAAAGGCCGAGCTTGCGCAGCACGCTCGCGGTTTCCGGGACGATGCGCAGCCGCTCGACGGGCAGCGGCGCGAGCAGGGCGGCGAGACCGGCTTCCACGCGCCGATCCTCCTCGCTCTCGAACAGGGTTGCCTGCTGCGACAAGGGGGACGGCGCGCCCCCGGCGGCGGCGAAGTCGCCCGCGATCACATAGCGTTCGGCGTGATGGGCGAGCGCGAAGGCCGCGCCGAAGGTGGGCGCGATGGCGGCGCGGGCCGGGATGCCGCGCGCTTCGAGACGGCCGAGCAGGTCGTCCGCGAGTTCGTCTTCGTCGCCGACGAGATGCGCGCAGCCGGTGATGTCGAGCCACAGGCCTGATGGCGCGGGCGCAGTCGCGGGCGTATAGCGCTGCGCCCACAGCGCGAGTGCGGCGCGCGCGTCGGCCTCGGCGGCTGGGTCGGCGTCCGCGGTGACGAGTTTCGGGCACACGGCGAGCGCATCGGCCAACGGCTGGTGCAGGTAGAGCCCCGCCTCGATGGCCGGTCCGTCGAGCGCGGCGATGCGGCGAACGGTGCCGTGCTTTTCAAGCAGGGCGAGCGGTTCGCGGCGCTTCGCGAGCCTCGGGCGCTTCAGCCGCGCGAGCGTCATCGCGAAGTTCGGCAACCACACGTACATGGCCCGCTTGCCAGTCGCTCGCGTCAAAGCTGTCCCCGTCTGCGCCATCGAGTGCCTCCACGATAAAGGATGCGGTTCTTCCATTGCGGCAATAGTCGAGGTCGAGGCGCCAGCGCGGCGGGCCGAGACTGCCGAAGACATCGGACGAAGGGACGGCGGCGACGCGCCAGCGGGTGAGGCGGCCCCGCTCGGCTCGCCGGTCACGCCTCCGGGCTTCACCACATGGCGGCGGATGAGGAGAGCGAGCGCGTTTGAAGCCCGCGCGGCGGCGTCAAGCCTGCGCCCGGTTTTCAGCGTGAGTGCGCCCGCCTCGCCGAGCACGGCGGCGACGGCACGCGAATGCAGCGCCTCTTCCATGACGGCCAGCACCTCGGCATCCTTTCGGCAGTCCACGAAGACGACGCGGGCCGGGTCGAGGCCGAAGCGGCGAAGGCCGGGCGCGTAAAAGTCGGTCTGGCTCGCGGCCCACAGCGCGACGCCGCCTCGCGCGCGCAAATGAGCTGCCAGCACGGTCGCCGCGAAACCTGTCACCGATGGCGCAAGTTCGGCTTCGAGCGCGTTCGCGGTGAACTCATGCAGCGCGCCGAGCGAAAGCCCACCGCCGGGCAGTGGCGCATTCAGCCGCGCATCCGCGAAGGGCAGCACGGGGGGCGTCCGATCGTCGTCGAGATAGTGGCCTTCGATGGCGCGGACCTGCATCCTCAGCGCGTCCAGAGCACCGGAAGCCGCAGACCCGGCACGCCGGTTTGAAGCTGTGGCTCGCATAGCGGCTTGCGGCCGCGTGGCCTTTTCGGCGCGATGATCTGGAGGGCTGACGCTCATGACACATTATGATCCTGCTTTGTTCTTGTTTTGGACCATAAATTCGCGCCCGTCAATCAGTTTGTTCTCGCATGAGAGCAAGCCGCAAACGGCGTCGCGACGGCGCGCGCGCCGTCACTCGTAAAACGTGTGCGCTTTAATATCCGATGGCCGCCGAGTCGCCGTCGCGCAGGTCGGCCGCGCCAAGAAACAGCGGGCCTTTCTTCATGATCGAATTGGCGCGGCCGAGCACGCGGTGCTGGAACGTGCCATCGGCGTTCTTGGGCAATATGAAGCCGCGCGCTTCGAGAAGCCGCAATGTATCATCCGAAACGCCGCGTTCGGTGATGACATTATCCGGCATCCACTGGTGATGGATGCGCGGCGCGGCGGTGGCCTCGGCCACGTTCATGTCGAAGGTCAGCACGTTCAGGATTTGCTGCAAAACCACCGTGATGATGGTGCTGCCGCCGGGGCTGCCTGTCACGAGATACGGCGCGCCGTCCTTCATGACGATGGTCGGCGCCATCGAGGACAGCGGGCGCTTTTTGGGCTCGATCGCGTTCGCCTCGTCGCCGGTGAGGCCGAAGGCGTTCGGCGCGCCCGCCTTCGCGGAGAAATCGTCCATTTCGTTGTTGAGGAGGAAGCCCGCACCATCGACCGAATAGCCGCTGCCGAAGGCGAGGTTCAGCGTGTAGGTGTTCGCGACCGCGTTGCCCGCCCTGTCCATCACCGAAAAATGCGTCGTCTGCTCGCCCTCGGGCGCGGGCGGCTTGCCCGCTGACACGTCCGCTGACCTCGCCGCGCGTTCGAGGTCGATGCCCTTGCGAAGTTCCGCCGCATAGGCCTTGTTCGTCAGTCCCGCCACCGGCACGGTCACGAAATCCGGGTCGCCCAGATATTTCGCGCGGTCGGCATAAGCGCGCCGCATCGCCTCGATGAGCCGGTGATAAGTGTCCGCGCTCTCGCTGCCGAGCGCCTTCAGGTCGAACCCTTCGAGGATGTTCAGCATCTGGATGACGTGGACGCCCCCCGAAGACGGCGGCGGCATGGACACGATTTCGTAGCCATTATAGATGCCGCGCACCGGCTCACGCTCGACGGGCTTGTAGGCCTTGAGATCGTCCTCGGTGATGAGGCCGCCATTCTTCTTCATCTCGGTGGCGATCAGTTCGGCGACTTCGCCCTCATAGAAGCCCGCCGCGCCGCGCTCGCTGATGGTGCGCAGCGTCTTCGCGAGATCGGGCTGGCGCAGCACCTCGCCCATGCGCCAAGGCTGGCCTTCGGGATTCAGGAAGTAGCGCGCCGAAGACGGGTCGTTCTTCAGCCGGTCTTTAGCCCGCGAGAAGGCAAAGGCGAGACCGTAAGGGACCACGACGCCCTCTTCCGCGAGCCGGATCGCGGGCGCCATGATCTTGTCGCGGGGCATCGTGCCGTATTTTTCGAGCGCATAGAGCAGGCCCGCCACGGTGCCCGGCACGCCCGCCGACGCGCGGCTGTAGCGCGCCTTGTCGCGGTCGACCGCGCCGCGATTGTCGAGGAACATGTCGCGCGTCGCCGCTGCGGGTGCCGTCTCGCGATAGTCGAGCGCGATTTTCCGGCCGTCCGCCAGCGTGATGAGCATGAAGCCGCCGCCGCCGATATTGCCCGCCTGCGGATGCGTGACGGCCATCGCGAAGCCCACGGCCACGGCCGCGTCGATGGCATTGCCACCCGCCTTGAGGATGTCCGCGCCGACCTGCGCCGCAACCTTTTCCTGCGCCGACACCATGCCGTTTTCCGCTACGGCGGGGACGAAACGCGCGTCGAAGCCGATGAGCGCATCGGCTGCCGGATCGGTCGCCTTTTGCGCCAGCGCGGGCGGCGTGAAGGGAACGAGGGCCGAGACCACGGCCAGCGCGGCGCAGAGAAGGCGAAGTGCGGATATCGAAGTCAGCATGGATCTGTGGCCCGTAAGGTTGAGGGCAGGCTGATGGAATGCCGGCAGATTAGATTTAATCGCGACTGCTTTGCAGCAGGAAATAGACATTCGTGTGAGAGGCCGAAAAAGGAAAGAGTTACCTCATCGCCGAATAACCGAGCCGGGAACGCCGCGCTGCGAAAGCGGTTGAACTCTCAGGCAAAGGGCGGGGCACGTTTCAATTACGAGGCCCATCATGACGCATCACGCGGAACACGGTTACGAGGCAAAGGCGGCACAGGGCGGGGAAGGCGGCGGCGCACCGAAGCTGAAGACAGAGAATCCCGCGACCGGCAAGCCAGGCCGCACATATGACGGCCACACGCGCGAGCAGGCGCTTGCCATCGCTGGCAAGGCGCGCGAGGCGTTCCCCGATTGGCGCCGGACATCGTTCACCGAGCGTGGCATCATCATCGGCACCGCCGCGCGCATCCTTCGCGAACGGAAGGACGAGTTCGCGCGGCTGATGGCAGATGAGATGGGCAAGCCGGTCACCGAGGGGCTCGCGGAGATCGAGAAATGCGCATTCAACTGCGATTATTTCGTCGAGAACGCCGAGAGGTTTTTGGCTAACGAGCCGGTCAAGCTCGATGGCGGACGCGCGTACGTCACATTCAACCCGCTCGGCTCGCTGCTGGCGGTGATGCCGTGGAATTTCCCCTTTTGGCAGGTGTTCCGCGCCGCCGCGCCCGCGCTCATGGCGGGCAACACGGTGCTGCTGAAGCACGCGAGCAACGTTCCCGGCTGCGCCCTCGCCATCGAGGACGTGTTTCGCGAGGCTGGTGCGCCGGACAATGTTTTCCGCACCATTCTGATCGCGGGCCGCGACACGGCGGAACTGATCGACAGCCCCGACATCGCGGCGGTGACGCTCACCGGCAGCGTGGCGGCGGGCAAGGCGGTGGCCGAGGCGGCGGGCCGCAATCTGAAGAAGACCGTGCTCGAACTCGGCGGCAGCGACGCCTACCTCGTGCTCGAAGATGCGGACATCGATCACGCCGCTACCGTCGCCGCGACGGCGCGCATGGTGAATGGCGGTCAAAGCTGCATCGCGGGCAAGCGCTTCGTCGTGGTCGCGCCGGTACGCGAAGCCTTCGAGACGGGGCTCGCGGCGAAGATGAGCGCGATCCGCATGGGCGATCCGCTCGACCCGGCGACGAAACTCGGCCCCATGGTCAGCGTGAAGGCGCGCGACGAAATCCACCGGCAGGTGCGCGAGAGCATCGGGAAGGGCGCGCGGCTTCTATGTGGCGGCGAGGTGCCCGACCGGCCCGGCGCGTGGTATCCGCCGACCGTGCTCACCGATGTGAAGCCCGGCCAGCCCGCTTATGACGAAGAAGTGTTCGGCCCCGTCGCCGCAATTATCGAGGCGCGTGACGTGCAAGACGCGATCCGCATCGCGAACGACTCCGAGTTCGGCCTCGGCGCAGGCGTGCTGACGCGCGACATCCGGCGCGGCGAGGAAATCGCGGCGCGCGACCTCGAAGCGGGCATAGCCTTCGTTAACGAGAACGTCCGGTCCGATCCGCGCATGCCGTTCGGCGGCGTGAAGCATTCGGGCTATGGCCGTGAATGCGGCGTGTTCGGCATCCGCGAATTCGTGAACATCAAAAGCGTGCACGTGCGCGAATAGCGACGCCAGCGCCGTCTCTCCCACGCGAGGCGGTGCTCGCCTCATGCGATCCCCGCAACTGCCGCACGGAACGGTTGACGGCGCGCCCCGCCTTATTGCCCGCAAACTTGCCCTCTAGTACAGCTGCCATCCTGTATTTTCACGATCTCCTAAGGATTTGGCACCGATGGCTTTGCGGCACTGGATCGTTGCGGTTTTTCTCGCGACGGCGCTTGCTCTCACGAATGGCGGCGCGATGGCGCAAGGGGCGGACGCCTCGAAACCGCCAGCTCCTGCTGCCGCTGCCCCTGCTCCCGCCGCTGCACCCGAAGCGAACAAGCCCGATGTCATCAAGCGTGCGAACGATGCCTTCGGCGCGGACATCGCCGGGACGACCGCAAAATGGCTCAAGACGCTGGACGACATCGAGAACCGGCTTCGCAAGCCCGGCCTGCGCTACACCGAGCTCGATGGCTTCCGCGATCAACTCCTGAAGATCCGCGTCGAAGCCGATGAGTTCTGGAAGAAACTGGAGCCCGCAATCCGGGCAATCGACGAGCAGGTGCGCAATCTCCCTGCCGTACCAGCCGCCGACCAGCCGCCAGAGACGGGCGAGGCCGCCCAGCTTCGCGCCGACCTCACCTTTCATCTCAGCCACCTGAATTCGGCGCGCGCCACGCTCGACCACACGCACTCGCGCGTCAATCAGGAGATCAACTCCATCCAGGACATCCGCCGGAAGAACTTCACGAACAATCTCTTCCAGCCGGTGCAGGGCGTCTGGTCCACGCAGACATGGGAGAATGTTCCCGCTTATGCGGACATCGCCATCGATCGGGTCGAACGCACGATCGGGAACTGGTGGAAGGACTCCGACGATCAGTCCGAACTACTCTATCTGTTCGGCACAGCGCTCGCGCTTTTCGCCGGGCTGTCGTTACTGTCGTGGCGCTGGATTCGCCAACTGAGGACATGGACAGGGGAAGGCGAACCGCCGTTCTGGCGGCGCGCGTCAACGGCGGCGGGCGTTATCGTCCTGCGCGTTCTGCCCGCATGTGTACCGCTTGTCTTCCTCTATCATGCGATTGGCGCGGCGCAGCCCATGCCGGACAAGGTTGAGTGGCTGCTCTATTCGGCGTCCCGCTCGATCCTCGTGATCGTGGTGGTGAATGCTCTTATCGCGACCGTGTTCGCCCCCGGCCGCCCGCAATGGCGGCTCATCCCCGCCACCGAGGGGGCCGCCGTTCGGATTTCAGGGCTGATGCTCGCACTCGCCCTTATCTATGGCGCGACGACCTTCATCTACACCGCCACCCGCGTGGTCCAGGCTCCGTTCTCGCTGACGCTCGCGTTCACGCTCCCGGCGAACCTCCTCGCTGCGCTGCTGGTGGCTGCGATCCTCAAGACGCCGCTCAGGGACAAGACGTCCGAAGGGCTCCCGCCGACCACATGGCTGAACCTGCTCCGGGTGCCGGTCTGGCTATTCACCGCCGCTATTATGGTGACGGCCCTTTCGGGATACCTCGCGCTGTCGCGCTTCCTCGCGCAGCAACTCATCGTCACCGGCTCGATCCTCGCCGTCGTTTACATTCTGCTCCTATGGGCCGACGGCGTAGCCCAGGGCATGAGCGACGAAAACTCGGCAATCGGAGGCTGGATCAAGGCGACCGGCATCGATCAGAAGCGCTGCGAACGCTTCTCGGTTCCGATGAGCCTCTTTCTCAAATTCATCGTGCTTGTCGGAGCGGTCCCGCTCATCCTGCTGCAATGGGGCTATCCGTGGGCCGACATCCTCGAATGGTATTATCAGCTCTTCTTCGGCTTCCGCATCGGCAACACGCAGGTATCGCTCGCCGCGATCCTTGCGGCCATCGTGGTGTTCGTGCTCGGCTATTTCGCCGCGCGTCTGTTCCAGAGCTGGCTCGACACGCAGGTTCTGAAGCCTGCCGGTCTGTCGGGCGGCCTGCGTGACTCGATCCGCACGGGCGTCGGTTATATGGGCGTTGGCGCTGCGGCGCTCATCGCGCTGTCCTATGCAGGGTTCAACCTCTCGAACCTCGCGATAGTCGCCGGCGCGTTCTCCGTGGGCATCGGCTTCGGCTTGCAGAGTGTCGTGAGCAACTTCGTCTGCGGTCTCATCTTGCTGGCCGAACGCCCGATCAAGGTCGGCGATCTCGTTACGGTCGGCGGCGAGGAAGGCACAGTGCGCAAGATCAGCGTGCGCTCGACCGAAATCGAAACCTACGACCGCGCGAGTGTGCTGGTTCCGAACTCCTCCTTCATCACCGGCAACGTGAAAAACTGGACGCTGCGCAACAACACGACGCGTGTGGTTATCCCCGTTGCGGCCGTCCACGGAAGCGATCCGCGCAAGATCAAGGAAGTGCTGCTCGGCGTCGCCCGCTCTCATGTAGCGGTGATGACATCGCCCGAGCCGTTCGTTTCGCTCGACGATTTCACGCTCGATGCGCTTCAGTTCAAGCTGTTCGCTTATATCTACGACCTCAACAAAGGAACCGGCACGAAGACCGAGCTTCGCATGGCGATCATCGAGGCCTTCAGGAAAGAGGGAATTCAGATGCCGCAGAGCGGGTCGCCGGCCTTGCCGCCCGAGGAGGCCGAACTCTGGCGCGAGGCCTTGGGCCAATACCTGGCTTCGCGCGACGACAAGAAGGACGGGGCAGCGGACAACGCGCCGATCGTTCTGCCGAGGATCGGGTCATGAGCCGGGATGAGGAAAATTTGAAAGTCGGCAAGCTGATCCAGCAGGTGGAAAGCTTCTTCCTGGTGGTGATCGCGATCCTGACCGTGGTCGGCGCCCTGAAGGAGATGTACCTCATCGGCCTGAAGCGCGATGTCGGATTACAGGACCTGCTGCTCATGTTCCTCTATGTCGAGGTGCTGGGCATGGTAGCGGCTTACATCACCTCGAAGCAGATCCCGATCACGCTACCCATCTTCATCGCGATTACGGCCATCGCGCGGGTGGCAATTCTGCAGAAGGAGCAGGATCCGATCGCGATCATCTATGAATCGGGGGCGATCCTGATGCTGGCCATCGCCGCTGCGGTCGTTAATTTCCGCCCGTCGATCAAACCGCCAGCGCCAAGGGGATCTTCCCCCGACGACCGCGCGGGCGGCAGCGGAACCATGCCACCGGCCTGAGTGCCGCGGGGAAGCGCTGCGGTTACATCCCGACCCGGCCAGAGCGGCCGGGTCTTAGCTCAAGCTTCCCACGAACGGGTGGAGTGACGGTCGAGCGGCTCGTCACAGCGTCGGCGGGCGCAACCGTCCGAAAGCGCCACCCCGGCACGGGGGCCGTTACGACGTGGTCTTCAAGTCCACGTAGACCTGCCCACCCAACTCCTTGAACTTCTCGCTCATCTCATCCATGCCCGACTGTGCGGCCATCTCCGGCGTTTCGTTCAGTGTGGCGGCGTAGTCTCGCACCTGCTGCGTGATCTCCATCGAACAGAACTTCGGCCCGCACATCGAACAGAAATGCGCGGCCTTGTGCGCGTCCTTCGGCAGCGTCTCGTCATGCATGGCGCGGCTGCCCTCGGGGTCGAGGCCGAGATTGAACTGATCCTCCCAGCGGAACTCGAAGCGCGCGCGGGAAATCGCATTGTCTCGAAGCTGCGCGGCGGGATGGCCCTTGCCGAGGTCGGCCGCGTGCGCCGCGATCTTGTAGGCGATCACGCCCGCCTTCACGTCGTCGCGGTCGGGCAGGCCGAGGTGCTCCTTCGGCGTGACGTAGCAGAGCATCGCCGTGCCGAACCAGCCGATCATGGCCGCGCCGATGGCGCTCGTGATGTGGTCGTGGCCGGGTGCGATGTCGGTGACGAGCGGCCCAAGCGTATAGAACGGCGCTTCACCACACAGCGCGAGCTGCTTCTCGACGTTCACCTTGATCTTGTGGAGCGGAACGTGGCCCGGCCCCTCGATCATCACCTGGCAGCCTTTCGCCCAGGCCACCTTGGTCAGTTCGCCGAGCGTCTCAAGCTCAGCAAACTGCGCAGCATCGTTGGCGTCCGCGATGGAGCCGGGGCGCAGGCCGTCGCCGAGCGAGAAAGACACGTCGTAGCGGCGCATGATGTCGCAAATCTCGTCGAAGCGCTCGTAGA
>NZ_JFZJ01000086.1 GCF_000636015.1 Rhodomicrobium udaipurense JA643
AAATTTTCCCAGACCAACACAACACAAAGCTGCCGCCGCGCGGACGCACTCTCACGTGCCCTCGACCCCTCGGAGCGCGACTGACCACACCGCGCCGCCCGTCGGTTCCGCAGCCGAAGCCGATGCAATCGGACGCGTGCAAACGCCCGGCCGTGCGAAAATGTTCGCATCACCCGTCAAAGCTCGGCGGAGTGGTAAGCGCGATACAATTTTCCGCGCAGAGATTGGCGTGGCGAGCTTAAGCTCAATCGCATTGTCGCGTGTTATTCCTGCGAGCAACGACGCACATGGGGTGCGCCCCACCGCAGTTACGAATTGTATCCGGCTCCGCGATTCAACGGAGGCTTGGGCGTTTTCAATGAGGTCATCAATGGTCGACAAGGCGAAACTTCTGGGCGCGTCTCTCTTGCTGCTGACCATGTCGGTCAACGCCGCCGCGTTTGCCGCGACCGATGAGGCTCCCACCAACGCCGCGCCCCAGACCGAAGGCGGTGAGCGCAAATCCTACCTTCCGCCGTGGATGCAGAAGAAGGACGGCGCGGCCGCCTCGGAGACGACAGCGACCGGCCAGGCGGGGGGCGCGGGCGCGAGTGCTACCGCAGCGGCCAGACCGGCCGTCAACGCGGCACCCCAGCAGGTCAACGGGCAGCGCAGAAGAGCGCGAACGCAGCCCAGCTCTCGCCAGACGCGCAACGCCAACGCGCCGTTCTTTCGCGGCGTCGCCTCTATTTTCAGCGGCCTGGCGCGGTAGTCTACTGGTCTGATTCCGAGACTTCTATCTTTGCAGCACCCTCGCGGAGCAAATGTCCAGATCGCAGGGCCGCGAGTAACTTTCTGATTCAAGCGGAGCTTTTGAATTGGGCATTTGAGCGCGCCCTTGCGGCGACCGGGATGTCAAACTGCTCCACTCCAGCGTCGTGCCATAAATCAAAGCAGCCCGACACTGTAAGTTTCAGGTGTCGATTACTCGCTGCGCTGGCGTTGAAGCGCTTGCGCGAGGCGGATGAAATCTTCCACCGTGAGCCGTTCCGCGCGTTCGGCCGGATCGATAGCGGCATCCGCGAGCAGGCGGGCCGTGTCGGCTCCCAGCGAGGCGAGGCTCGACCGAAGCATCTTTCGGCGCTGCCCGAACGCTGCGGCAGTCACCCTTTCAAGCCAGGCGGTCGGGACCGCGTCGGGCGCTTGCGCGCGTGGTACTATCTCCACCAGCGCGGACGCGACCTTCGGCGGCGGCGTGAACACCGATGGCGGCAAGGTGAATAGAATGCGCGCGCGCGCCCGGAATTGCGCGATGACCGCGAGCCGCCCGTAATGATCGCTCCCGACATCCGCCACCAGCCGCTCGGCGACTTCCTTTTGCACCATGACGACGATCCGGTCGAACCATGGCGGCCAGCGCGCCTCGGTCAGCCAGCCGACGATGAGCGGCGTCGCGATGTTGTAAGGGAGGTTGGCGACGAGGCGATTCGCACCCGTCTCGGCGGCGAAGGCCGGATAGTCGATGTTCATCGCATCGGCGAAGGTCACACGGAAACGGTCGCCGCTTGCCTCCGCGATCTGGTCGAGGGCGGGGCGAAAGCGTTCGTCGCGCTCGACCGCGATGGCGCCGCATGCTCCTTCGATGAGAAGCGCGCGCGTCAGACCGCCGGGTCCGGGGCCGATTTCGAGCACGGTTGCGCCATCGAGCGGCCCGGCCGCGCGCGCGATACGGCGCGTGACATTGAGGTCGAGGATAAAGTTCTGCCCGAGCGATTTCCGCGCCGAAAGCGACGCATCCTTGATGACTTCGCGCAACGGCGGCAGCGATTCGATGGCGGCGGCGCTCACGTGCGAGGCCCCGTGCCGGCTGCCGCGCTCGCGGCCATGCGCCGGGCGAGACGAAGCGCTTCGATAAAGCTTTGCGGGTTGGCCTGACCGGTACCGGCAAGCGCGAACGCCGTGCCGTGATCGGGCGATGTGCGGATGAAGGGCAGGCCGAGTGTCACGTTCACGCCGTCGTCAAAGGCGAGCGTCTTGAACGGGATCAGCGCCTGATCGTGATACATTGCAAGCACCGCGTCATAGGTTTCGCGCGCCGCGTCGTGGAACAGCGTGTCGGCGGGGTGCGGGCCCGTGGCGTCGATGCTTTCCGCCTTGAGGCGCTCGATGGCAGGCGCGATGATGTCCGTCTCCTCGTGGCCGAGCGCGCCGTTTTCGCCTGCGTGCGGGTTCAGGCCGCAGATGGCGAGGCGCGGGCGCGCGATGCCGAAAAAGCGCGTCAGCCCTTCGGCCGTCGTTCGCGCGGTGCCGATAATGATGTCCGGCGTCAGCGCGGCGAAAACATCCTTCAGCGGGATATGCACCGTGACCGGCACCGTCTTCAGGCGCGGCGACGCCATCAGCATGACGGGCGGTCGCGGCGGATGCCCGTGGCGCACGGCGAGTTCCGCAAGAAATTCCGTATGGCCCGCGTGAGCGAAGCCGGTTTCCATGAGCACGAATTTCGCGATAGGCGCGGTGACGACAGCGGCGGCGCGGCCCGATAGCGCGAGCGCGACTGCCTCTTCAATCGATTCGATGACAGCGGCGGCGTGAGCCACGGACGGCTTTCCGGGCGCGACGGGTGCAAGCGGCGCGCGAAGGGGCAAAACGGGCAGCGCGTCACCAAACACGGGCGCGGCGTCTTCGGGGCGCGCGATGCGCTCAACACGCACGGCGATACCAAGCAGCGCGGCGCGGGCCTCGAAATGGGTGGGGTCGGCGATGACGAAGAACGGAGCGAGCGCGCAGTCTCGCCGCCGCGCCCATGCCGCGAGCGTGACATCGGGACCGATCCCGGCGGGATCGCCCATGGTGACGGCGAGCGGCAATTCGGGATGTGCGAGGGAAACCGCCAAGGACTGGCTCCGGGCTACAATGGGCGCGACGGGGCGCGCGTTCGAAGGCTGCGATTATAACGTCTTCGGCCCCGGCTTGGAATGACGGACAGCAGACGGTGTCAGGAAATCGCGCGGGAGGTTGAGGGAGCTGCGGAGAACAGCATTGGCGGTGCGTGGGCTCGCCTGCGGCTTTTCGTAATGGCTTTTAGCGCGGCGCCGCAGACACGTTAAGGTCGGTAGGCACGGAGGGTAGGCGCCAAGACGACGCGCAGGCGCGGCCAACCAGAAAATTGCCGCCTGTCCTGCATAGGTCTAGGCGCGAAGATTGCCGCGCTACGCTGCTAAAGACAGGCCTCGAAACTGCGACGCGGCAAATATCCACGCCCCGGAATAGCTCAGTCCACCTTCGTGCGATAATCTATCGATGCAGATTTCTTCAATTCCTGAAGGTAGCGCCGAGAGAAACGGTCGTATTCCTGCGCGCGCGCGTCCGGCTTCTGCTCGGCGGCGGGGTTTCGCTTGAGCACGATGCCCTTCTTGCAAATGGCGTAGGCTTCGACCGCACCGGATACGAGGATCGGCGGGGTCATCTGGCCCTCGCTGGCCTTGAGGATCAGGGGTTGCGCGTCCTTGTTGAACGAAGCGAGTTTCGCCTTGTCGACCGCTTTGACGGATGCGTCGGCCACGAGCTTCGCGCGCTTGGGCAGGTCGGCGCAGGAGGTGAACTTGCTGCGAAGATTCTCCGCCTCCATCATGCGCTGGCTTACGGCACGCTCGTCCGAACCCGCGACCGCGAGCCTCAGAACGCGCACGTCGAACTGGATGTCCCCATCGGCGGGCTTCTGGTCGTCGGTAGGCAGCGCCGCGAGCATCGCCGCGATGCGCGGGCCGTACTGACGGCGGATCACGTCGCGCCAGGCGAGTTGCGCGCGAATGATGTTCTGCACAGTCTTGCGGCTGATGCCGTCAGCCTCGAACTGCTGGTAGAATTCATTGAGTTGAGGCTTTTTGCCGTCGCCGCCACCCGCTCGCTGGGCGAGAACCTCCTCGACCTCCTTGTCGGAGACCGTAATCTCAAGCCTTTTCGCGGCCTGAAGCTTCAGCTTGTCTTCGATCAGCGTTTCGATGACCTGCTTGCGCGATGTGCCGCCGCCTTCCGACAGCACGCGGCCTTTGGCTTCCTCGATGAGCTGCTTCTTGATGCGCTCGGCGGTCTGCTCCGCCTCGGCCTGCGAGCGCGGGTTCGCTTTTATCATGAGCTGCCGGAAGCGCTCCTTGATCGAATCGCCCGTGAGAAGCGCCTTCATGCGATCCCCGAAGCCGCTCGTCCGCGCCATCCATCGCGTGCGCTGCGCGATGTCGCCTGACGTAATCGGCTCGTCGTTCACGAGGACAACGATGTTCTGCGCTTTGGCGTCCGTTGCGACCAGGGCCAGCACCGACAGCACTGCGGCAACCGCGAGAGTGGCGGCGCGATGAAGCTTTGCGATTCTCATGCCGGAAACTTGGATTTCATTTGCGGCAAGAGTGTGCCTGCCTTTGCCATAATCCCCGTTTCGGTTGCGATGGCGGGATACACCGCCGATTTTGTCTGAATTGCCATCCAAGAAACGGGGCAAACGCTTCGGGATCACCCACTTTGAAGCGGGGCGGCTCGGCTTAGAGGCCCGATCCATTTTAACCCGCGATCGAGGCAGCGTCGAAACCAAGGGACCAACCGCGACCTTCTGTACAAGGCTCTGGCGCTGACGCCGGCTCACACCGGGTATAGGCTCTCAGAACAGAGTCGCCGAGAGCATGTTTCATCGCAGAGCCAAGGTCGGCCATTGCGCATCATGCTCTAGCGGAACGACGCCGCTTCTGGCGACAGATCGCCGATCGAGCTCGGCGTGGTTTGCTGACCGAAACCCTTGATGCCGATGCGAACCATTACGGACGTATCGGGCTTCAGATCGGAATATTCGACGAAAGTGCGCTGATAGGTGACCGAGTATATGAAGCACTCGTCCGCATACTGGACGCCCACGCTATTGCGAACGAACTGCGAGAGTTCCAGATTGTAGCGCGCATCGCCGAACACGGTCCATTCGTCGGTGAGCTTGACGGCCCCAAAGCCGGCGACTTCCTCGCGGGCCGTGTCGAAGCCGAGAAGAGGCTGCGCCGCCACCGCGACGTAGCTCAGGGCGCCTTCGAAGATGCCGAGCTTTACCTGCGCGCTGTAATCCTGGCGGGCGACGGTGAAGTCGCTTTCGTCCAGACGGAACTGTGTCACGAAGCGAAACATGTTGAGGTAGTCGACATAGCCGCCGACCACATAATCCGACCGCGTATTATAAAGGCCGGTCGCCGGATCGTAGGAGTTTTTCCCGGCAACCTGGAAGCTTTCGCCGCCGACGGCCCGCACGCTCACGCCATTATAGGTCTGCATCGTGTATTGCAGGCCCACATTGGCGCGCGTCCCGGTTTCGATTCGGTCGTAGCCTGAGAACTTGTTGATGTCGAAAAGCAGCGTGTCGTCGAAAACAAGGCTTTGCGAATCGACGTTCGGCATCCTGTCGTTGTTCGACACGTTGGTGCGCGTGACGATCTGTCCAACGGGCTCGATGACGTGCGAGGCCGTGTCGGTATGCGCCACGAAGGGATACCGATAGTCGAGACCGCCGCCGACCATCTGACGCGTGAATGTATCGCTGTCGCCAGCGTCGCCGCTCACGTCCTTGAAGCTCGACACACTATAGATGTCACCGCGCCCGAAAACGAAGGGCGTGAAGCGCTGGCCGAGGTCGTCCGTCAACGTCCGACGCCATTCCGCTGACGTCACAATGCGGTCGGTGCGGTCGAAATACGGGTTGACCACATTGTTTGTATATGTGCGCCGTTCATCGGACGACAGCGCAACCACGTTCGCATCGAACTTCAGTTCACCGCCGAACACCGGTTTGTCGTGCACATAATTATAGTCGATGCTTGGATACGCCCACGACGCTCCAGTGTTGCTCAAATAATCGCCTGTAGAGTAATCATAAGGCTGCCCGCCGAGATTACCATAGCGGCTCACGGACATGTTGAAGTAGTTCCTCTCACCCATCCCGGTGAGATAGACGCTCGAAACGCGCTCCGTCGAATAGATACTGTCTATGTGGTAGAAACGGCGGAATGTATCGTCGCTTTCGAGGATCGCGTTCCAGCCGAATTTCCAGAACTTGTTCAGCTCGAATTCGCCCTTCGTCTCGATGCTGCCGCGCCAGTCGCGCTGGCCGACAAAGTCGTCCGCATTGTCGTTATAGACGCCGGCAAGCTTCACTTCGTAGGCGCCGTTCCACAGGCGCTGCCGCCAATCCGCCTGCATCAGGTAGCCCGCCTTGGTGGTAAAGGTAGGCGACAGCGTCAGGTCGTAATTCGGCGAAATGGCGTAGTAATAGGGAACGGTCAGGGCGTAGCCTGTCGACGTATCATGCCGATATTGCGGCGCGAGCACGCCGGAGCGCTGCTTTACGCTCGGATCGGGAACGTAGAAATAGGGAAGCCACGCAATCGGCACGCCAAAAAGCTCGAAGCGCGTATCTTCGAAATAGATGTTCTGGTCCTGCTTGTCCTGGATGACGCGCGTCGCCTTGATGCGCCAGATCGGCGCGCGGTCGGGGTTGGCCTCGCAAGGCTTGCAGGACGTCACGACGCCGTTCTCGTAAACGGTCTTTCCGTCCTTGCGGTAGGCGTTCGAGGCCGCGATGCGGCTGTCGTCCTGCGTCAGAGCCTTCATCGAGCGGATGAAGCCATCGCGGAAATTCGAGCTGAGCGTAAGGCGTTCGGCGTTAACGACCGAACCGTCGGCTTCCTTGAGCCGGACATTGCCGATGGCCGTCAGCGTATTCGCCGACTTGTCATAGATGACCTCGTCAGCCAGCAGGATATTTTCGTCGTAATAGATTTCGACGTTGCCGCGCGCGACCACGCGGTTGTTGCGGTGATCGTAAACGAGGTCGTCGGCCTGCAAGAGAAGCGGCGACGCCTTGTCCGGCGATACCTTCTTGGCCACAGTGGTCTCGCCACCGCGCGTCTGATTGCTTGGCGTCTGCGCACGCGCAGCGCTGCCCAGGCACATCAGGCATGCCAACATTGCTGCCAGCAGTTTGCTAGGCATCGCTCGCCGCCCTCTTACTGAAGACCACCACTCTCAAGCCCCCCGGCCAATCCCATCTCTGCCCCGCTCACCCGTCCTCCTGATACAGGAGTACGGTCGCCGAAAGGAGAAGGGCAACGAGCGCCGGTCCCCAAGCAGCCACCGTAACAGGAACCAATCCCGACGCGCCCACCTTTCGCGAAAGTTCAGAGAATATGAAAAAACCGAACCCCCCGGTTAATCCCGTCAGAACCATAGTTTGGATTTTGCCAAAACGAAAGGCTTTCAGCGAACAGGTTGCAGCAATCAGCACCATCGCGGCCATAAGAATAGGTCGAGCGAGAAACAACTGGTGTTGAAGTTCATACTGACGTGTTGGAAGGCCGGCCTTCTGTGCAAACGCAATAAAACCAGGCAAATCCCAGAATGACAAGGTTTCCAAGGAGCCTAAACTGTTCATGATCTGAGCAGGCCCCAGATATGTACTGACAAAATATTCGTCATAGCGCCGAACGGCATCGCCTGAGCTTTGCACAGTCACACCTTCGAGCCGCCAGTAACCTTGCCGCAGTTCAGCCTTGTTCGCTTGTATTTGCTCATAAAATCTGTTGGCGGGATCAAATTGCAACAGCGTCACGCCAGCCAGCGTCAAACCTCTGTCGGCGGACGTTTTGGCATGCAGAATCGTCGGCCCGTCCACGCTCTCCTGACGCAGCCATGAGCCGGTTCCACGCGAGGTTGCGAACGACTTTTCGGACTGGAAAATCTCGGCCTGGATCTTCTCCGACTTGGCCTTCATGGCGGATGCAACGGGGTTGTAGACCGTGACGGCGAAGACGCCGAAAAAGATCGCGACGATCAGCGCCGGCTGAACGAACTGCCACACGGAAAGCCCGGCGGCGCGCATAATCGTCAGCTCCGACGTGCGGCTGAGACTGAGGAATGCGGCGATGGTGCCGATCAGGATCGCGAAGGGTAGGGTGAGTTCCGCGAAAATGGGGATGCGCAGAAGCGTGATGAGCGCGAGCGTGCCCGCGCTTACGTCTTTTCTCGCGCCGCTCCGAAGCACCTCGACGAAGTCCACGAAAAAGATCAGCAGCAACGTCACGAAGAAGACGCCGAGGATGGTGATGGCGAACCTTTTCGCCATGTAGCGGCCAACGGTGGTGAAAATCATCATGACGCAAAATCCTCAGGACGCCCGAGCCGCGGGGGCGGAACCGCCGCGTTTCAGAAACGAGGGCAGGCGCAGGCTTGGCAGCGATATGACCGGCGCGCCGATGTCCAGCCGCAACATCACGAGCCCCGCCACGATCACCGTGACGGGTATGCCGTAGATAAGACCGAGCGCCCATGCCTTCTTGCCGACGATGTTCACGCCCGCGATGCCCGCGATGCGGATCGCCGCGCCCAACGTGAAGGCCGTGAAAAGATTGCCGGTGCGGCCCTCGCGCGTGGTTTTCGGGCGGCCAAGATACAGCACGGCGATGATAGCGAAGGCGATGGGATAGAGCGCCCCGGAAAAGCGCTCGTGGATTTCCGAGCGGAACGATCCCTTGTTGTTCGTATAAGCGGGGCTTTCCTTGTCGGGATACAGCAGTTCGCCGATATCGCGCTCGCGAGGCTTGCGCTCGCGGGGCCCCTTTTTGGCGGAAAAATCGCCGATGTCGAAGGCGTAGCTCGTGAAGACCACAACCTGCGCGGCCGTCTTCTCGGCCTGCTGACGAATGATCTGGCCGTCGTGAAGCATCATGGATGCGCGCCCGCCATCCTGCAGGATCTGCCCCTGCTCGGCGATGACGGTCGTCACCGCCTTCGGATCGCGCTCGTCCCGCACCACGACGCCCAGAAGCTCTCCGTTGTCGCCCTTGGCGCGCATGTGAAAGGTGAGGCCCGGTTCGAGGTCGGAGAATTCGCCGGGCTGGATCACCTGCGAAAGCACGTCCGCGCGCACCTGCGAGACGGTATCGCCGAGGAGGCGCGCGGCTTTAGGCAGCACGAACAGGTTTGCGGTCAGCACACACATCGAGACGACGACGGCGAGAAAGAGATACGGAGAGAACAGCCGCCACACCGAGGAGCCCGCCGCCGACAGCACGATAAGTTCGCTGTCGCCTGAAAGACGGTTGAGGCTGTGAAGCGCTGCGATCAGGAAGGCGACCGGCGCCACCGTGACGATCAGGCTCGGGATAGCGAGCGCTGTGATCTGAAGAAAAAGAAGGAATGTTTGTCCCTGCGCGGTCAGGAGCTTGATCTCGCGCAGCAGCGACGTCAGCCAGACGATAAGCGTAAGCGATACGAGGATCATGATGAGCGCCGATGCCGTCTGGCGGAAGATATATCGGCTAATCAACATTCACGATCACTCCAGCGGGCGGGTCACGCTCCGGCTTTTGCCCGTTTTCGAGCGGTCCTGGTCCGGCATTTGCGTCCGGTGCAGCAAAGGAAATTCACCGGCCCACTACGCATGGGTTCATGGCGCATTTTCGGCGCGATTTCGAGCGCTGTTTCCTGTTGAGGCGGACTTTGCAACGCCGCGCATTTCCTGTACGCTTTGGAATCCTGATTTCCCGCCAGAACGGTCCGCCCACTCGATGACAGAACTTCCAGCCGTTTCGTTCGCCTCGTTGCAGCCGGAGCCGAAAAGCCCGACCGCCGTCTATTTCGTGACGGAGGGCGAAGAGCTGCCGCCTCCCATCAAGCGGCTCGACAAGGCGAGCGCGGGCGCGGTCTCTCGCGCAATCGAGGTGGCCGGATTCAAGCCGAAGCGCAAGAATCTGCTCGAAATTCTGGCCCCGCATGGCATCAAGGCGGCGCGGCTCCTGCTCGTTGGCATCGGCGACGCCAAGACGCTGACCCATCGCGACTGGATGGACCTCGGCGGCGTCGTGCGCGGTAAGCTGCCGAAGAAGACGACCGAGGTCGACGTGGTATTCGCGGGCGTCGATCACCTGCCGGAAGAGGCACCGCTCGGGTTCGCGGCGGGTTTCGGCCTCAGAAGCTATACGTTCAAAAAGTACAAGTCGAAAGCCGCCAAAAGCGCGGACGGAGGCGAGGAGGAGCAGGACGAAGGCCGCGCGCCGCCGAAGCTCTCGATCTTCTCCTGCTGGGGCGACAAGCTTGCGGCGAAGCTCCAACACACCGAGGCGGCGCTTTCCGGCGTTTATCTCGCGCGCGATCTCGTCAACGAACCGGCCAATATCCTGACGCCGCCCGAATTTACCGCGAGGTTGCGCGCGCTCGAAGCGCTCGGGCTCACGGTCGAAGTGCTGGACGAACCGAAGCTCAAGTCGCTCGGCATGAACGCATTGCTGGCGGTGGGGCAGGGGAGTGCGCAGCCGACTTCGGTTGTGGTGCTGAGGTGGAACGGCGCGGTCGGTCGCTCGGCGGGCGACGGCAATATCGTGTTCGTCGGCAAGGGCGTCTGCTTCGATTCCGGCGGCATCTCCATCAAGCCGAGCCCCGGCATGGAAGACATGAAGGGCGACATGGGCGGCGCGGCTGCGGTCGCGGGCGCGATGGCTACGCTCGCGCTGCGCAAGGCGCCCGTGAACGCGGTCGGCATCGTCGGACTTGTGGAAAACATGCCGAGTGGCACGGCGACAAGGCCCGGCGACATCGTCACCTCGGCCTCGGGCCAGACCATCGAAATTCTCAACACCGACGCCGAGGGCCGCCTCGTGCTTGCGGACCTGCTGTGGTACGCGCAGGAACATCTCGAACCGAAGCTCCTGATTACGCTCGCCACGCTGACGGGCGCGATCCTCGTCGCGCTCGGCAAGGAATATGCGGGGCTGTTCTCGAACGACGACAAACTCGCGAGCGAGATCGTCGAGGCTGGCGCTGAGTCGGGCGAACTCGCGTGGCGCATGCCGCTTTCGAAGAAATATAACAAGATGATCGACGGCAAGTTTGCCGATATCAAGAATATCGGCGCCCGCGATGCGGGTTCGATCACCGCCGCACAGTTCGTGCAGCGTTTCGTCAAGAATGGTACGCCCTGGGCACACCTCGATATTGCGGGCACAGCTATGGCGTCGCCCTCGACCGATATAAACCCGAGCTGGGGATCGGGCTATGGCGTGCGGTTGCTGGATCGCTTCTCCGCGAAATTCCACGAGACGCCCGCCACGGAAAGCTGAGTGGCCGCTTAACGACGGGTTCGCCGCCGCCAAGTCTGCGGTCGAGTTGAAGTGCGGTAGGGGGGCTGTGACCTCTCCGGTCGCCACCAGCGAGTGGATCCAGCCTCGCAAAGCTTCAATTTAGCGGCGCTCGCGAGTGACTCTTCGCGCTGTCTTCCGCGCTCGCTGCCATGCGCCGGGTGAGACGAACGCTTCTTATAAAATGATGATACGGCGGGCCCCGCGCGGTTGCGGTGCAAACCGGCTGTCCGGCTGTCTCCAGAAGTCGCCACTCGGCACCGGCGTGTCACCACATATTTGTGTGATTCGCATAAGATGCATTATGGAAAGTTTCCGTAATGCAGCATCGATCGCCACCCAGCATCACAATCCGACGGCGACGGGACGCACGGATTTAGGTCCGGCCGTCGCCCTTCGCGCAGACTTTTCTCGCCATTTCATCGCGCGATCCGAAACCGCGCAAACTGCCGCGTGGCTCTGATGCCGCATGGCGTCGCCAAAGCCGCGCGGAGATGAGACGCTTATCCTCGTCATGTCCTCGTTTTGTTCATATCGCCCCGTCCGTCGCATGTCGGACGCGCGGAATCAGCGGCAGTGAAGCTTATGGTTTTTCGAGTTTTTGAGACGAGCGATGCGGCAAGAACAAACTGTAAAGAATTTCATTATAATTCGAGAAAATTAGGCCGCAGGCGGAACTTTTGGCGAACATCTCCGCTAATTGCGAAGACACAAATACCCCCTCCGTGTCTCGGATTGATCCGAAAAACAGGCATACCAACACTGCGCCGTACGAACCCGATTTTTGGGCGACGATTGTCATGGTGGAAAATTGAATTGTTTGGCGAGGGCTCCGCAGGCCTGACCTTTGTGGTCAATCACCAGGCGCTGACGCGGCTCGGTTGGCGGGCCAAGGAACATACAAAGAACGCTAGAAACGGCGGTCCTGTTGTTGTCCTTGCATTTTTCCGGCGAGGAGGTCCGATGGCGAACGGACCGAAGAAAAAGCGTGCGGGAAATGTTTGAGCTTCGCGCTTCCGGTGAAGCACGGAATCGCGTGAGACTATGCTCGGGCGGTGAAAAATCGTGGTTTGCGCGGCGACTTGCGCGGCATCGGCGATAACGCCAACGGGGTCGGGATTGTCCGCCGGGGTGCCAACCGCCTGCAATGGCGCGCCGGATCTCCACGAAGCTCTCCGCGCAGCCGACATCGCCCGGAAGCGACGCAGGATCGCCCGATAGAATGAGCGGAAGATGGCTGCGACGAGCCGCATGACACGTCCTTGCACGCTTTTTCCCGAAGGATATAAACCGTAGGGTGATTTGGCCTTGACCGTCAACCGCCTGCGGGCATGGAGGAAGCGTGACGAACGAATCGGAAACGCGCGGGCATGATGCAGCGCTGGACGTGCCTTCTTCCGCCGAGGCGCAGCTTTTGCGGCTCATCGCCATCATGGCGCGCCTGCGCGATCCCGAACGCGGCTGCCCCTGGGACGTGAAGCAGAGCTTCGCCACGATCGCACCCTACACGATCGAGGAAGCTTATGAGGTGGCCGACGCAATCGAGCGCGGCGACATGGACGACCTCAAGGACGAGCTTGGCGACCTCTTGTTGCAGGTGGTCTTTCACGCGCGCATGGCGGAGGAAGCCGGGCATTTCGCCTTCGCCGACGTCGCGAACGCCATCAGCGAGAAGCTCATCCGCCGTCATCCGCATGTTTTCGAGGGCACCGGCGGAGACGCGAAAGCGACCTGGGAGGCGATCAAGGCGGAGGAACGCAGGGCGAAGGCCGAGCGGCGGGGAACGGACGACGCAGCGGCGGCGGAGTCAGCGCCGCTCGGCCTGTTCGACGGCATCGGCGCAGCTCTGCCCGCGCTCCTTCGCAGCACGAAACTTCAGGAACGCGCCGCACGCGTCGGCTTCGATTGGCCGACGATCGATCCCGTCCTCGAAAAGGTGGACGAGGAGCTCGCCGAACTGCGCGCCGAAATCGCGGCCGCTCCTGGCCCCGAAACCAACAAGCGCCGCTTCGAGGAATTCGGCGACCTCATGTTCGTGGTCGTCAATCTCGGGCGCTGGCTCGACATCGATCCCGAGGCGGCGCTCCGTTCGGCAAACACGAAATTCGTGCGGCGCATGGGCGAGGTCGTGAAGGGCGCGGCGGAGGAAGGCCGCAAGCTCGAAGAGATGCGCCTCGACGAAATGGGCGTGTACTGGGATCGCGCGAAGGCCAAAGAGCGCGAGCAAGGCGGGAAATAACGCTGGCCGCCTGCGTTACGCAGACATGCGTTTGCGTTACGCGACAGGCCCGCCGGTTTTTTTTTGTCGAGCGAGGCGGGGTTCCCCCACGCCTTCGTCAGGCCGCGCGAGCCCGCAGCCGCACATCAATGCGGCTTCGCGCCCTCCTCCGCCTTCAGCTCCTTCTTAGAAAGCTTGCCGATCAGCGTCTTCGGCAGTTCGGCGCGGAACTCGATATCGGCCGGCAGCTCGATCTTCGAGATGCGCTCCTTGAGGAAATCGAGCATCTCTTCCTTCGTCACCTGCTGTCCTTCGCGCAGTTTCACGAACGCCTTCGGCGCTTCGCCGCGATATTTGTCCGGCACGCCGATCACGGTGACCTCGTCCACCGAGGGATGCTCGTAGATCGCCTCCTCGATGCGCCTCGGATAGACATTAAAGCCCGAGCAGATGATCAGATCCTTGATGCGGTCGACGATGTAGGTGAAGCCGTCTTCGTCCATATAGGCGACGTCGCCGGTGCGGAAGTATTCGCCGACGAAGGTGTCGGCCGTCTCCTTCGGCTTGTTCCAGTAGCCCTTCATCACCTGCGGGCCGCGAATGCAGATTTCGCCCTTCTCACCGAGCGGCACTTCCTCCTGCGGATCGCCGAGCTTTCGGAGCGACATCTCCGTGCCCGGCACCGGCAGGCCGATGGAGCACTCCTTCTTCGGGCCGGTCAGCGGATTGATATGCGTGACGGGGGACGTCTCCGACAGGCCGTAGCCTTCGA
>NZ_JFZJ01000087.1 GCF_000636015.1 Rhodomicrobium udaipurense JA643
ATAGCGGCAGCCGCCAACGGAGCGCCCGGCGTGGCTGTCGTAAAGGTCGAACACGAGCGGCGTATGCGGCGGGATCGTCGGCTGAAGGCAGCTTGATGGCCACCACGCACGGAAGCGCACGCCCGCAACCGCCTCGCCATGCGTGCCGGTCGGCTTCAGCGGCACGGTCACGCCGTTGCAGAGCAGCTGATAGCGATTGCCGAGATTGCCCTTCACCTTCACCTGAAGGCGTTCGAGCGACGAATCGACATAGCGGACGGTGCCGCCCGGCGAGCCTTCCTCGCCCAGCACGTGCCACGGCTCCAGCGCCTGCCGAAGTTCGATCTCGATGCCCTGATAGTCCACGCTGCCGTAAAGCGGGAAGCGGAACTCGAAATGCGGCGCGAACCACTCGGCCTCGACCGGGAAGCCGGCGTCCTTCAGATCGCCGATCACGTCCTTGAAGTCGGCCCAGACGAAATCCGGCAACATGAAGCGGTCGTGCAGTTCGGTGCCCCACGGGATGAGGCGGCGTTTGAAGGGCTTCTCCCAGAACCACGCGATCAGCGCGCGAAGCAGAAGCTGCTGCGCGAGGCTCATTTGCGCATGCGGCGGCATTTCAAAATTGCGGAACTCGACGAGGCCGAGGCGGCCGGACGACGAATCCGGTGAGTAGAGCTTGTCGATGCAGATTTCCGCGCGGTGCGTATTGCCCGACGAGTCGATGAGCAGGTTGCGGAAGACGCGGTCCACGAGCCACGAAGGTATCCAGCCGTAATCCTTGTCGGGGATCTGGCTGAGCGCGATTTCCATCTCGTAGAGCGAGTCGTTCCGCGCCTCGTCGATGCGCGGCGCCTGGCTGGTCGGGCCGATGAAAAGGCCCGAGAACAGATAGGACAGCGACGGGTGGTTCTGCCAATAGGCGATGATACTGCCGAGCAGGTCCGGGCGGCGCAGGAAGGGGCTGTCGGCTGGCGTTTTCGCGCCGAGCACGATGTGGTTGCCGCCGCCGGTGCCGGTGTGGCGGCCGTCGACCATGAATTTCTCGGTGCCGAGCCGGGCGAGCCGCGCCTCTTCATACACCGTCTCGGTGATGTTTACCGCCTCATCCCAATTCGACGCGGGCTGAATGTTCACCTCGATGACGCCGGGATCGGGCGTGACCTTGATGACGTTGAGGCGCGGATCGTGTGGCGGGTGATAGCCCTCGACATGGACCGGCTGGCCCGTGATCTTCGCGGTTTCCTCGATGGCGGCGGCAAGCGCGGCGTAATCTTCCGCATCGACGAGCGGCGGCATGAACACGCACAGATGCCCGTCGCGCGGCTCTATGACAAGCGCGGTGCGGACATTGCCGAACACCTCGGTCGGCACGAGCGGCGCAGGCGGAGCGGGAGGCGCAAGCAGCGTCACCGACTCGCGGCGGCTCCTCAGAAGCACCTCGCGCGACGGCATGGAGGCACGCGCCGCGAACGGATCGGTCGGGATGATGTGCGGATAATTAGACGGCACGATGTAGGGCGTGGACGACAGCGGCAGGCGATAGCCCACGGGCGAATCGCCCGGCACGAGATAGAGCCTGCGGCGACGGAAGTTCCACTTCTCCGTCACCCATGTGCGGCCGCGCGCCTGACTGTGCCACACCTGAATCGGCATGACGTAGCCGGACGGCTTGTCGAGGCCGCGCTCGAACACGCGGATGACGCGGTCGCGCTCCTGCGGGTCGTCGAGCTTGTTGTCCTCGGGCTCGACGTTGATCGGCAGCTTCTGCTCGATGAGAAGAAAATGCGCCGGATCTTCATAGGCCGGAACGCCCGCATCGGCGGGGAGGTCGAGTTGTTCCGCCAGCACTTCCGCAAAGCGGCCCGCGTCTTCCTGGGTTGCAGGCTTCACGGGGATTTCGTGGTCGATATGCGCTTCGTTTTCCCAGAGCGGATGGCCATCGGCGCGCCAGTAGACCGAGAACGACCAGCGCGGAAGCTGTTCGCCGGGATACCACTTGCCCTGCCCGTAATGCAGGAGGCCGCCCGGTGCGAAGCGGTCGCGCAGGCGGCGGATCAGCTCTTCGGCATAACGGCGCTTCGTCGGGCCAACGGCGTCCGTGTTCCACTCCGCGCCGTCAACGTCGTCGATAGAGACGAAGGTCGGCTCGCCGCCCATCGACAGGCGCACGTCGCCTTCATCAAGCCGCCGATCGACCTCATGCCCAGCCGCCGCGATAGCCTTCCACTGGTCGTCCGTGTAGGGCAGCGTCACGCGCGGGCTTTCATAGATGCGCTGCACCTGCATGTCGAAGCCGAACGTCACCTCAGCCTCATCATGCTCGCCGGAAATGGGCGCGGCACTCTGCGGAGAGGGCGTGGCGGCAAGCGGAATGTGGCCTTCGCCCGCGAACAGACCGGATGTCGGATCGAGGCCGATCCAGCCCGCGCCGGGAAGGTACACTTCCGCCCATGCGTGCAGGTCGGTGAAATCCACCTCGGTGCCGGACGGCCCGTCGAGCGACTTCTGATCCGCCTTCAACTGAATGAGGTAGCCGGAGACGAAACGCGCGGCGAGGCCGTAGTGTCGCATGATGTGCACGAGCAGCCAGCCCGAATCGCGGCACGAGCCGGAGCGATTCTTCAGCGTCTCTTCCGGCGTCTGAACGCCCGGCTCCATGCGTATCAGATAGGCAATATCCTTCTGGAGCTGCAAATTAAGCGCCCAGATGAAATCGATGGAGGTCTTCGCATCGATCTTGAGACCGGCGATGTACTCTTTCAGAAGCGGCCCCGGCGTCTCGGCCTTGAGGTAGGGCGCGAGTTCTTCCTTCAGCGACGTGTCGTAGTCGAAGGGCCAGTTCTGCGCGTATTCCTCGACGAAGAAGTCGAAGGGGTTGATCGTGGCCATGTCCGCGACGAGGTCCACCACCACCTTGAACTCACGCGTCTTTTCAGGAAAGACGAGCCGCGCCAGATAGTTGCCGAACGGATCTTGCTGCCAGTTGATGAAATGCTCTTCCGGCGTGATGCTGAGCGAATAGGACAGGATCGGCGTGCGGCAGTGAGGCGCCGGGCGCAACCTCACAACCTGCGGGCCAAGCCCGGTCAGGCGGTCGTAATCGTATTCGGTCCGATGGGTCAGCGCGACATGGATGGCCATCGTTTCTCCTGACGGCGGGCGTGAGTCGAGTGCGGGCGCACAATGCTTCGCCTTGACACACCGTGCAAGCGTCATGCCTGAGGAAAAGAGACGTTTTTCCGTTACGGGGATTTGATGGAATGGGCGGAGGCGCTTTCGCTCCGAGGCGCGTCCTTGCGAGCGCCTATTTGAACGTGACGACCTTGGCTGGCGGAAGCTCCGACGCGCCGGGCTGCAAATCCCAGTCGCGGGCGTTGAGAACGTCGCCATCCTTTCGCACCTCGGTCAGAACGTCGAGGTCGAGCGTTGCGAATACCCATTGCGGCGCGTTCATCGTGCCTTCCTCAAGCACGCCGGACGGCGACGGAAACAACGGGTCCGACGGCGCGAAAAAGGCCGCCGCGCCGGAGTTGTGATCGACCGCGGCCGACCAGTCGGCTTCACCCACCGTGCAGGATTGAACGACATACACCTGGTTTTCGAGCGCTCTCGCGGCGCAGGCGTTGCGCACGCGGAAGTAGCCATAGGCCGTGTCGGTGCAGGACGGCACGAGGATCACCTCCGCGCCGGCGTTGCACATCGCGCGCACGATCAGCGGAAACTCGGAGTCGTAGCAGATGGCGATGCCGATCCTCGCGAGCCCGATGTCGAAGACGCAAAGGCCGGTGCCTGCGTCGATGCCCCAGTCCTCCAGCTCCGAGCGGGTGAGGATCTGCTTTTGCTGGCTCCCCGTCTCGCCGTGCGGCGTGAACAGGCGGGCGCGGTTCACGACGCTGCCGTCGGCAAGACGCGTCGGCGCGCTGCCCGCGAGGATATGAACGCCGTGCCGTTTCGCGAGGTTCGCAAATTCGGCTTCATAATCCGCGATGTAATATTGCATGGCCTCGATCGAGGCGTGGAGATCGCGCGAGACATGCCGCCCGGCGATGCGCGCAAGTTCCATCGACGCGTATTCAGGGAAGACGAGCAACTGCGCGCCCTTGACGACGGCCTGCTCGACCCAGCGGGCGAGCTTGCCCGCGAAGGCCGACATCGACGTCAGTTCATCGATGGGATACTGCGCCGACGCGATGCGAATGGTTCGGGCCATCAGTCGAGTTCCCGTATCCAGAATTGCATGGAATGCGCCGTTTCCTCAGGCTGATCGATGTCCTTCCAGGTGAAGGTCGCGATCAGCCCCTCCGCCCTGCGATATCCGCGCTTCCCCCAGAACGGATCGAGCGGCGAGTAGTCGGACGGCTTCAGCGGGTGATTATCGGGGCGCACCACGGCGCAGAATGCCGACGAGCGATAGCCGTGCGCTTTCGCATGAGCCTCACGCGCGTCGAAAAACGCGTGGCCTATGCCGCGCCCACGAAAAGCGGGATCGAGCACCGACTCGCCGCAATAGAAAATCTGCAAAGCATCAATGCCCCGCGCGCGGAAAGGCTCCCCGAACTGGTCGTTATGCCCTTCGAGCGCCGAGCCGGTTGCGCAGCCGACGATGCGGCCGTCTTCTTCCGCAACCACCGCTATGCTATCCGTCGCTTCGGCGAAGGACGCGAGATAGCTTTGCTCGTAGTCGAGCGAGCCATCGTAAAGATAAGGGAAGGCGCGGAAAACCTCGATCCGGAGCCGCGCGAGTTCCGGCAGCGCGCGCTCAAGGTCCGGCCCTGTCAGTGTCGAAATCCTCATGCCTTGAAGGCGTCCCGGTTGCTTCGAGCGTGAGAACCCCCGCCGGGCTGTCTCGTTCCGCTACGGTAAAGCTTTACTATGCTTGCACCACATTCAGGAGGCAAGCACCCTGAGATCCGGGTCCGTGAGCCGCACTAAACCTGCCATGATGTCGTTGAGCTGGAAGTCCTTCGGCGTGTAGATCGCCGCGACCCCGCAAGCCTTGAGCGTCGCTTCGTCCTCCAGCGGGATGATGCCGCCGACGACCACCGGAATGTCGGAGAGGCCCGCGGCGCGCATGCGGTCCATCACGTCGCGCACGAGCGGCACGTGGCTGCCCGACAGGATCGACAGGCCGACGATATGCACGCTTTCTTCGAGCGCCGCGTTGACGATCTGCGCGGGCGTCAGGCGGATGCCCTCATAGACCACTTCCATGCCGCTATCGCGCGCACGCACGGCGATCTGCTCGGCGCCGTTGGAATGACCGTCGAGGCCCGGCTTGCCGACGAGGAGCTTGAGCCTGCGTCCGAGCTTGGCCGAGAGGCGCGCCACATCGGCGCGGATGGTTGTCAGGTCGGCGCGAGCGCCCTGAGCCGCCGCGCGCGAAACGCCGGTCGGCGCGCGATACTCGCCGAACACCTGGCGCAGCGTGTCACCCCATTCGCCCGTCGTGACGCCCGCCTTCGCGCAGGCAATCGACGGCTCCATGATGTTGCGGCCTTCCTGCGCCGCCTCGCGAAGCGCGGTGAGCGTGGCGTCGACCGCCTTTGCGTCGCGGGCCGCGCGCCATGCCTTCAGCGCCTCGACCTGCTCGCGCTCGACCCCCTCGGGTACGGTCATGATCGAACCGCCGACACCGCCCGACAGCGGCGACGGCTCCGTTTCGGTCCAGCGGTTCACGCCGACGACGACCTGCTCGCCCGACTCGATCTTCTGGAGCCGCGCCGCATTCGCCTCGACGAGCCGCTGCTTCATATAACTCGAATCGACCGCCGCGATCGCGCCGCCCATGGCCTCGATCCGCGTCAGTTCCTCGCGCGCCTCGGCCTTCAGCGCCTCGACCTTCGCATCGATCTCGCGGCTGCCGTCGAAGATATCGCCATATTCCAGAAGATCGGTCTCGTAGGCCACGATCTGCTGCATGCGCAGCGACCATTGCTGATCCCACGGACGCGGCAGGCCAAGCGCCTCGTTCCACGCCGGAAGCTGGACCGCACGGGCACGCGCCTTCTTCGACATCACGACGGCCAGCATCTCGACGAGGATGCGGTAGACGTTGTTTTCGGGCTGTGGCTCGGTGAGGCCGAGCGAGTTCACCTGCACGCCGTAGCGGAAGCGGCGCAGCTTCGGATCGGTCACGCCGTAGCGCTTCTCGGCGATCTCGTCCCACAGTTCTACGAAGGCGCGCATCTTGCACATCTCGGTGACGAAGCGCATCCCTGCGTTCACGAAGAACGAGACGCGCGCCAGCGCCTGGCCGAACTCCTCTTCGGGGATTTCGCCGCTGTCCCTCACCGTATCGAGCACGGCCTGAGCGGTGGCGAGCGCATAGGCGAGTTCCTGCACTGGCGTCGCGCCCGCTTCCTGCAAATGATAGGAGCAGACGTTCATCGGATTCCACCTCGGCACCTCGCGGTAACAGAAGACCGTCACATCCTTGATGAGGCGCATGGACGGCTGCGGCGGGAACACATAGGTGCCGCGCGAGAGATATTCCTTGATGATGTCGTTCTGCACCGTGCCGGTGAGCTGGTTGCGGCTGACGCCCTGCTCGTCGGCGATGGCGACGTAGAGAGACAGCATCCACGCCGCCGTCGCGTTGATCGTCATCGACGTGTTCATCTTGCCGAGCGGGATGCCCGCGAGCAGCGTGCGCATGTCGCCGATATGCGCCACCGGAACGCCGACCTTGCCGACCTCGCCCTTCGCGAGCGGATGGTCCGAATCGTAGCCCGTCTGCGTCGGCAGGTCGAACGCGACCGAGAGCCCCGTCTGCCCCTTCGCCAGGTTCTTCAGGTAAAGCTCGTTCGAGGCCCCGGGCGTCGAGTGTCCAGCATAGGTCCGGAAGATCCAGGGCTGGTCGGGCTTGCGTGCGTCGGGCTTGGCTTGGTCGGGCTTGGCTTGGTCGGGCTTGTGTGCGTCGGACATGGGGCCGGTCTCGTTCTTTTTGATCCGTTTGCAGTGCACAATAGCACGCTGACTGCTAACGCCCCACCCTCCAAAAGACGAAAGTGCCCCCGCCAATGGTAGCGGGGGCTACGGTTCAGGCTTCGATGGGGCGTCTGGCGGAAGCGGCTTTGCGTAGCGGGAAGTCGGCCGAGGCGCCCTCGCCGGCTGGCGGCCAGCGCCTCCACCCTAAAGGCGCAAAAGCCTCCGCCGATGGGTTGGCGGAGGCTCGCGGTTCGAGGTGCGCCGGCTGGCGAACGCGGGTGTTCTGAGCGAAGGTGCGGCTATTTCAGGCCGACATATTCGCCGCCGCCGATATGGTAATTCAGGCCGACCGTGACGGCATCGGCGGTTATGTCGACCTTCGTGCTGCCTTTAAGCGTGGAGGTGTAGTGATTGGCATAAGTAGAACCAGCTGGCGCGCACGTACCGCCGACTGAGACGCAGTCATTATAGGAATACGAAATAGATCCAAAGTCGAAGTACTGATATTCGGCCTTCACGGACCAAGACGCGGTCAGCTTGTATTCGACGCCTGCTCCGACCGTCCAGCCGACCAGCGTCTCGCTGTGGCTGTAATTGAAAGTCGAGGGACCACCGGTTCCACAGGTACCAAGCGATTTGCAGTTTTGCCCCAAATACTTCGCGTCAAAATCAGCATCGAGGAAAGCGACGCCGCCCTTTGCATATATGAGAGTTTGACCAAACGAGTAACCAAGTCGCCCGGCAATATCGCCGTACAATCCACCGGACGCGGAATATTTGGCGTCGATAGCACAAAGATCTCTTCTGTCGCCATCATACTTAACGCTCCCATCCGGGTAGTGTGCGGTACACGAATCCGGCCGGAACGCCACATCCTTGCTGGCGTCAACTTTGAGATAGCCGATGTCGCCCTCAACGCCGAAGACCAAGTTGCCGCGCTGGAAGTTATAGCCGAGCTGTCCACCACCCGTGAACCCGTTGGTGTTCAGGTTGCCCTTGAACTGCGGATCGCCGTTGTAGTCGAAAACGTCATCGACGTCGGCCTTGCTCCACGCCGCGCCAACATGGCCGCCGAGGTAAAAGCCCTGCCACAGAGCAGGCGCTTCGTAAAAAGGCCCATCCTTGAGCCCGCCGCCACGGCCGTAAAGATCGGCTGCAAGGGCTGAACTTCCAGCAACCAGCAATCCACAGAAAGCAACTCCACACGCAAGGCGTGTAGACCTGAACACAGTATTCATGTTCCCACCCCAATCTACTCACATACCCGGTTCGAATTGCCCAATTCAGAACCGGTGAGCCAGTCGATCCGCGACCGTCTTTCTATTCATTAACGGCACGCGGACTTTTGGGCTAGGGCAACTGCTTGTGATCGAGCGTTTGGCTTGTGGAATTGTGATTATTTTATCACGAGAGGCGCGATAGGCTAAATATTTGTAGAATAACCTCTAGTTGAAAGGAATGAATACTGCGACGATCCGTCCTTCAACGGGAGATAGAGCGCGAGCCGGCGCTAAGGTCGGCCGATGCTCGCGCTCTCATCAAACTCGCGAACGACCTATCGGCGGACAAAACGGAGGACTACGAGCAGCAAAATTGCGCCGACCGTCGCGGTTATGATCGAGGCAACGGTGGGATTGCCTGTCACGTGCCCGCCCAGCGCCGGAAAAAGATAGAAGCCGATCGCCGCGCCGATGATGCCGACGACGATCGCGCCGAGAAGGTCGAGGCCGGTCGGCACGACGAGGCTTGCAAGCACGCCCGCTGCGAGACCGATCAGAACGATATAAAGAATTGAATTTGCGTCGGCCATGGTGTCCTCCGTTGATGAGCCGAAACCCGCGCTTCGCGGGCAGACGGAGCAATTCCGCCATCCCGTTAACGACGCGCTTCACAAAATCGTTCCGCTCCGCATAAAAGTGATTTTATTAAAATGACGACGCATCTCCGTCGCGAGTTAAGCGCGCGTGTGCCAACAAAGGCCAGATCATGAAGCTGCTGCAGTCGCTTTTGCTTTTTACGTTCACGATGATCGCGTCGCTGATCGCGTTTACCTATACAGCGATCCACTTCCCGACGACGATGCGCGAGCTTCTTTCCGGCGCGCAGCATGTCCGCGACCAGATGCAATCTCTTTATCTGCCCGATAACTTCATGGTTTGGGTCGACATCTTTTTGCAGCCCAACCAGATCGTGCTCGTAGGCATCTCGATTGCCATGAGGTTCGTGATCGGAATCATTGGAAGCTTCGTGTCGCGCAACCGCACGCCCACGCCAACGGCGCGGAGCGACCCAGCGCCGAGCGCCTCGGCCAGTTCGCCTTTCAGCCGGTGGGGCTGAGGCTCGTCGCATCGCATCGGCGACGTTGAGGGAACGAACGCGCGCCCCGCCGCGAACGCGGCGAGGCACAGGCGTCAGGCTTGGGCCGGCGTGCTCGCTTCGAGCGCCACGGCGACCGACTGCACGATCGCGGCGAAACGCACCGCCGTCTGGATCGTCTCCGACGTCACGCCGCCCTCGCGCAGAACCTTCTCATGTGCGTCGATGCACATGCCGCAGCCATTGATCGCGGACACGGCGAGCGACCAAAGTTCGAAGTCGTTCTTGTCCACGCCCGGATTGGCGATGACGTTCATGCGAAGCCGCGCGGGTTTCGTGCCGTATTCCTTGTTCGATGCGAGATGCACGAAGCGATAATAGACGTTGTTCATCGCCATGATGGACGCAGCGGCCTTGGCGGCTTCAAAGGCGGCGGGCGACAGGTGCTTCGCGGCCTCTGCCTCGAACGCGGCGGCAACTTCGCGGTTGCGCGTGGAGATCGCCGAGGCGAGCAGGAGCCCGTATTTCGTCTGTTCCGAAAGCGTCTGGTCGTTCAGCGTGGATGAGAGATTGAGCTTCACGTCCTTGGCGAAGTTGCCGAGGCGGTCTTTGATGGCGTCGATCGACATCGCGTGGTCCTGTAGGGAAAGTTGGAACTGTAGGAAAGTTGGAAACTGTAGGAAAGTTGACATGGCAAAGCCCGGACTGTCGCAATCGCGACACCCGGGCCGTGAGTTCAGAAAGCGGTCGCTGTTACGCGGCCTTGAGCGTGTCCCCGCCGACGGCGCGATTGCACGGGCAAAGCTCGTCGGTCTGAAGCGCATCGAGGACGCGGAGCGTATCGGACGGATTGCGGCCGACATTCAGGTTGTTGGCGTAAACGTGCTGGATGACGTTCTCGGGATCGACGACAAACGTGTAGCGATAGGCGACGCCGGCATCCGAGCGCACGCCGAGGCCATCGATCAGCGAGCCGGTTGTGTCGGCGAACTGCCAAAGGTTGAGGTTATGCAAGTCCTTATGGTCGCGGCGCCAGGCGAGCTTGCAGAACTCGTTGTCGCTCGATCCGCCGAGCACGATGGCATCGCGGTCGGCGAACTCGCTGGAGAGGCGCGCGAATTCGGCGATCTCCGTCGGGCAAACGAACGTGAAATCCTTCGGATAGAAGAAGATGACTTTCCACTTGCCCGGGAAGCTGGTTTCCGTCAGCGCCTCGAACGCGCTCACACCGTTCTCTTCATGATAGTTGAAGCCCGGCTTCACACCCGTGACCTCGAAAGACGGCAGCTTGTCGCCAATTCCCAACATAGCGAATTTCCCTTCCGGTTTTTGAACTCTCGGATTTGATTTAACGCAAACCGCGTGCCACTGGCATCACGTTGCGGTGCAACATGGCTGCTATGACTTAACCGCAAGACGGTTTGTCTGCCAGCACTTTCGCGCTTCGCTCATGCGAAAGAAGACCGAATCGCCTCGTCACGCGCGACCGCGCGCAAGTCACCCGACGCGTGCGCAGATGGGCAGCGTTTTGCGACAACGACCGAATCGGGTTGGTTATCTGGTGGCTTGGTGCGCCTCCCGGCGGGGGAAGCGAAAATGGTGCGGTCGAGAAGACTCGAACTTCCACGGGTTGCCCCACTAGCACCTCAAGCTAGCGCGTCTACCGTTCCGCCACGACCGCAGCGCCCCGTGATGTAATCGCCGGGGAGCCGCTTGTCTAACAAAAGATTCTCCCGGGCACAAGCCGCGACATGACATTCCAATTACGAATTTGCGACAACCGGCCTTCAGCGCTAGTGTGCGCCATTCTCAAGCATGCTCCTAGCCCGCATACCGGAAAAGCCATGAAAGAAATCATCGCCGAACTCGAACGCCGCCGCGCCGTCGCACGCCTGGGCGGTGGCACAAAACGCATCGAAGCCCAGCACAAGCGCGGCAAACTGACCGCCCGCGAGCGCATCGAGTTGCTCCTCGACGATGGCTCCTTCGAAGAATACGACATGTTCATGGAGCACCGCTGCACCGATTTCGGCATGGACTCCACCAAAATCCCCGGCGACGGCGTCGTCACCGGCTGGGGCACGATCAACGGCCGCGTCACTTATGTGTTCGCGAAGGACTTCACGGTTTTCGGCGGATCGCTTTCGGAAGCGCACGCGCAGAAGATCATGAAAGTTCAGGATATGGCGCTCAAGAACCGCGCGCCGATCATCGGCCTGTTCGACGCGGGCGGCGCGCGCATTCAGGAAGGCGTTGCGGCGCTCGGCGGCTACGGCGAGGTGTTCCTGCGGAACGTGCAGGCCTCGGGCGTGATCCCGCAGATTTCCGTTATCATGGGCCCCTGCGCTGGCGGCGACGTCTATTCGCCCGCGATGACCGACTTCATCTTCATGGTCCGCGACACGTCGTATCTCTTCGTGACCGGCCCGGACGTGGTGAAGACCGTCACGAACGAGGAAGTAACGGCCGAGGAACTCGGCGGCGCGAGCGTGCACACGACGCGGTCCTCAATCGCCGACCGGGCCTTCGACAACGACGTGGAATGCCTGCTCCAGATGCGGCGGCTGATGGACTTCCTGCCGCAGAACAACAAGGGCGCCGTGCCGCATCTGCCGACGCATGACGACATCCGCCGTCAGGAGCCCTCGCTCGCAACGCTCGTTCCGCCGGACGCGACGAAGCCCTACGACATGAAGGAACTCATCACGAAGATCGCCGACGAGGGCGATTTCTTCGAGATCCAGGAAACCTTCGCGCGGAACATCATCACCGGCTTCGCGCGCCTCGGCGGCTATCCCATCGGCATCGTGGCGAACCAGCCGATCATGCTCGCGGGCGTGCTCGACAGCGACGCGAGCCGCAAGGCCGCGCGCTTCGTGCGCTTCTGCGACTGCTTCAATATCCCGCTCATCACGTTTGTGGACGTGCCGGGCTTCCTGCCGGGCACCGCGCAGGAATATGGCGGCCTCATCAAGCACGGCGCGAAGCTGCTCTTCGCCTATGCCGAGGCGACCGTTCCGAAGATCACCGTCATCACCCGCAAGGCCTATGGCGGCGCTTACGACGTCATGAGCTCGAAGCATATCGGCGGCGACGTGAACTACGCATGGCCGACCGCCGAAATCGCGGTGATGGGCTCGAAGGGCGCGGCGGAAATCCTCTATCGCGCAGAGCTTGGCGACAAGGACAAGATCGCCGCCCGCGTCGCCGAGTACAAGGAGCGCTTCGAGAACCCGTTCATCGCGGCGGAGCGCGGCTATATCGACGACGTGATCATGCCGTTCAACACGCGCTATCGTCTGGCGCGCGCGCTCAACATGCTGCGCCACAAGCAGCAGGAACTGCCGTGGAAGAAGCACGACAACATCCCGCTGTGAGGAATAAAAAAACGGCCGGGTTTTCCCGGCCGTTTTTTTATTGAAAGTCTGACGCCGCTTTGCCGGGGCGGCTAACAAGCCGCTGAAAAACTCGAAAGCTTTTCAGTCCTCCGTCTTATCGGAAAACCGCTTCACGCTTTTCCGGACGCACTTCAAGACTGCGGCGGCGCAGCCTTCGCGGCCTTCTCCATCGCGGGCTTGATCTTCTGCGCGATGACTTCTTCTGTCAGCTGCCCGGCGTGGCGGTATGCGATGCGTCCCGCGCCGTCGATCACGAACGTCTCGGGCACGCCGTACACGCCGAAATCGATGGCCACGCGGCCGGTGTCGTCCACGCCGACGGCTTTATACGGGTTGCCGAGGCGGGACAGAAACCGCTTCGCGCCCTCAGGCGTGTCGCCCTTGTAGTTGATGCCGTAGACCGGAATGCCCTGCCTCGCGAGGTCGGTGATAAGCGGGTGCTCGACCTGACATGGCGCGCACCACGACGCCCACACATTGATGAGCGAAACGCGGCCCTTCTTCAACTCGTCGGACGAGAAGCCGGGCACGGGCAACCCCGTGGGGCTCGGCGCGCCGGGAAGCGCAGCAAGCTGGAAGTCTGGCACCGGCTTGCCGATCAACACGGACGGCAGGCTCTGCGGATCGCCGGTGCGAAGCTGGTAATAGAGCAGCGACAGCACAGCCACGACGATGACGACCGGCAGCACGAGACGGCGCGGCTTGTTCTGTTTTTCCGGTGTATCGGTCATGAATTTCCCTGTCCCTGGCCGGAGCGCCGCTTGAGCCCGCGCCGCTCGAGATCGGCGAGGCGCTTTGCCTGACCGCGCTCGTCGCCCCATGCCCACAATGCAAGGGCTACGACGCAAAACGCCGCCGCGCCGTAGGATATCCAGATGAAGGCCGCGTGAGGTCCGAGATCAAGCATTGGCCGCTTCCTCCGTTCCAGCGCGCGCCGCGTCGCCGCGCACATGCCGCGCGATCAGCGCATCGCAGCGCCGCCGCAGAATTTCGGCGCGCATCGCCTTGAAATGCAGCACCACGAAAAGGAGTGTGAACGCAATCGCCATCACGAGCAGCGGCCAAAGCAGCGACGAGTGAATCGTCGGGCCATCGGCGCGGATGACGCTCGCGGGCTGGTGCAGCGTATTCCACCAGTTGACCGAATATTTGATGATCGGGATGTTGACCGCGCCGATCAGCGCGAGGATCGCGGCGGCGCGCCCTGCCCTGCCCGGCTCGTCGACGGCTTGCCGCAGCGCGATGAGGCCTAGATACAGGAAGAACAGGATCAGCACGCTCGTGAGCCGCGCGTCCCACACCCAGTAGGCGCCCCACATCGGCTTGCCCCAGAGCGAACCGGTGACGAGCGCGAGCAGCGTGAACGTCGCGCCGATGGGCGCCGCCGCCTTCGCCGACACGTCAGCC
>NZ_JFZJ01000088.1 GCF_000636015.1 Rhodomicrobium udaipurense JA643
GCGACCGATGGCTCCGAAAAGCCCGTTGGCTTCCTCGCTGTCGATGTCGACGCCACGGGCGCCGATACCGATGCGCCGGTCTACAAGTTCGGCGTTTTCGACAGCGGCGCGATCGTCATCGACGCGAGCTGGACGCTTTCCGAGGTGCGCGCCGCCTTCGACCGCTCCCCGATCTTCATCCGCACGCCGCTCGAACTCTAACCCCGAGGCGTCTGAGGGACAAAACCCATGCTGATCTACGATACCCACACGCTGGCGGGCGTGATTGAAGACCGCCTCTGGAACCCGAGCACCTTCCTGCTCGACCTGTTCTTCCCCTATGTGCAGGACTTCGACACCGAAACCATCGACTTCGACATTCTGACCACGAAAGCGAAGCTTGCGCCCTTCGTGCATCCCGATGCCTCGGCGAAGCCAACGACCAACGGCGGCTATGTCACCAAGACGTTCAAGCCTGCGAACATCAAGATGCTGACGGCAGTGAAGCCCAGCAACACCCTGAAGCGCCGGGCCGGCGAACCTTACGGCGGCAATATGAGCCCGGCCGCGCGGCTGGACGCGCTGATGTTCGACATCTTCGATGAGCACGAACGGGCAATCCTCCGCCGCAAGGAATGGATGGCCGCGCAGGCGCTTCGTTTCGGCAAGATCGACGTGGAGGGCGAGGATTTCCCGAAGCAGACGATCGATTATGGCCGCCCGGCCAGTCACCGTGTCGTATTGGCAGGTGTTAATCGGTGGGGGCAGGCCGGTGTCGATGTTCTCGACACCATCGAAACCTGGGCAACGACAGTACAGGATGCCTGCGGCGTCGCTCCGAATGTCGTGGTGCTCGGGTCCGGTGCATGGAAACTTGCGCGCGCCGATGAGAAGCTGATGAAGCTGCTGGACCTGCGCCGTCAGGCGTCCGGCCTCATCGAACTCGGGCCGATTTCGGTCAACGATGTGTCGCGTGCGCGCTATGTGGGCACGATCGGCGACTTCGAGTTCTGGGTTTACAGCCAGAACTATCAGGACGATGCGGAGGCGACCCAGCCGTTCCTCGACCCGCTCGAGCTGATTTTGGGGTCTCCTGCCGTTCAAGGCATCCGCGCATCGGGGGCGATCCTTGATGTCGACAGCCTCGTTCCGCAGGACATCTTCCGCAAGAGCTACAACACGGAAAACCCGAGCCGACGCCAAGCCTACTCCGAAGCGGCGCCGCTCGTCATCCCGTCACGCCCGTCCGCCGCGCTCTGCGCCAAGGTCGGCTAACGAGGCCCGGCGGTCAGCCTTTCCCCCTGACCGCCAACCCAGCGCAGAGCTGTGCCCCACCCAGCTCTGCGCACCCCGCATCGCGGGTGGCATCGTGACCGAGCGACATTACCGACAGCGCGTGTTGGGAGCCGCCGCCAGATGGGCGGATACGGCTAGGCTCGGACGCGCCACGATGTCTCCCGCCATGCGGGTTCCCATCGCGAAAACCGAGGCAATGATGCGACCTTTGTGCGCGCCGAAGACCGGCTGGCGATGCGCGTGGAGCGGAGCCGAGGTGAGTAGGACCGGCAATCGGGGTCGGACCGAAGGGCTCGCGGGGCTGCCACAAGCCCCGCACCAAATTTTGAGAGGCTTGCCATGTGCATCCCGGATACTGTGACCATCGGTTGGCCGCTGTTGTTTCTTGCGATCATCGCCCTCCCTGCCATCGGAGCCCTTGGCATGCGGCTTTGTATGCCTTGCTGTGAGCCGCGAGGGGCTTTTTATGGCGAACCCCCTCATCAAGGCAGTTCCGGGAGGCGGTCATGACGGCCTTCGCGGCAATCGATGCCATCGCAGCGACGGCGGTCGACGCAACATTCGGCGAACTGGTCCGGATCATGCCCATGCGCACCGGCAAATATTCGGCGGGCGGCGCTGACCCGGATCGGCAGGAGCGCGACCTTTACGCGATCCTGACCGAAGATCATGGGCTCCAGCGCACGGACGGCGACCGCATTGGCGGCAATTTCGGCGTCAATCTTGAGGCCGGGCCGATTCGCGTGAGCCTGCCCAAAGCCGCATTCGCCTCGCGCGCCGATTGGCCGCGCGAGAAAGACCGAATTCAGGCCCTCGACCGCGAGGGGCAACCCATTTACGAAATCGCCCGCGATCCACTGCCGGACAACGCCTCGCGGCTCGTTCTGCACTGCACGCGGCTCAAGAAGGCATAGCCATGAGCCTCGTTGGACTGGTGTTGCGCATTGCGACGGTGAAGGCCCTCGCGGGCCGCACCTTCGCTGAGGGGCGCGTGTACGACAGCCGAAATTCTCCGCTCGACGATCACCTCGACACTGAGCCCGGACCGTTCGTTGCCGTCTACACCGACGACGATGACGCGACGGTCTCCGGTGGCGATCTCTTCGCCTCGGCTCACTCTCTGTCGCTCGTCTTCGAGATCGGCATCGCCTCGCCCGTGGTGACCACGGAAGCAGGCGAGCAGTCTATTACGATCCCTCACACCGATGAGGGAATGGAGGCGGCGCTCGATGTGCTGCGTTTCCAGATCGTCGCTGCGCTTCAACATGGCGATGGCGTTTGGCTCGATCTCTGGCGCAGGCTTGTCATCGACAAGAAGTCGCTCTCCATCAAGCGCGGCGGCAGCGTCAAGAAAGGCATCCGCTTCGCCGGCCGCGAAATGGTCCTCACGGTCGATACGATTGGGGACCCGTCACCGGGCGTCGACACTTCATTCTGGGACGAAATCGAGGCCGCGCTGCGCGGTGACACCGACACGGCCGATATCGCAGACTTGATCCGCAGCCTCGTGCATGCGGGTGACGGCTGGCCGGAGTGGCGGAAGGCAGCGGCGATCCTCGGCATCAGCGCAGAAGGCCGAAAGGCGGTCGGCGTCGGGCCGATGGAGGACGGCGCGGCTGACGCCGTCGCATCGAGCCTGACGGTCGATTTCGGCGACGGCAGGGTTGCCACGGAGACCTCGGAATAATGGCCTTTGGTGATGAAATCCTGCTTCTGAGGGCAGAAATTGCCGAGTTGCGGCGGGTCATCGCGCATACGGTCCAGATCGGAACCGTGCATGAGGTCGACGCGAAGGCGGGAACGATCCGCCTGAAACTCGGCGAAGACGCGAACGGCCAGCCGGTCCTCGGCCCTGCGATCCCGTGGGCTGAAAGCGGCGGTGCGATCAAGACATGGCTGCCGCCGAAGAAGGGGCAGACGATGCTCGCGATCAACCCGGTCGGTGCGAAGAGGCAGGGTCTCGCGATCAACGCGGCGTTCTCAGATGAGAATAAGCAGCCGTCCGAGAAGGGCGACGAGAACGTGGTTACGTTCGGCCCATGGAATATTGTGCTCGATGGCGAGACGCTGTCGATCGCCGGGCCGAAAGTGAAGGTTAAAGGTGACGTGGAAGTCACCGGCAACACCGATTTCAAGGATGGCTATGTGAAGTCGAACGGCAAGCACATCGACGACACGCACGGTCACGTCACCGCGCCGCCCGGGCCTCCCGGCCCGCCGGTCTAAGCATCGGATCAACAGCAAACGGAGCACGAGCGTGCTACCTCTTTCAGCCGTCCTCGGCCTTATCGCCGGGGCGATCATCCTTCTATTGCCCGCCACCTCCCGAGCCGAATGCGGCGTTGCATCGGTCTATTGGGAGGGGACGCGCACGGCTAACGGCGAGCGATACCATCCTGACGGCATCTCGGCCGCGCACAAGACGCTGCCCTTCGGGACTATCGTCGAGGTGCGCAACCAACGCACCGGTGCAACGATCCGCGTGCGCATCAATGATCGCGGCCCGTTTATTCGCGGGCGCATCATCGACTTGAGCCGCGGCGCGGCGCGCGCCTTCGGCATGGGCGTCGGGCTCGCGAATGTATGCCTCGAAATCGTCGCCTATAGCGAGGGCCGGCGCGTTGCGAGCGCTTCGGCCCGCAAGGCGAAGAAGCAGCGCGGGCATCGCGAGGAGCAGGTCTCTTTCTGGCCGTGGGAGTGACCGGCAACGGGGCACCCCACGACTGAACATCTCAACTACTCGAAAGGCTGACCATGACCACGAAACCCTACACTGTGCGGCCTGGTATCGTCCGCATCAACGGCGCGCGCGTGCCCGAAACCCGCATCGTGCACCTCGACGACGCCGCGGCGCAGTTCGATCTCGATCACGGCAATATCGTGCCGCATGTCGAGCAGGCCGCGACGGAGCCGAAGAAGACCGTCAAGGCGGCGGCTTCCGATGGCGGGGCTTGATCGCGCCACCGGGCGCCCGCTCGACGGCTTCGCCCATGTGGTGCAGTCGATCGATGTGATCTTCACCACGCGCCTCGGCGACCGGGTGATGCGCCGCTGGTTCGGCGCGATCGGCTCGGCCCTGTTGGGCCGGTTGCTCGTGCCGAAAACCATCCTGCTCTTCATCGCGGCCTTGGCGACGGCTCTCGACCTCTGGGAGCCTCGCTTCAAGGTCACGCGGATCGACACGTCGGGGAATACTTCCGACGCGATCCGCCTCGGTCAGTTGGCGCTCGTGATCGAGGGCGAATATCGGCCGCGCGGCCATCTGGGCGACACGCGTTCCGAGGGTCTGCGCCGCATCTCGCTGGCGTCGAACAAATACGGTTACACTCTTTCCGAGGTCTGACATGGCGGCTGCAATCGATCTGACGCGCATGCCTGCGCCGGACGCCATCGAGGCGCTCGACTATGAAACGCTGCAAGAGCAGTTCCTCGAGCGTTTCAAGACGGTCTGGACGGCGGCGCGTGCCGTGGACCCGACGCTTCCGGCATACGATGTCGATGTGTTGGAAACCGATCCCGTGGTGATCGCCTCGCAGGCGTGGAGCTATTTGCGGTTGCTCGACCGGGCGCGGGTCAACGATGCGGTGCGGGCCGTGCTCGCGCCGACTGCGAAGAAGGCTGATCTCGACAATGTCTGCGCGCGCATCGGTGTGCAGAGGCTCGTCGTCGTGCCTGCGACCGACACAGCGGAAGCGGTCATGGAAAGCGACGCGCGGCTGCTCGCGCGCTATCTGCTCGCCTTCTCACGCCCCGCCGCTGGCAGCGCTGAGCGCTATCTTTATGAAGCGATGACGGCCTGGCCGCAGCTTCACCACGCGGCGGTGATCGGGCGTGCGGTGCACGGTCGGCGCGGCGATGTCGATCTCGTGATCGCTGGTCCTTCAGGCCGCGACGCGACCGACGACGAGTTGGCGCTCGTGAGGTCGGCCACGAACAACACGCGAGTGAAGCCGGAAGCCACAAGCCTTTCGGTGCTGCGGGCGACGCGCGGCGTCTACGATGTGACCGGCACGATCATCGTGCCGACTGGCCCGGATGCTGAGGCCGTGCGCGCCGAGGCTGAGGCTCGCATCCTTGCCGCCGGGCAGGCTCGCATGCTGATCGGGGCACAGGTGCCTCGCTCGGCGCTCGAAGGCGCGGCTTACGGTCTGTCCGTGACGCGGGCGGATCTGACCTCGCCCGGCGACATCCCGGCCGATCCCTACACGATCCCGATCCCGGGCGTGATCGAACTATCTGTCGAGGTGGCAGGATGAGCGCTGACACGTTCTTGCAGGTCGATATGGTCGACGACGAAATCGTCATCCGGATCGGGGTCGACGCAATAGAGATCGCGGCCTTGGGCGCGCCTGTCTTGCGCGGCATTGAGGCGTTCCGGATTACCGACAAGCGCGCCTTTGCGCGAGCTGTGCTCGCGGAGCTTAGCCGCGAGCTTGGCGACGACGGGACTACCCACGTTCACAAGATGTTCGATGCAGCGTTCCTCGCTGCCGTCGAGGGCGGCGCAGACGGGTGTGATCTATGAACGTTCTCGATATTCTGCCGCCCAACAAGGCGCCGTTCGAGGAAGGCGTCGCGGCGGGCATGAGCGACGATCTGCCGGTGCCGGTCGAGCAGGTGCTCGATCCGCAGACGGCGCCATTGCATTTTCTGCCGTGGCTCGCCGTTCATGACGGGGTGCGGCTCTGGGTTCCGGACTGGCCGGAGGCGCGCAAACGGCGGGTGATCGACGAGGCTCTCGTCGCTGCCTGGGAAGTGGGCGTGCGCGCGGGCGCTATCCGCTATCTCGGCTATGTCGACGGCACGCTGGTCGACGTGATCGCCTATCCGGCGCGGTTCGTGTTCGGCCGCGCGAAGGTGGGCCGCACGCCAATCGGGCACGGGCCGTTTCTCGCGCGCTACCTCGTGCGCATCGTTACCTACAAGCCGCCGCGCGCTTTCGTCTTCAACCGTTCCCGCATCGGCAGCGCGAGGCTCAAGACACCCTCTCGCGAGGCGCGACGACGCGCGCTCACGGCGCTTCGCGCGGCGAAATCGCCGGAGACGGAAATTCGCGTCGATTTCTCGCACAGGCGACAGCTCACATTCGCAGACACGCCGCCGCTCGATGGCAGCGTGCGGTTCGGCCAGTACCTTCCACGCTTCAAGCTCTGAGGCCCCATGACCAAGATTGTGAAATTCTCCGAGGCGGAAGTGGCTGAGCCCAGCGACTTTGACGCCATCTCGGCTTATGCCCGCGCGGGCGACGAAGCCCTTGCGTCCGGCGCTATCGCCTATCCGCATCATTGGGCCGACCATACCGTTTCGAATGCGAACGCGGTCGAGGTGACGATCAACTCCGGCTCATTGTTCGCGGGTGGGCTCATCTATCGCAACGACGATCCTATCATCGTGAATTTGCAGGTGCACCTGCCGCTCGTGACCGGCGACCGGCGCTATGTGGCGCTGCTCCTGCGCGGCGAGGAAGAGATTATCGGCGGCCAACGGCTTGTCGAGACCGACGCCGACACCGGTGAGACTGTCGAACAGAGCGTGCCGAAAACCGGCATCCGCAAGATCGTATGCGTTGTGCAGCAAGGGTTGCCCTCGCCCACGCCGCTCAAGCCAACAGTCGCGGCCGATCAGTGCTGTCTCGCTTATGTGGAGCTTTCTCCGACCGGCATCGTCGCCATCGAGATGAACAATGCATCGCGAGTGAAAAGCCTTTTCGAGATCGATGGACGGCTCTCGCTCGTCGAGGGCGACGTGTCGAACTTGCGCACCCGCGTGAGCACGATCGAGACCGATATCGCCAACATCGCGAGCCGCCTTGGAGACATCCCGTCGCCAGCGATCATCCGCCAGATGAAGCGCGATCTCAGCATATTGCGCCGCACAGTTGCGATGCCGGATGAGGCGCGCGCCTATTGGTACGATGCGGGCCTTCTGCAGGATGCGTGGGACAAGGCGAATGCGAGCTGGCTCGCGCGCGTGCGTGAGGGCATCCGCTTCCCGTGGGCGGCTGAGCGCGATGCGCAGCTTGCCCTCATCGATGAAAGCTCGAATGCGATCCGGTTTTTCGGTCGACTGCTGCTGCCGTCATGGACCGAGGTCACACGCCTCGCGATCGACGGAGACGGCGGCAGCAAGAATATCTCGCAGCTCGTGCACACCGTGACGACGGCGGTGCGGCGCGAGCTGTCCCGCACCGTGACCGAGTACGGCCCAACGGTCTCAGTTTGCGAGAACAACGCGGAGTGGTCGAACACGGCTGGCCTCGACGTAGGCGAGTTGTTCACCAAAAACGGTGAGACGTGGACGGTTGTTTCGATCGGCGATAGCTACGGGCGGGGGCACACCTTCCGGTCCGTGGCGAAGTTGATCCAGCGTACCGTCACCGATGTTTATTGGGACCACGTGACCGAGAGCTTCGGCGTCAACGGCTCGGTTTACGGCCAAACCTGGCTCTGCGCGCAGCCGATGGTTCTGACCTCGGTCGACATCAAGTTCACGCGCGTTGCTTCGACCGGCGACGTGCACATGTTCCTGTGCGAGTGCTCGGAAAGCGGTGAGCCGCAGTTCAACAAGGTGCTCGCGAAGACGACGCTCACGGCGGCGGACCTTGCAACGGGTTGGGTGAGATTCTCCATCACACCGCGCGTTCTCGAAAGCGGCAAGCGCTATGCGTGGTTCACCGTCACGACGGGCAACCACGCGTTGGAGACGGTGAGCGGCAACAAGTTCGCACAGGGCTCGCTCTTCTGGGCCACCGATGGGGCCTGGGCGCAAGGCGATCCGCTCGTGGACTTCGCCATGAGGCTCAACGCGGCCTCCTTCGCTTCTGCGCGTACCGTCGTCGAGTTCCAGCCGCTCACGCTGGAAAACGGCATGACCGAAATCCGCCTGCTTACGGCGGGCTGGGCACCGGGCGGCACCGCGCTTGTGTGGGAAGTAAAGCCGTCCGACAGCGATACGTGGCAACCGCTCACGCTGGACAGCGCAGCGGCTTCGACAGCGCTGAACGGGCTCCCGGCGCTCGTGCAGCTTCGGGCCGTGTTCACCGGAACGACCGATCTACAGCCCGCGCTGGTGCTCGACGCCTATGCGCGCGGCATGACGTTCCGCCCGCGCGGCGACATGACGGCGGTGTCGAAGGACCATGCCTTTGGCGTGTCGACCACGACGGTGCAACTGGAGATCGTTCTCGACCAATACGACGCGGCCAAGCACACGGCCGCACCGAAACTTGTGATTGGCGGCACGGTGCTAACGCCGACGACCCTCACGATCACGCCTGACCTCGTGGCAGGGAAGAAGCGCACGCTCCTCGCAAACTTCGTGCTCGGCACGGCGACCACAGCGGCACGGGCTCGCATCGACATGACCACAACAGAGGTCACGGACCTGCCCTTCGTCCAGAACATCGCGCTCTACGCGCTTTAAGGAGAACCCAATGGCAAAGAGCACTCAGGCCGCTTCGGCGGCCGGAGACGGCGCGGCTGCGCCTTACGACGAGACGGCGACATACAGCATCACGCTGGCGCGCCTGATCAAGCTCGGCGGCGTGGTGCCGCTCATTCCTCGCGGCGACATCTTCGTTAGCGGGGCTGCACTCAACCAGATCGTGACGGAGCACGGAGCCGATGCCATCCTCTCTGCCGAGCGCCGATAGCGACTATCAAATCCTCGATATCGACACCAAGCTGACGCTGGCGTTTTGGAACGCGGCGCTGGGATCGGTTGGTGCGCGCCTGCGCGCGGCCGAGGCGGTTCGGGCCGATTTCGAGGCTCTTATCAACACCGGCACCGGGCAGGCGCTGGCGGTGATCTCTGCAAATGTCGAGCCGCAACTGGCCACGCTCACCGCCGCGATCAATCAGTTAAAGGCTGACGTTGCCGAAGCCGAGGACGCTATTGCCACACTGATCGGCGGCGCGGTGCCGATGGAAATCGTTACCGGGTTGGCGGCAGCCCTCAATACGAAAGCCACGCAAGCGGACCTCGCTGCCCTCGCGACCACTGTCGCAGCAAAAGCCACGCAAGCGGACCTCGAAGCGCTCGCTGCGGCAGTCGGAGGAAAGGCGTTGCAAGCGGACCTCGCCGCGCTCGCGACCACTGTTGCTGCGAAAGCCACGCAAGCGGATTTCGAAGCACTCGCTACGGCAGTCAGTGAGAAAGCCGCACAAGCTGAACTCGCTGTTGTTGTGGGGCGCGGGCTGGTTAATAAGTTTCGCAACGGCTCGTTTGCCATTGCCCAACGCGGCACGTCGGGCTCGGTAACAGCAGGCGCAACAGCCTACACGCTCGACGGCTGGCAAGTGTCCGCCGCTGGGGCTGCCGTTGCGTGGTCGCAGGTCTGGAATACAAATATAGCCGGTGCGACTATCCGCCTACAGCGAAGCGCGGCTGGTCTGACAGTCTGCACATTACAACAGCGGATAGAAAGCTACCTCGCAGCGGAATTACTGACCTACGCTAAAGAAGCTCGGCCGGTCACGGTGCAATTCGTGGTCTATAATGGCACGGCGTCAGCGATCACCCCGAAAATCGCGGCAGGTTATGCGACGGCTCGTGACAATTTCGGGACGGTTACGGCGGACCTCGCCGCGACCAATCTCCAGACCATCGCGGCGGGCGCGACGGGCATTGTCTCCTACACGTTTATACCGAGCGTCAACATCGCAAACGGCCTGCAAATCCAGTTGCAATTCGGCTCTGCGCTCAACAGCACCAGCGGTTACGTCCACGTCGGGCGCGCCGACATCCGCGCGACACCGGGGATTGCGCCGGGCCTAAATAGCGCGCCGCCACCTGCGGAGCTACGCGATCCAATGTCCGAGCTGGCGCTGTGTCAGCGGTATTTTTGCAAAAGCCACGCTGCCCTCGTTGCCCCAGGATCGGCTGTTGGCGGGGGGGCGTGCGGAATTGTGCTCACGACGAACACATCGGGCAGCGGCGCAAATATCAGTAGCCCATTTCCGGTCACTATGGGCGGCTTGCCAACTTTGACGATTTATGACAGCGCGGGAGCAGCGGGAAAGGTCGGGTATCTGAATGGCAGCTTATGGGCATCGGGCGGCAGCATCGGCGCGGCGGGAGCCACCAGCTACGGCGTGCGCGTGTGGTGCTCGCAAAACACAAACGGGTTTGAGTTCGACTACGCTGCGAGCTGGGAGTTATAGAGATGTACACCATGACGAGCGGCGCGGCGGTCATCCGCGACGTGGACCGCGCAATCATACCAGCTGACACGCGCAACGCAGATTGGCGAGCCTATCAGGCGTGGCTGGCAGCTGGGGGCGTGCCGTCTCCAGCGCCCGTTGTGTCGGAGCCTGTGCCAGCGAGCGTGACGCCGCTCCAAATCGTCCGCGCGCTGCGGCAAGCCGGCCTCAAAGGAGCGTTCGACGCGGCTCTCGCGGTTGACGCCGAAGCGAAAGAGGATTTCAACCTCGCACGCGAAATCGAGCGCGACGATCCGCTGGTCGCTTCAATAGCGACCGCGCTTGGCAAGACCTCGGCCGAGGTCGACGACATCTTCCGGCTCGCCGCGACCCTGTAGCGAGCCGTCTTTCCTCTTCCAAACCAGCCGCCTCCGGGCGGCTTTTTTTATGGAGAAAACGATGACGGCACCGTCATTCGGCATCATCAACACGCGGCCCGAAGACGAGGCCGTACCAGTCATTGGGGCGGATTTCTCGAAAATCGGCCTCGTGGAAACGTCCTCCGATGCGGATGCGGCGACCTTCCCGCTCGATACGCCCGTGCGGTTTTCCAGCTCGGACACGGCCTATCTCTCGAAGCTCGGCACCGGCTATCTCGCCGACGCGGTGAAGGCGATCAACGCACAGCTTTCCGAGCTGCAAGTGGCTGCCGACATCACGGTGGTCCGCGTGGCCGAAGGCGTGTCTGAGGTTCCGGCGACAAAGCTCGAGCAGACGACGACGAACATCATCGGCTCGGCCGCAAACCAGACCGGCCTCTATGCGCTGAAGGCCGCGCCTGAAGAGGTGGGTGCTACGCCGCGTCTCATCTGGGCCGGTCGCACCGCGTGGCAGCCCGACGAAAACAGCGCGAACCCGGTCGTCGCGGCACTGCCAGAGATCCTGAATTCGTTGCTCGGCGTTGCCGTCGTGGACGCGCCCGAGAGCCGCACGGCCGCGCTTGCCTGGCGCGAGACGACGCAAAGCAATCGCATCATCCCGGTTGGTGTTGCCGCCCGCGTTTACGAGGGATCGACCGTCGTCACGCGGCCGATGGCGCCGCGCATTCTCGGCATCGGCGTGCGCGTCGATCACGAGCATGAGGGCAAGCCATTCCACCCGTGGGCAAACCAAGCCGTGAACGGCATCGTCGGCACGAGCCGCAACATCGCGTTCAGCCTGACCGATGGTGCGACCGAAGGGCAGATGCTGCTCGAGGGCGACATCGGCATCGTGGTGCGCGGCGAGAGCGGCGTGGACACGGCCATCGCGGATGGCGGTTTTGTGTATATCGGCACGGAAAGCTGCGCCGAAGGCGATCTGTGGGCACAGTTCCATCAGGTTCGCGGGTCCGACTACTTGACCGCGAAGATGATGCGCCTCACGCGCCAGTATCTCGGCAAGCTCATCTCGGCCGATCTCGTCGAGGCGTGGATCAACAGCATCAAGTTCATGCTGCGCGATCACAAGGCGGCGAACGATATCCTCGGCTATGACGTGAAGTTCCTGCCCGCGCGCAACAGCGTGGAAGAAGTGCGCCTCGGTCGCCTCGTCGTCTCGCCCTTCATCGAGCCCGCGCCGGTCTTCCGTCGCGCCACGCACGAGGTGCGCCGCTACGCGGCCGCCGTCGACGCGCTGGTGGCGGATATCGCCGCCCGCGTGAACGCTTCCGGCACGGTCTAATCGCCTCTCAACCCTGAAAGGAAAGCCACATGGTTTTGCCTCTTTACGTCATCGAGGCGGTCGACGTTCGCCGCGCTGACGAAACCGACACGAGCCGCGCCATCACGATCTCGAAGCTCGGTCTACCTGCCCTCAAGCGCCTGTCCGCCGAGCACAAGCCCGGCGGCGGCGTCGGCGGGATCGAGTTCGTCTTCCCGCAGATCGAGAAGATCGAACCTAAATTTGAGGTGAAGGGCATCGATCTCGATGCCCTCACGCGCTTCGGCTTCGCGAACGGGGTCTACGACAAGTGGACCTTCGCGGGAGCCTGGCGCGACAAGCGCACGGGCAAGGCTCTGCCCGCACGCGCCACCATCACCGGCATCATTTCCGATTGGGAGTCCGACGAGTTTTCGCCGGGCGAGTTGGTCGGCTGCAATCACACCCTGAAGGAAGTCTCGCACTACGAGTTCACGCTCGATGGCAAGGAGATTTTCTACTGGGATTTCTACGAGCGCGAGGCCCGCTCCGGCGGCGTTTCGTGGATGAGCGACGTTCGTTCGGCACTGGGAGGCTGACGCCTCCCAGCCTTGGTTTAAATCAGATCGTCGACGGTGACGCGCAGCGCGTCGGCGAGCTTCTTTAGGGTGGCGACGCTGCCTTCCTTCTTCCCGGCTTCGATTTCGGAAATGAAGGGCTGGCGGACGCCGCTTTTCTCGGCGAGCGCGGCCATCGTCAGGCCGCGATACTCGCGCCAGAGCTTCAGGCGGTTCTCGCCGTCGATGGAGCGCTTCACGAACCAGTCGGGGAGGAATTCTTCCGCCCCGCGCGCGAGCCGCGCCTTGAACAGTTCGATGGACGCCGCGTCCTCGGCGTCCTCGACCAGCTCCATCAGCCGATTGTATTCGGCCTCTGGGAGCACCACGAGGCGCTCGCCGTTCGGCGTGACGAGCGTTTGCGTTTTTGCGTGCATAGTCATCTCGACCTCACTCATAGGCCCCGCCGCGCGGGGCGACTTTCACCACAAGGATCACCACACCGTCTTCCGTGAAGATCACGCGCCAGTCTCCGATGCGCATCCGGTAGAAACCCGGCTGTCCCTTCATCGCGATCACATTGTTCGCGAGCGAGGCAGGGTCGGTGGCGTATTGCACCATCTTCGCCCGGATCTTGGCCGCGAGGTTTGCCGGCATCTTCGCCAGTGTCTTCTCGGCTTCTTTGGTGTAGGTGACCGTTTTCATGCGAGGAATATCGCTCATTGAGATTGGATTGTCAATCTCTAAATGAGATATTTTAGGAGAGAAACACGATGACAACTGAACAAAAATTCACCCTGGAATTTCCTGTCAAAGTCGGGGGCAAGGCCTTCAATCTTCTCACCCTGCGCCGTCCGAAGGTCCGCGACGTTCGCGATGTCGAAAGGGTGCGGCAGGCTGACGGCGATTT
>NZ_JFZJ01000089.1 GCF_000636015.1 Rhodomicrobium udaipurense JA643
GCGATGGCGAGGGTGAAGAAGCGGATTTCACTCGCGAAAATGCGCCCCTTGAGGAAGCCGACGCCGAGCAAAAGAAGCACCGGCAGCGCGCCGATATAGAGCTGGCCCATGTTCTCCGTCATCGCGAGCCAGTCTGCGGGCCATTCGATGCTCGCCGGGCCCCAATAGGGCTCCTCGGTCTTGACGCCGAAAAGATCGGGGATGAGCGTCGTCAGGAGCGACGCCGGGTGCAGCGCGCCGCGTGCTGCCTCGTCGAACGGGATTTCAGGCCGGTTCGAATGCTCCACGAAAAGGAAAGCGAGCAGGATCGGCCCCGCCGCGATAAGCGTGGCCGCGATGGTTCCGCCAGCGAGCGGCAGGATGCTCTGCCGCACCGATTGCCAGATGCGCGGCGCCGTCGCCCAGTAATGGATCGTGTAGCCCAGCAGCACGTAGGCACCGATCAGCGCGATCTGTCCGGGCTGGATGATCATTCCCGCGGCCGCGACACCGGCAAGCGTGCCGTAGAGGATCGACTTGCGGTCGAGCGCGCGCGCCAGCAGCCACAGGCAAAGCATGAAGAACGCGAAGGCTTCGATCTGCGCGATATGCTGGATGCGCCAGATCGCCGAGCCGCCAAAAGCCGCGCCGAGTGCCGCCACCGCCGCCGCTGCCGGATGCCAGCCCCGGTCGCGAAACAGCATGAGAACCGAAACAGCGCTCAGCCCCAGCAAAAGAAAGCAATAAGAATCGAGCTGCCTGAAGCTCGGGGCGGCGTCAAAGTAGGCGAGGAGGAAGACAGGCGAAAAAATCAGCGATTGCGGATCGGCGATCTGCGGCGATCCACCGAAAACATTCGGCGCCCAGAATGGCGACTGCCCCGTGTGGAGCGCGTTCGCCAGAAATTGAAGCTGCGGCTGGAAATGCGCCTTCGCGTCATACGGGATTGTGACGTCTCCCGACAGCCATGGCCATGAGAAGACGAGCCAACCGACCGCGACCGCGATGAATGCCGCAGTGTAGCCGCCGAGATACCGTAACTTCATTTGACTGCCGATCCCGAAAAAGAAGGATGCGCGCTTGTGCAACCCTATTTTGTCTTTTTTTGTTACGAGAAATCTGCGCCTCGTGACGCAGCCTATCGTCGTCAAATCCAACAACCGGGAGCCGGGAGCCTTGCGCGAAGATAGCCTTTCGGTTGTGGCAATATGAGGGCCTTTTTAGAAGGCTTCGAAAAAAGAATGCGGCGACTTTGCGTCTGTTTTCTTAATGCCACATCGCATGGCGCGCGATTCACGCGCCCACACGAGGCTGACGCCGGCACCGTGTTGAGGCGGCGCCGGCGGATTGCCAATCGCCACTCCATCCCCCAAAAAAGAAGCGGACAGAGCGATAAAAAACCACGTATCGGCCCTTGCGGGCGCCTCGCTGATCGCTATAGTGCGGCCTCGCGCTGCTTCGGCTTCGGTTCGTCCGGCGCGTCTGGAGAGGTGGCCGAGTGGTTGAAGGCGCACGCCTGGAAAGTGTGTAGGCGGGAAACCGTCTCGAGGGTTCGAATCCCTCTCTCTCCGCCAGCCATCGTTTTCCCCCGCAAATCAGGGGCTAGGACCGAACTTTGGCTAACGTTTCCGAGCAAGCCAATCCGGGGTTTCGCATTTCCGACACACCATCGCCCTTCTGCGCTTCCTGCAAGGCGTAGATCGCGCTGTCGGCGGCCTTCGTGTAACGTTCCACTTCTCTCAGCGTTTCATGACCGCTCACCGACATGATTTCGTGCGGCGAGCATCCGGCTTAAGCGCGGCTTTTTTCTGCCACGTCCAGCAACAGCGCAGCGACACGGGGTCCCCAGACCTGGAGCGAATAGTGCTCTTCGACCTTGCGCCGACCAGTGGCTCCCATCCGCTGGCGCAATGCGGGATCCCGTAGCAGCGTTGCCAATGCCTCGCTCCACTCGGCTTCCGTGGTCGCCAGAAAGCCATTCACCCCGTGTTCGACGATCTCGGCGTTAACGCCAACGGGCGAGGCCACGACGGGCAGCCCGCAGGCCATGTACTGGATCAGCTTGTAGCCGCATTTCCCCTGCGCCCAAGGCGTATCGGTCAGCGGCATGATGCCGATGTCCACAGCTTGCAGAAACGGCACTTCGGCAGGCTCGCTCCACTCAACCAGATCGAGGAGGGGCTGTGCCTCCGCCTTGGGATCGGCACCCATCGCCGCAAGCTTTCCGTCCGCCAACGCCGCCGCCTGCGTCAGTGTGGGCAGGAGACCAAGCATATATTCGTTCCAGGTGCTAGGCGTCCCGATCCAGCCGATCCGCACCGGGCCGTCCGCCGATTGTCCATCCTGGCGCGGAAGATAGACCGTAGTGTCCACAACGGTCGGCACAATCTCGGTTCGCGGGCAAAGCGGGCGAGCATAAGCGGCGAGATAGGCATTGCCGCAAAGGGCCAGTTCCACCGTACCAATCGTGCTGTGCAACTTGCGCCCCAGCAAGCCCCGGACCAGTTTGTTTGGATGCAGGTCATAATTATGGAAGATCGCATCGTCGTAATCGAACACGATCGGCTTGTTCGGCCAGCGCACCAAACCTTCGACCAGCCCCGGCAGAAACGCGAACAATTCGCAATGCAGCCAGATCACATCGACGTCGGGCTTGGAAAATAGCCAGCGCAGCCGGTCCAGATAGCGGGCCGCGACATGGCCACGGTCCCGCCGCCCGCCCGCATAAAGCTTCTGCAGATAGGCGTCGTCCAGCAGCGGGCGGGGCGCCAGTTCGAAACCCAACTCCTGCAAAAACGGGCGATATTGCTGGAAGCGCTGCCGGGTGCTTGCGGCCATGTCGCCGTATTTGGTCAGCAGTCCGATCTTCATGCCGCAGTCCGCCCCTTGTGTCCCACCGCGCACCAAAACGGAAAGCTTTCGGAAAATCGGATCTCCTCCAACCCGGCTGCCTGCATCATCGCCGTGATCTCGCCACGGGTGAAACGCTGTTCCAGGGGGGTGCCGAACCGGTCGCGGGAGTCGGTGCGCATGGTGTAGAAACTGGTGTTTCGATAGCTGGACAACAGCCAGCGTTCCACCTTCAGACCAAGCCTTTCGCCGAGCCAGGACAGCCGCGCCAGCGGGAGATAGACCATCGCTGCAATCACATCCGTCACAGCCGATTTCGCATGAGCAGGCAGGGTGCAGATGCCGCGGCGAAGAAGGTCCGAAGCCCGCCAGACAAGGACATACCAAAGGGGGCGGTTGTCGAAGCGATAATAGAGATAGACGAGGAAAGGCGCGCCGGGCTTCAGCATCCGCACGCAGTCTCGCAGCGCTTTGGCCGTGTTGGGGATATGGTGCAGAACCCCCAGTGAATAGCCAAAATCCTGACTATCGGGCGGCAGCGGGTGATCAGACACCCCGGCATTCACAAAGACCGCATTACGCCGATGCGCAAGCTTGCGGCGCGCTACGTCAAGCGCCTCGGGTGAGGGATCGATACAGGTCAGCGTGCCCACTTTCGGCGCGACCAGCATCGCCCAGCGCCCGGACCCGCACCCCATGTCAAAGCCCCGGGCTCCATCGGGCAGGCTTTCCCAAGGGAAGATGTGAAAATATGTATCAAACAAAGAGGCATGTTCAGCATCGCCCAACGCTTCCTGGTCAAACCGCGACCATTCATCGCCGAAGGATGAGACGGTCTTCAGGTCGATATTGCTCATTTTTGTGCAGTTCTCCACGCCATGAACATCAGCACGATCCACAACCGGTACGTCCAGTCGCGGCGGCCGGACAGGTGTTCAGCCCAGGCTTGGCGAACCGGTGCTGGATCGATCAAGCCATCGCGGGCGAGGGCATCTTGCGACAGCAAATCCTCAGCCCAGGCGCGTAACGGACCGCGCAGCCAGTCTCCGACAGGGATGCCGAAGCCAGTTTTCGGGCGTTCGATCAGTTCGCGCGGGACATGGCGATAGAGGATCTGCCGCAGCGCCCATTTCCCCTGCCCATCGCGGATCCTCATGTCCGGCGGCAATCGGGCCGACAGGCTCATGACTTCGGGATCGAGGAAGGGCACCCGCGTCTCCAGACTCACACCCATGGCGGCGCGGTCGACCTTGCAGAGGATATCGTCGGGCAGGTAGCTTCGCATGTCCTGCGCCATCATCCGTCCGACCGGATCATCCTCCAGGACGGAGGGGAGCAGCGGATCGTCGAGAACGCTGCCTAGGTCCACAGAGAGCCCCCGGACGAGCCGCTGACCCGGCCATTCCGACACGAGGCTGCGGTAGAGATCGTCCTGCGTCTCGACCTCGCGCAGTCTAGCTGCTAGCCGGTGCGCCTTGTCGCCCGGTCGGCTGACGGACCCGCATGCGATCGCCCCGACCCGGTCCAAAACCGGAATCGGCACCGCTGCGATCGCATGCCCCAGCGACCGCCTGAGACCGAAGGGCATCCAGTCGAGCCGGCGCCAGACGCGGGGTCCCCAGAAATAGCGGTTGTAACCCCCGAACAACTCGTCTCCCGCATCGCCAGACAGCGCCACGGTGACTTGAGCGCGCGCGGCGCAACAGACGAGATGGGTAGGGATCTGTGACGAATCTGCGAAGGGCTCGTCATAGAGTTCAGGAAGACGGGGGATGACCGCGCGCGCATCGTTCTCGGTGACGACGAGTTCGGTGTGATCGGTCCCGAGATGGCGGGCTACGGCTGCGGCGAAGGGCGCTTCGTCGAAGGCGGGGTTCTCGAAGCCCACGGTAAAAGTCTTCACCGGCCGCGACGCTTGCGCCTGCATAAGCGCCACGATCAGCGAACTGTCGATCCCCCCCGACAGGAGGGCGCCCAGCGGCACGTCGGTGAGCATTTGGCGTCCCACCGCAGTTCGCAAGGCAGTGTCGAGCGCTCCGAGCGCCGCGCCCTCGTCGGTAAAGCGGTTCCGGCCGCCAGCCTCGATCGCCTCGTTCAGCGACCAGTAGCGTCGGATCGACAAGCTGCCGTGACGGTCGCCGGGGCGTAGCGGGTCTTGCGGCGGAGCTGCGGGCGGGGTCTCGTCGACTGTGAGGATGCAGCCCGGTTCCAGCTTGTAGACGCCGGGATGAATGCTCCGAGGCGCCGGCACATAGGCAAACCGCAGATAGAGCGCGAGCGCCTGCCGGCAGACGTCGCGCGGAAAGCCGGGATGCTGGCGAAGCGCCTTGAGCTCGGACCCGAAGACGAGCGCCTCTCCGGCCCAGCCCCAGTAGAGCGGCTTCTCGCCAATCCGGTCGCGGGCAAGCGACAGGCGCCTTTCCTTGCGATCCCAAAGCGCGATGGCGAACATCCCGGCCGCGCGCTGCAACATTTCGTCCAAGCCCCAATGCGCGATCCCGGCGAGCAGCGTCTCGGTATCCGAATGCCCGCGCCAGTCTGCCCCGACCCCCGCCGCCTCCAGATCGCGCCGCAGATCAAGGTGATTGTAAATCTCACCGTTGAAGGCGATCACGAACCGCCCGCAGGCGGACTGCATCGGCTGTGCCCCCGCCTCGGACAGGTCCAGGATCGACAACCGCCGGTGTCCAAGCGCTATCCTGTCCTCGGCCCAATGCCCTTCCGCATCCGGCCCGCGGTGGTGGAGGGCGGCTGTCATGCGGGCAATCGTGCCGCGTACGTCGTTCGCCGGGGGGGCCACGCTCAGGATGCCGGTCAGTCCACACATAGCGTCACCATTTCCTTTGCAAGGACGGCATTGGCCGCGCCGGTCAGGGTAGCGTAAAGCGCCGCATAGGCCTGGGTGCCGGCTCGCAGAGAGAACACCTCTTCCGCCGCCTGCCGACAGCGCGCGCCAAGGTCCGGGTCTGAAAGCAGCTTCAGCAGCCCGTCCCAGGCGGCCTGCATTTGCGCCAATTCGGGCCCCTCAAGCAGAACGCCGACCCTGTAATCGCGGATGATCCGGGCGACATCGCCGACACCGTCATTGGCCACGACCGGCAGGCCGGAGCCGAGGATTTCGGCCATGCGGGTGGGAGAACGGCCCAGTTCCGAGACCTGTCCGCCCGCGTAAAACATCACAGATGCCGTCTGCCCTTGCAGAACCGAATGCACATCCTCGGGTGCGGCTGCGGCGATGCGCAATTGGTCGCCCAGCCGCCCGTCGGGATCGAGCGCGGCGCGCACCCGCGCGGGATCGTCGCGGGTGGTCAGTTCGAATACAGCATTGGGATCGCGCGCGGCTGCAAAGGCCAGGAACGCCGCCAGCCAGTCGAGCCGGAACCAGCCGCTCAGCACCGTCCCAAGACAGCCGATCACCCGGCGATCTGGCCTCCCCTCAGCCGGAACGAACCGGTCGAGGTCGGCACAGGTCGGGATCACCGCCACAGTCTGTCCCGCCATGTCAGAAGGATAGATCTGGTTCAGATGATCGTGGGCCGCATGGGTCAGCGACACCACAGCAGCTGCCCGTCGCAGGCAGGCGCGCTCGGCGGCGACGATCGCCCGATGCAGCAGAGACCCGCGCCGCAGCCGCCCCGCCGTTATCAGCTCTTCTGGCCAGAGGGCGCGCATGTCGAAGATGAACGGCACGCCGGTCAGCCTTCCGACAATCAGTGCGACAGCGGCGGGGATGTAGGAACGGGCATGGATAAGCCGTGCGCCCTGTCCCTTGACCTCCCGCCGTACCAGCCAGATCATCCGCAGCATGCTCAGCGCCGCGGCAACGATCTTTGGCCGGGACGCGAACCGCTGCGGCAGCCAGCGGATGCCCAGCCTGTCGCATTCGGCCCGCGCAGCGCCCATCCGCGCGGCATCGGCCCGGTCCTCGTCCTTTTCATAGGTGATCAGCGTGATACGGTAGTCACTCGACAGCCCCCGCAGATAGGCGAAGACTTGGCTTTGCCCCAGCGGTTCGAGCAACCCGTTGCGGGTCAGGTAGAGGGTGGGAGTCATTACAGGCCCATGAGTTGAAGGTACTTCCGTGCCGCGATGCCGGGCTCAAAGTCTGCCGCGCGGCGGCGCAGCGCGTCGCGGTCCACGGGCGCGTCCAGCGCCGCCTCCATCGCGCGGGCCAAAGCATTCGCATCGCCCACCGGGACCAGGCGACCGAAGCTGCCGTTATCGAGGATTTCCGCAGGGCCAGACGGGCAATCGGTCGACACGACGGGCACGCCAAAAGACAACGCCTCGACGATCACGTTGCCGAAGCCTTCATGGTCCGAGGATAGGACGAACAGGTTGGCGGTCGCATAGAAGGCCGAAGGGTCCGCATGGAAACCGGCAAAGATCACACGGTCAGCGATGCCAAGCTCGGCCGCAAGTCCGCGCAACATCGCTTCGTTTTGGCCCTGACCCAAGATCATCAACCGGGCGTCCGGTCGCGCCACGGCGGCGAAGGCTCGTAAGAGAAGGGGGTGGTTTTTCTGCTCTTTCAGGCTTCCTACCGTCAGGATTCGCTGCCCCGGCGGGCAATTCCAGAGGCGCTCGGCCAACGTCGTGACCTGAAGCAGCGGCACTGCACGCGGTGGGATCGGATTGTGGAGAACAGCGACGCGCTCCCGGCCCAACCCGGCCAGCCCTGCGGTATTGCGCGCCGCCCCTTCTGACACTGCGGCAACACGGTCGGCCAGACGATAGGTCGCAAGAAGACTGGCCCGCATCATCATGTTATGGGACCAACCCCAGGAAGCATATTGGTTCGAGAGCGTGTTGTGCTCCACAAGAAGGAGGCGTGTTCGCTGCATCGACAACATGCGACCAGCAACCGCGGCCGATGTCAGCGGCCACATGTTCGCGATTAGCGCATCGGGGCGACGTGCACGAATATAACGGGCGAGGGGTACCGGAACCTGCGCGGTCTTCCGGATTTCCAGATCGACTATCGGGAAATCCCGCTGAGCTTCGGTCAGAAAATCGCCCTCTGCCCGCATGAGCACGAATTCAACCGGATGTCCCAGTGCCGCAAACGCCCGCGCCAGATCGACACTGACCCGCTCGGCACCGCCACCGCGCAGGTCGGGGAGAAGGATGGAGATCAACTCGCGATCCTGCGGTAAAATGAGACTGGCAAGATCAGCCTTAGTGCGGCGCGCAGTGATTTTGTGTCTCTCGGCTTCATGAAAAAGTTTCTAACTAGTGGAGTTATAATCCGTTGTTCCTGGTTTATTTCAAGGAGGTTAGTGTAGAACGCAATATTTTTTTTAATAATATTAATTTGTTTTGAGGATAATTGGTAAGGAAGTTTTCTGGAGTCCTCAAGCATTTGCTGAAATGCAGAAAGATACCAATTTGTAAACTTTATGGGCTCAGAACTCCTTCTTTTGTTAATATCTGCGCCTGAGTAGGTGGACACCCCGCACCCGATTCTGTACTGAGTTAAACATAGATCAACGAATGCCACTTTGCCCAGTGAGCACTCTCGAAATGCCATCGCTATGCCTTCTTGTGTAAGATCGGCTCTGAATGGTCCGAAAACATCGAAAACGGACTTTCGAAATGCATGTGATTGAGTGATTACGGACTGCCCTCGTTGAATAACCTTGTCAAATGAAGTGGTTGACTCCAGGTTAGTGTGAAGTCGTTCTCGTATAGGGAGACCGATGAGATCGATTTCAACGACATTCGAATGAACGCCGATATTTCCTGGATCTGCAAGGAGCTTATCAACGAATATTTCGGTTCGATTTGGCAATGCGATATCGTCGCCGGCAGCCCAGCTAATAATCTCGCCGCCTGACGCGGCGATTACTTTATTAATATGCCCAGCTAGCCCTAGGTTCTTTAAATTTTTCCTCAACCTGACTTTGTGCGGCCCCTCATACTCTGCTGCCATTTCCTGCATGATCTCAAAGGTCTGGTCGGTCGAACAGTCGTCAGATAGGATGATCTCCAGCGGTTGGTATGTTTGAGAAAAAGCGCCGTTTATAGCCTCTCTGACAAACTGCGCCTGATTGTAAGCAACTACAGCAAACGTTATGAGCGGACGCTCGGCATTCTCTTCCATAATTTCACCCATTTCGCGGGAAAAGCCCAATACCTGATCCAACATCATGATTTTTTCTAGATAACCTTACAATCTTAACAATAAAATTGTATACTGGACTATTCGCGTAGCCAAGCGTTTGCACAACTCCAGCCATCCTATGCGTCAGCTTAACATCGGTCGCATAATGGAAAACATAAAGATAAATAAATCTTATCGTCCACAGTATTCCCGGCGATGTCGTGTCCGAGCAGATAAATCCAGACAGCGCTCTTATCTTTTTTCTGTATTTACGATCGAGCAAACGCCTCAACTGTGCAGGCAAGCCGGATCCAGACAGATCCTGGACTTTTGTTGTATAAGTTATAATTTGGCTTCTTATGAAGCAATTCCATCGACCAGCGTTCAGTATATTATTGTCGCGTCCACTTGAACTATTTGACATTCTTATCGCAACAAGTGGATCGCTAATACATATGATCGGTCCGGTTGAAAGACATCGCAGCGCCATGGGGCCATCTTCAATAATCGATCCGCCACAAAGTGGCTCGAAACGCTCAAAGACATTTTTAGAATATGCGCACGTTGGCGATAGGAATGGCAGTAGATCGAGTTTCATCCACCGCTCACGCTCATTTTTTGAGTAAATATTAGATGATCTTGGCGATATAATATTTCTTACATTTTCTAAATAATTTAACTCCAGCGCGTAACTATGAATACATGCAGGTTCCTTGTTATATTTAAGCCAAGCATTGACGAGTGCTTGGGTTCTCGGCGGCAGTGAGATGTCGTCCCCAGCCGCGACTATAAATAGCTCCCCGCGAGCCATCTGCACTACGGCGCTCAGGTGCTGCGCCGTGCCCAAGTTTATCTCACCTCTTCGCAAATCCACCCTGTGTGGACCCGAATACGCCGCCGCCATCTCCTGCATGATCTCGAATGTCCGGTCGCTGGAACAGTCGTCGGACAGGATGATCTCCAGCGGTTCATAGGTCTGCGAAAACGCTCCCTCCACCGCCTCGCGGATGTATTTCTCCTGATTGTAGGCAAAGAGCGCGAAGGTCACGAGCGGGCGGTCCTGCGTGCCCTCGGTCAGGCTTGCGTCGCCGCAAGAACTTATCGTCAGTTGGTCATCCATTTCTCACCCTTTCACTTAGCGCCGCAATGCGACCGAGCCTTCCGCCCGCTCCAGTTTTTTCGGACAAGCGTATGACTGTCCAGAACCCCATGCCCGCAGCCAGCACGATTCCCAGCACCGCACCCAGCGGTTCCGACCAGCGCGCCGCTGCGTCCACCGCGACGGCGGCCCCGATCACCGCAATCGCCTGCACCCACACTGCGCGCGTCCAACGAAATCCGATCCGGCACCTTCCCAGCCACCAGACCAGCGGCAGGTAGACGACGTAGAGGGCAAGGAACGCCACCCCCGTTGCCGTGACCCCGATCAGCGGCAGAAGGGTCAGTACACCCAGAATGAAGACGGCCATCCCCAGGGTCTCGGTGAGTACAAACGCCTTGCCTGCTCCCAAGGCGAATAAGATAAACCCAAGCGGCCAACTCATCACCTTCAGTATGTCGCCCAGAAGCTGCCAGCGTAGTATCTCGACCGCAGGACCAAATTCCGCAGTGTAGAGCAGCCGGATCACCCATGGCGCGCAGCCCAGCATCGCCACAATCACAGGGCCACAGAGAAGCAGCGCGACCTCGGTCTGCTCGTTCACTAGCCGCACCGCTGCGGCGCGGTCGCCGATCGCTGCAGTGAGGCGCGGGTAGTAGTCGGCCCCCATCGCCCCGAGCACGAAGCCCAGATAGGTCATCCCGATCGCCCAGGCGGCCTGAAACTGACCGAGCGCCTCCGCCCCAAGTTCGCGCTGAACCAGCACGCGTACGGCAAGGAACCCGCCTATGGTGATAAGATTGCTCATCATGAAGGCGAAGCCGAGCTGGGCCATGGCGCCCCATTCGCGAGCCAGGAGAGGCGGCGGATCGGGCGGGCCGGAAGGACGCTTGAGCCGCGAGACGTAGACGTGGCCAAGCAGAAAAGTAACGACCGGCGCCGCCAGGACCATCGCAATAAGCCCGCCATCGCCCCAGAGCCAGAGCGCCGCCACACCAAGAGCCGCCCCGCCAGTTCCCGAGCCGACCTGCACCCGGGCAATGTCGCCAGTCTGGCGCAATCCGATCAGTAGTGCGCTCTGCGCCCCAGCCGCAACTGAAAGGCCGACACCGAGCGAGAGCCACGCCACGTGATTGGCCCGCTCCGGCGCAGCCACGAAGCAGGCGGCGATCCAGCCGCTGACCAGCCAGAACAGCATGGCACCGAGGATCGCTTGGGCGAGTGTGCCCCAGAACAGCGCCCGTCGGACACGGCCGACCTCTGCTGCCCCGCCGTCAGCGCTGGCCGCCGCAATCTGACGGGTGCCGGAATTGGCCAAGCCCAGGCCAGCAACAGACCCGGCAGTCTGCATCAAGCTCTGATAAAGACCCACGAGCCCCACCCCGGCCGGGCCCAGCAGTACCGCCGCGATTTTCAATTTCAAGAGGTTAGCGAGGATATTCACCACAGACGCCCCGCCGATAATCGACGAGGACCGCAGCATCGTGCGGTAGGACAATTTGCTCACAGTGACCTGACAACAGTGGCCGGGTTACCGGCGGCTATAACATTTGGCGGAATATCCGAGACAACGACCGCACCAGCGCCGATCACTGCCCCGTCGCCAATCGAAACACCCTTGAGGACGATGGCTCCCGCACCGATAAAGACGTCATCGCCGATCTTCACTGACCGCTGCACGATGGCCGCAGCATTCATTCGATCTGAAACGCCCAGCCCATGGAAATCACTATCAAAAATTGTGACCCTTGGGCCAATCAAGCAGCGACGGCCAATTTCGATCCTCCTACCCTTTGCAATCGCAGTGAAGTCATTGTTCAGGTAGGTGCCATCGCCGATGAAGATCTCGGCCGTTTCACTTCGCACTTCGATATAGCAAGCGCCACTGAAATACCCAGGTGACGGAAACACCCCAATCGTCACATTGCGTCCAATCGTAATCTTGCCGCTGCCAAGCGCATGCACTGGTTGAAGAATGCGCAGTCCTTGGCCGGAAAGCTTGTTGGTTGATACAAATTCGTAGACTAGTATTCTTATCTTCTGCATTAGACCGAGCAGTGTCAGCCGTAGTCGTCTCATTATTCGAGGTAGAAGCGGCCTAGACATTCGACACAACCCGCACAGCGTCAACCAGCGCGAGTTGCGGCCCCATCGGCAGGCTCAGGACTTCTTCTGCAAGTTGCCGCGCCATCGGCAGAGCGTCAGGGGCAAGGCCAAGCTCGGCATAGGCGGCCTGCATATGCGGTGGAACTGGGTAATGGATCAGCGTGCCGACCCCCGCTTCGGCCAAACGCTTTTGCAGACCGGCCCTGTCGGGCGAGCGAACGACATACAGATGCCAAACCGGATCGGCCCAGTCGGGAACATGGGGCAGGATCAGGCCGCTGTCCCGCAACCCTTCGGCATAGGTGGCAGCGATGGCGCGGCGGCGGTCGGTCCAGGCGTCGAGATGCGGCAGCTTGGCGCGCAGCACCGCCGCCTGAATCGGGTCGAGGCGCGAATTCACCCCCTGTACCTCGTTCTGGTATTTCACACGGCTGCCATAGTTGCGCAGGACGCGGATCCGGTCGGCCAGATCGGCGCTGTTCGTCGTGATCGCACCGCCATCGCCAAGCGCACCCAGGTTCTTGCCGGGATAGAAACTCCAGCAGACGACATCGCCATGCGCCCCGATCCGCCGTCCCTTGTAGCGAGCGCCGTGGGCCTGGGCGGCATCCTCAACCACGGCTATGCCATGCTGACGGGCCAGCGTAAGGATCGGGTCGAGGTCGGCGGGCTGGCCGTAAAGATGCACGGGCAGAAGGGCCTTGGTCGCTGGCGTGATCGCGGCGGCGATGCAGGCGGGGGCGATGTTGTGGGTCGCGGGGTCGGGTTCCACCGGCACCGGCCGCGCGCCAACCGCCGTAACGGCAAGCCAGGTGGCGATGTAGGTGTTCGACGGCACGATCACCTCGTCGCCCGGACCGATGTCGAGTGCCCTGAGCGCGAGGATCAGCGCATCAAGCCCGTTGGCCACGCCCACCGCATGACCCGCGCCGCAAAAGCCCGCCCATTCTGCCTCGAACG
>NZ_JFZJ01000090.1 GCF_000636015.1 Rhodomicrobium udaipurense JA643
GGGGGTTCGCGGGGTCTGCGGGCGCGAAGGCACGGCGAGGCTCACCTTCTGCGGTGAAGATTGCAGCGGCAAAAATCCCAATTGCGATCTGAAACAGTGCCGCACCGAGATTCCCTCTCACCGGTACGCCTCCCAATAGCGGGCTTGCCCTCGGCCCGATTTATTTCAACGTCTTCAGATATGCGATCAAATCCTCGACTTCCGCCGCGTTCAGGATCGACGGCTCGCCCGAGTCAGACTTGTAGTAGGACGGCATGATAGCGTCGGGAAAGTAGACCTTCGCATCAACGAGGATCTGACGAAGCTGCCCTTCCGAGTAGCGACCGCCGATTCCGTCGAGGGCGGGGCCGATGCCGCCTTGATCCGCGACCGTCGTAACCGCGCTGATCTTGTGGCAGCTGAGGCAATCGCCGCGCTGGCGGTCGACCAGCACGTCGCGACCGCGCGTAGCGTCGCCCGGCTTTCCGGTAAGCGGCGACGGCATGCTCTGGAGCGAAAGCGCCAACCTTCCCGGCCCATCGGGGTTCATGTATTCGAGGAAGTAACCCGCAGTTTTGCGCTTGCATTCGGCGGCGGACGCATCCGCCGCGCATGAAAACGAGAAGGCAACCAACGATGCCGCCAACAAAAACAGCGAGGCGCGCCCCTGCATCTTAGCCATTTCCTGCCCTCAGCTTGGCCGTTTCCCAACAAAGCGGCTAAATCAGCGAGCGTCGAACAGGATTTATTCCACGCGGAAACGCTGATCTTCTAGTCATATGCACAGCTTGAGGCCGAAATACGGATCTCTTCGCCCGATCCGTAACCACCCCGTAGGCGCGCTACAATATTTAGCTTTGCGGGAGCGTCAACCATATAGTTTGACTCAAATTAAGGTTGTCCTGCGGCTCAGGCGTCGCTTCGCATCGACCCGAGCGCTTGCGGGAGTTCCCCTAACGATGAGATGAGGGCGTCGCCGCCGAGAAGCTCGGGCGCGGTGCGGCTGTATCCGAAGGTTACGACGACGGAGCGGACACCCGCCGCCTTCGCACATTCGACATCGGCCTCGCTGTCGCCGACCATCACAGCGCAGCATTCCGAGACATCGAGCGCGGTGAGCACATCGAGCAGCGGCCCCGGATTGGGCTTTCGCGGCTGTCCTTCGCGCTCGCCAATGACACAGTTGAAATATTTGGCGAGGTCGAGTTTCTGGAGAATGGCAAGCGTCGCGGCGTGATGCTTGTTGGTGCAAAGGCCGAGCTTGCGGCCCTCGGCCTTGAGCTGCTCCAGCAACGCGCGCGCGCCGGGATAAATCGTGGTGTGCGTCGTCAGATTCTCGCGATAGGCGACGATGAAATCCTGAACCACGGGCGTGATATCGGGGTGCGGCAGACCGCGCGCGATGAGTGCGCGTTCCACGAGCGTCGGCACGCCGCCGCCGACCATCGCCTTCACCTCATCCATGGCGAAAGGAGCGAGGCCGCGTTTGCCGGTCGCGGTGTTAAGCGCGTGCGTGATGTCGGGCGCGCTGTCGATCAATGTTCCGTCGAGGTCGAAAACCACCGCACGCGGCCAATTCGGTTCACCCGTCACGCCTTGCTCCTCATTTTCGGCCGTTCCCAGCCGTGAAATATCGATGGCCGGGACAATGCCCGGCCATGTTGTCATCTTGTGCGACGACAGCGGCGTGACGAAAATCAGGCTCGGCACGACGCCGTACGTTTCTGTTGTCGATCGGCTTGCCTGCGTCTGATCGGGTCCGATTTAACGCAGTCTGAGCCAGGCGGCTTAGCTGATCTTCGGATCGAGGTCGCCCTTGGCGTAGCGCTTGGCCATCTCCGCTGCCGGGACGATCTTGATCTTCGACGCATTGCCGGCCGTGCCGAACTGCTCGTAGCGCGCCTTGCAAAGCTTCTTCTGTTCCTCGATGGCCGGCTTCAGGAACTTGCGCGGGTCGAATTCCTTCGCATTGCTGGCGAGCACCTTACGCACCGCAGCCGTTACCGCGAGGCGAAGGTCAGTGTCGATGTTCACCTTGCGAACGCCGAAGCGGATGCCGCGCTGGATTTCCTCGACCGGCACGCCGTAGGTCTCGGGGATCGCACCGCCGTATTTGTTGATGATCTCAAGCAGCTCTTCCGGCACCGACGACGAGCCATGCATCACGAGATGCGTGTCCGGGATGCGCTTGTGGATCTTCTCGATGACGTCGATGGCGAGCACTTCGCCCGTGGGCTTCTGCGTAAACTTGTAGGCGCCGTGCGAGGTGCCGATGGCGACGGCGAGCGCGTCCACCTTCGTCGCGGCGACGAACCGAGCGGCCTCGTCCGGATCGGTAAGGAGTTGCTCGCGCGACAGCACGCCTTCCGCGCCGTGGCCGTCTTCCTTTTCGCCCATGCCGGTTTCGAGGCTACCCAGAACGCCGAGTTCGCCTTCGACCGACACGCCGACATAATGCGCCATGCGCGTCACGTCCGAGGTGATGCGGACATTGTAATCGTAGTCGGCGGGCGTCGAGCCATCGGCCTTCAGCGAGCCGTCCATCATCACGCTGTCATAGCCGAGACGGATGGCGCTGGCGCAGGTCTCTTCGTTGTTGCCGTGGTCCTGATGCATACAGATCGGGATGGTCGGATACTGGACTTCGAGGCCCTCGACGAGCTTGCCGAGCAGCAGGTCGCCCGCGTAGGAGCGCGCGCCGCGACTCGCCTGGATGATCACGGGGCTGTCGGTTTCCTTCGCCGCTTCGAGGATGGCGATACCCTGCTCCATGTTATTGATGTTGAACGCGGGCACGCCGTAACCGTGCTCGGCGGCGTGATCCAGAAGTTGCCTTAGCGTGATACGGGCCATTCAAGCCTCTCCCTATTGGAACGAAATTCTCGTCAGCAAAGCGGAGCGCCCCGCATGCGTCTTTAAAACGCAGTGTGACGCTCCGTGTGAAATCATGTCAATGCGCTGCGACCCGGTTTTCACCCGATCGCGGCGCCGTTAGCGGATGAGCGCGGCCACGCCCGGCAGCGTGCGCCCTTCGAGCCATTCGAGGAACGCGCCGCCCGCCGTCGATACATAGGTGAACTTGTCCGTGACGGAAGCCGCGTTCAGCGCCGCCACCGTGTCGCCACCGCCCGCGATGGTTACGATCTTGCCCGCCTGGGTGAGCGCTGCCGCCTCGCGTGCAAGCGCGAACGTGCCCTCACCGAAAGGCGGAATTTCGAACGCGCCGACGGGGCCGTTCCAGAGAAGCGTCTTGCAGCGCTCGATCAGGCCCGTGAATTCGGCGACGGAGCGCGGCCCGATGTCGAGGATCATGGCATCGGCCGGCACTTCGCCCACCGGCACGACTTCTGTTTCCGCATTCGCCTTGAACTCCCGCGCGACGACGGCATCGACCGGCAGCAAGATCTTGCAGCCCGCCGCCTCGGCCCTCGCGCGGATTTCTTTCACGGTATCGATCGCATTCGGCTCGCAGAGCGATTTGCCGACCGCGACGCCGTCCGCATAAAGGAAGGTGTTGGCCATGCCGCCGCCAATGAACAGGTAGTCCATCTTCTGGGCAAGATTGCCGAGCACGGCGATCTTGGTCGAGACCTTCGAGCCGCCGACGATGGCGGCAACCGGCCGTTCGGGGTGGTCGAGCGCGACCTTGAACGCGCCGATCTCGGCGAGCAGCGACGGCCCGGCATAGGCCGGCAGCAGATGAGCGACAGCTTCGGTCGAGGCGTGCGCGCGATGCGACACGGAGAACGCGTCATTCACATAGATGTCGCCGAGCTTTGCGAGTTCGGCGGCAAAGGCCGGATCGTTCTCTTCTTCCTCTTTATGGAAGCGCACGTTTTCGAGCATTGCGATCTGGCCCGGTTCGAGCGCGTTCACGACCGCTTCAGCGGCAGGCCCGACGCAGTCATCGGCGAAGGCAACGGTCGCGCCGAGCATAGCGGCAAGTTTGTCAGCGACAGGCTTCAACGAATACTTCGCGACCGGCTTGCCATCGGGGCGGCCGAGATGGGAAAGGATGACGATCTTCGCCCCCCGCGACGCAAGGACGCGGAAGGTCGGCAGGAGCCGTTCGATGCGCGTGGCGTCCGAGATCTGCCCGTCGGCCATGGGAACATTAAGGTCCGTGCGTATGAGGACACGCTTTTCCGCGACGTCGGCGGACGCGATATCCTTCAACGAATCGAAAGCTACTGCTGTCATTTCTCTCCCCTGATGCGCTTGTTGATGACCGTTTTTTTTCGACAACGGGGCGGGCCCCCTGCCGCTGGACAGGCGCGGCCGAGACCTCCTTAAGTGAACTTAAGGGCGCTGCGTTGCGGTTTGTTGACGCTTGCGTGATTACCTGACACTTCTGCGTGCAATAGACAAGTCAGAGATATTTAACGCGCTCTTCACCCAAGCTGACGGCGCCCGATTGCAATTGTGAAGGCGGAGTCGTATGTCTTACGCTTGTCACATTCGAGCAGGTATTCAGGTCGCTTATCGTGCCGCTGCGGGGCCGCTTAAAGCGCGAACTTGTCCGATGGCACGGGGTTATCCGATTCGTTAAACGATCCCGCTTCGCCGGGGGTTTGAGATAGCGCCCTTCATGAGTAAGCTCATAGAATTATCGGATCTTCCGCAGGCTGCCCAAGGGCCCGTCCTTTTCTGGCAGCGCGCAATCGAAAACCCCTTGCAGGTTTGCAGCCTGTTCCCCTCGAGCCCATTCGTGGGCCGGGCCATGACGGAGGTACTCGGCAGGAGAATCGAGTCTCATGTCATCGAGCTTGGCGCGGGCACGGGCGCGGTTACGCGGCAATTGATCCGCAACGGCGTGGAGCCTGGCAAGCTTACGCTGGTCGAGATCGACGCGCGCCTAGGTGGCCATCTGCGCCGCCGCTTCCCCGACACGGACGTGCTGATCGGGTCTGCTGAAGATCTCGCAAAGGTCTGGCAGGAGCGCAATGGCGAAAATGTCGGCGCCATCATATCGACGCTGCCGATGCGGCTCTTCTCGAAGAAGCTCATCTATCTCGTTATGAAGAACAGCCTTCAGGTGCTGGACGAGGGCGGGATGTTCGTTCAATTCACCTACCGCCAGACAAGCCCGGTGCCGCCGCGCGTGGTCAACGCGCTTCGGCTGAAGGCGTGGCGTTATACGCGCGTGTGGCTTAACCTTCCGCCCGCCGCGATCTGGGTTTACGAGCGCATGCCGCAACCCCGCGAAATCTGACGAGCGGGGGCCGCACTGTACCATTTCCGCCTGTGGCGTCGATGCAAAGCCGCCCCCTCGCTCACGTGCCCTCTCATAATGGCTGAACTGCCATGTTTCAGTCGCTCGGTTGTTCGGCCAGGCCGCCGCGAGCAGCCTCGTGCCAGTTTCATGCAAGCTGAGACAGCTACGGATTTCCCGATGGACGGTGCTCCTTGCCGCGCTCGTCCTGAAAACGGGGGAAATAATGTCAAGCGGCCACCATTTGAAGCTCTGCCTGACGGCGGGCAGCATCCTGATTTACGGCGTGGCGGGCGACGGCGCGGCGGAAGCGGCCGATGCTTTCGGCATGAGGCCTCAATCGACATATTTCCTCGGTGCCTCCAATGCGGGGGCGGCGGCTGGGGGAGACGTCAGCTCGGTGATCTGGAACTCGGCCGCGACCACGGTTGCGCCCGGCCTGAACTCGTCCTCATCCTATACGGCCATTGCGGTCTCGCTCGACGAAACGGCCTATGGCGGTAAATTCGTCGAAGCCGGACTGCGAAGGACTACGGATTCGGGGACCACGCGCGCGGCGGCAGCCTCCGTCTACACCTACCAGATCAACGATCAGCTCTACGCCGGGCTTGCGATGTACGCGCCGTTCGGCCTCGTAACGAAGCCTGACAATTACTGGGCCGGCTCTCCCGCCGCATCGACGCAGCGCATCTTCTCGGTCGATGTCAACCCGACGCTTGGCTACAAGATCACGCCCAACCTCTCCATCGGCGTCGGCGTGCAGGCTCTTTATTATCAGACAAGGCTGAACTCCGGTGCGTTCGGGTCCGTCGCGGGCACTGCGTTCCGTGGCGATGATTGGGGCGTCGGCGGAACAGCGGGCCTCCTCTGGGAAGTGGTGCCGGGGACGAGCGTCGGCATCGGCTACCGCTCTGCGGTGAGCCTCGAACTCGACGGGAGCTATCGGGGCCCAGGCGTCTACACGCGCGCGACACTCGACCAGACCATGCCGGATCAGGTCACATGGAGCTTGCGGCACGCCGTGCTGCCGGGGTTCACACTTCTCGGCACGGCTCAGTGGGAAAACTGGAGCCGCATCGATAACCTGGTGGTCACGTCGAACAGCGGCGCGGGAACGGTGATCAACCTGAACCTGCGCGACTCCTGGTATTTCGCTGTCGGCGCAGAATATCAGTATAGCCCGGACATCACCATCCGGGCCGGTGTCGGCTACGATTCTTCACCGGTCACGGATTTCAACCGCAATCCGGGACTGCCCGATTCGAACAACGTGCTCCTCTCGCTCGGCGGCTCCTATAACTGGTCCCAGAGCATCCGGCTGGACGCCGCCTATGCCCACGCATTTTTTGACGACGCCCCGTTCTGCATCGGTGACGGCGCAGGAACGTCCCATTGCGTCAGCAGTGAACAAGCGGTCCTGGTGCGAGGCAGTTCGGACAACTCCGCCGACGTGTTCTCGGTCGGTCTCAAATACAGTCTGGTACCTGCCGTTGAACTTGAGCCCTACAAGTAACGATTTTGCGATAATGGCGCGCAGACCTGTCGAAAATTGCGTGACAGCCATGCAACAGTGAGCAGGCAAAACGCTGAACAAGTGCTCCGTCGCGACTGACAAATTCGTCAGTTTAGACGGGGTATTGCAATCGCGATCCATCCGTCGGAGATATCTTAACACATTGCTTAATTTATATATTTCTTAGCCAACAGCCCACATCGATGGGCTTTTCCGCCTTGCGCTCACGCCCGATTCGGCTCCCGCTGCCGCCCTTTCGGCCCATTGCCAGCCCCCGGAATTTGGTGATTAAGTTTCCCCACGAGGAAGAAAAGGCGCTGGGCATGGCGCCAGGCTCGCTTGGGAGGGGACTATGGGCACATCGAAATTCGTGCGGCTGGCGTGTATCAGCGCGGCCGCGTTATTGGCTGGGGCCGCGCTGACGGACGATGCGAACGCCGGTTCGTTCGGTGTGCGCGAGCAGTCCGCCTATTTCCAGGGCATGTCGTTCGCCGGTTCTGCCGCGGGCGGTGACATCAGCTCGATGTTCTGGAACTCGGCCGCGACGGCAACGCTCCCCGGCTTCAACACGTCGACGAACGCCACGATCGCTTTTGGCGACGCTGAGATGACGTCGAATAGTGGCCTTCTCCACCAAACCTCTCCCGCCTTCGGTCGGACCACCGAAGCAAACATCGGCACGGATGCCTTCATTCCCGCGTCCTATGCAACGTACCAGATCAATGACCGGCTTTACGCTGGCATTGCGATGAACGCTCCGTTCGGCTTTATCACGAAGCCCGACACGAACTGGTCCGGTAACGGCATTGCGCAAACTTCGAAGATTTTCTCGCTGAACCTCAACCCGACCGTTGCTTACAAGATTACGCCGACACTCACTATCGGTGCAGGCGCGCAAATCGAGTATTTCAAGATCAAACTCGCAAGAGATGCGACCCCGCTGAGCTTGGTAAATAGCCAACTGCCCAATCTTCCCGGAAGAAGCTATGTCGCGGACGACTGGGGCGTCGGCGTCACGGCTGGCGTTATTTGGCAGCCGACCGCGACGACTTCAATCGGCCTCGGTTACCGCTCCTCTGTGAGCGTTGAGTTGGAAGGCGATTACAAGCTCACCAATGGCTTTTCCACCGACGCGACCGGTAAAATTGATCTGCCAGACGAGCTGACGTTCTCGATCCGACAAGGGCTTACGGATCGCCTGACCGTGCTGGGCACCGTTGAATGGCAGGGTTGGAGCAAGGTCGGAAACGTCAAGGCTGTTGGCGGGACATGTGCCTTATTGGGCCAGGGCGGGCCGTGCGAAACGCTGAACCTGAACTACCGCGACGGCTGGAAATACGCACTAGGCTTCGAGTATCTATACAGCCCCGCGCTTACGCTGCGCACCGGTGCGAGCTACGAAACGTCCCCGATCGACAACAAGACGCGCAACATTCTGATACCAGACTCAGACCGTATCGGCGTGAGCGTAGGCGCGAGCTATAAATACTCCGACAAGATCACGGTAGACTTCGCCTATTCACATCTCTTATTTGACGAAGGCAAGTTCTGCATCGACAGCGGCGGGGTCAGCGGATCCCATTGCGGCGATTCGGGTGGTCCGTTGGGAACGTTGCTTGCCGGCAACACCGACGTCGCAGTCGACCTCGTCTCGGTTGGCCTGAAATACAAATGGAGCGATCCGGTCCCCGCTCTCGAACCCTACAAGTAAGCGGATCCGGAACGCGACAAAGGGGGTCAGCGCAAGCTGGCCCTTTTTTTGTTTAGGCCGTGCCCCCTCCATCTTTTGCACGCGATGGCATACAGAGAGAGCTCTCGCGCGCGGAAAGCGAGAGACGCCACGAAACTAGCGGCCCTCGTCACGAAAGTCTCGCCGACCGCCGGACGAACGATCCGCAACCGCCTGACACACTAGATCGCGCCAAAATGTCGCCGCGCCGGGAACGAAGATCGTGCTGGTGCCGTGAAGCTCGCGGCTCCGACGAGCAGAGCGGCTTGGAAACCGGGCGCAACCGTTCGCCATCGAACCGCAGCCACCGCCCCGTCGCGTTCGCCCTTGCCGCCGATACTTGCGCAATCGCGCTTCCGGCTTCGCCTCCGCTTCCACACGCACCCCGGCACCCACTCGCTGGCACACCAGGAGTGGCCAAAATCTCGACAGGATGCATTTTTTTATCCTGGGCTTCACCGGGGATAGGTTTCACATGCCGTTAACGCGCTTAAAATAATCGTATTTCCTCTCCGGGGTAGATCGATGCGGTTTGACGCGATATAAGACGAGCGTGAGATACCGCGCCATCTTTCTCTCGGACATGCACCTCGCCGCGCGAGCATGCCGCTCCGAGGACTTATTGAGTTTTTTGAAGTCCCACGACGCCGCCGTGATCTTCCTCGTAGGGGATGTGATCGATTTTTGGCGGCTTCGGCGGGGACCGAGTTGGCGTGCCTCGCAGACAGAGGTGATCCAGCAGTTTCTCGCCAAGGCGCAGGCCGGAACGCGCCTCGTCTACATCCCCGGCAATCACGACGAAGAGCTGCGCATTCTCGCGGGCACGACGCTCGGTACGCTTGAAGTGCGCCTGCGCGCGATCCACGACACGGCGGACGGCCGCCGCTTCCTCGTCGTCCACGGCGACGAGTTCGACGACGTCGTGAACAAGGCGCGATGGCTCGCCGTGCTTGGCGACATCGCCTATGACGTTGCATCGGCTGTGAATGTCGGGGTCAACGTCGTGCGCCGCGCAATGGGCATGTCCTACTGGTCGCTATCGGCGTGGCTGAAGTACCGCGCGAAGCGCATCTTCAACGGCAGCAAATTCGAGGGCCTGCTCACGGCCGAAGCCCGCCGCGTCGGCGCAACCGGCGTGATCTGCGGCCATATCCATCATGCCTGCGTGCGCATCATCGATGGCGTGCAATACGTCAACACCGGCGATTGGGTGGATAGCGGAACCGCCGTCGTCGAGCATTTCGACGGGCGGCTCGAAATCGTACGCTGGACGGATCAACTCCGCGCGATCGAATCGAAGCCGTCCAAAACGCCGGTCGCGCCCGTGACCTCGTAATGCGCATCCTGCTCGCAACAGACGCCTGGAAACCTCAGATCAACGGCGTCGTGAATACCTACCTGAACCTGGAACGGGAATCGGCCGCCGAAGGCTTCGATCTGTCGTTCCTCACGCCAGACGGCTTCCGCACCCTTCCGCTGCCGACCTATGACGAGATCCGCCTTGCGCTCATCCGGCCAAGTGATGTCGCGGAGCGCGTGGAATACACGCGGCCCGACTTCATCCATATTGCGACGGAAGGGCCGATCGGACTTGCGACGCGTGCGTTTTGCCTGAAGGCGGGCCGCCCGTTCACGACAAGCTACCACACGCGCTTCCCCGAATATCTTGCGGCGCGCGCGCCCGTTCCGCTGTCTTGGGGTTACGGCTTCGAGCGCTGGTTCCACAATGCGGGCGTGGGCGTGATGGCGGCTTCGCTATCGCTGTGCCAGGAACTGGCGGAGCACGGCATCCGGCGCGTGAATCTGTGGTCGCGCGGGGTGGATCTCGACCTGTTCCGGCCGCGCGCGGTGGACCGCTTTCCCGATCTGCCGCGGCCGATCTTCCTCTATGCCGGACGTGTGGCGGTCGAAAAAAATCTCGACGCTTTTCTCGGTCTCGATCTGCCGGGCACGAAAGTCATCGTCGGCAAAGGCCCGCAGCTCGACGAACTGCGCAACCGCTACCCCGACGCGGTGTTCACCGGCGCCAAGTTCGGCGACGACCTCGCCGAGCATTATGCGAGCGCCGACGCATTCGTTTTCCCGAGCCTCACCGACACTTTCGGCAATGTGCTCCTCGAAGCAATGGCGTGCGGCGTTCCGGTCGCGGCGTTCAACGTCACCGGCCCGAAAGATGTCGTCGATAATGGCCGCGTCGGCATCATCGGCGACGATCTGCGCGAAGCTGCGCTCGGCGCGCTGAAGCTCAACCGCACCGCCTGCCGCGCCTATGCCGAGCGCTTCAGCTGGGCCGCGTGCGCCCGCCGCTTCCTTGACATTGTCGTCGAGGCGAACGGCGCCTCGGCCTGACCGTCGCGATGAGTGCTCGCAAGTCGTCACCTTTCGGCAACCTGTAAAGGCGGGGCTCCCTTCCGCCATCTGGTCGAGCGTGGTGGCAGTGCGTGAGGTTCGTCAGGTTTTGGACAGCAAAAGCCAGCTAATTTCCGAGCAGCCAAAGCTTAGGCGAGAGCTCGGAGGGAAGCGATGTTTGACGTAGGATCTATCCGCCAGTTGCGGTCAATCATTGAGGACATTCAGAAACTCGTTGATGACTCAGGTGGCGCCGCCAATTTTGCGAGCATGTTGGAAAACGCTCAGCAGCAAAGCGGCAGTCAGGACAGTAATTCGACGATACAACAGCTTCAGAAGACTCTGGATCAGCTCCAGCAGCTTCTGAAAAATGAACAGTCGGGCGGCACGCAGCAAAGCGAACAAAGCGACCAGCTTCAGTCTCTCGTGAAGGAACTTCAGGAAGTCCTGGAAAAGCTGCAAAGCCAACTGGAAAGCAATCAGTCAAACAGCGCGTCGACAAGTGACCAGGCCGGTGGCACGCAGCAAAGCGAACAAAGCGATCAGCTTCAGTCTCTCGTGAAAGAGCTTCAGGAAGTCCTGGAAAAGCTGCAGAAGCAGTTGGCAGGCGATGAATCTGGCGGCACGCAGGCTACGCAAGAGGAAACCGTGCAAGAGCTCACTCAGCTTTTGCAGCAGCTTGTCCAGCAGTTGGATACGGCGAACCAGTAAATTCGATCACGCACCAAGGGTCGTAGTCCCCTGGTGCGCGCTCAATCATTTGCGCCCGGCTCGGGTTCCCGACCGCCCTGTGGCGCATCTATCCTGCCGATGGGCGTCTCGCGATTTGGTAACGAAAATAGCGCTAATTGAGCTATACTCGGAGACAAACGACACGCGAGACGCTTCCATGCAAACGCCGACGATTGACGACATTGTTGACGCGGACAAGCGAATCCGGCCCTACGCCGTCGAGACGCCTCTTCTCGAATTCGGCACGCTGAACGAAAAGCTCGGCGGCCGCATCCTCTGCAAGGTGGAAGCGCTTCAGCGCACCGGAAGTTTCAAGTTTCGCGGCGCGTATAACCGGGTTTCGCGCGTCGACCGTCAGGCATACCCCGGCGGCGTCGTGGCCTGCTCGTCGGGCAATCACGCGCAGGGCGTGGCCGAAGCCGCCCGTCTCTGCGAAATCGACGCCGCCATCGTGATGCCGTCCGACGCGCCGCAGATCAAGATCGCGCGCACGAGCGCCAGCGGTGCGGACATCGTCTTTTACGACCGCGACACCGAAGACCGCGAGGCCATCGCCCGCGACCTTTGCGAAAAACTCAACGCGGATTTCATCGCGCCGTTCAACGATCCTTACGTGATCGCGGGGCAAGGCACCGTTGGGCTTGAGCTTGCGCGGCAGGCCGAAGCTTTGGGCGCGAAACTCGACGCGGTGCTCGCGCCCGCAAGCGGCGGCGGCCTCATCGCAGGCGTCGCGCTCGCCGTGAAGGATCGCGTACCCGAAGCGGAGATCTATTCCGTGGAGCCGAAAGGCTTCGACGATTACGCGCGCTCGCTCGCGGCCGACAAGCGCGTGCGGAATGAGCCCGGCGCGAAGTCCATCTGCGACGCGCTGCTCATGCCCGAGCCCGGCGAACTCACATTCGCGCTAAACAAGGATCGGCTCGCGGGTGGCCTCGCCGTCAGCGACTCGGACGTTCGCGAGGCCGTGGCATATGCCTGGCGCGACCTCAAACTCGTGCTGGAGCCGGGCGGCGCTGTGGCCCTCGCCGCAATCCTGTCCGGCGCGCTGGATGTGGAGGGTAGGACCGTCGCCATCGTGCTGTCGGGCGGCAACGTGGACCCGCACCTGTTCGCCGAGATTATTTCAGATAATAAAGAATTGGCCACGCTGCGCCACGAATAGGTAAAAGTGGGGCTGTATCATTCGCCACATGATTACACGCCGCAGCTTTCTTACCCTTGGAGCAGCGACCGTCGGCTCCGGCCTCATCGGCGCGACGAACGCCTTCGCCATGGAGCCGCGCTATCGGCTCGCCGTGACCGGGTGGGATGTCGCGCACCCGTCGTGGCCCGCTTCGGCGGCGCCGCTCCGCATCGGTGTCATGACAGATATCCACGCCGTCGAACCGTGGATGTCCGCGCACCGCATCGGCGACATAGCCGCCCGGCTTGCCGCGATGAAGCCGGACATGATCGTGCTGCTCGGAGATTACGTGAATGCGCTGCGCCCGCGCTTCGTATCGCGGCCGGTACCGGTCAGGGAATGGGTTGCAGCGCTTGGGG
>NZ_JFZJ01000091.1 GCF_000636015.1 Rhodomicrobium udaipurense JA643
AGGAGTTCATCGCGGCGTCGATGACCCTCGACATGGCCAACACGGACAAGCTCTATGCCTTCACGCGTGAGGCGAAGCGCAATGGCCTCGCGATACTGCCGCCCTCGGTCAACAAGTCGGCGGTCGAGTTTGAGCCCGAGGGCGACAACGCCATTCGCTACGCTCTTGCAGCCCTCAAGAATATGGGGCACGCAGCCGCAGCACATATCGTGGAGGAGCGCGGCGACAAGCCTTATCGCGATCTCGCCGACTTCATGCTGCGCATCAACCCGAAGGCGTTGAACAAGCGCGGCATCGAGACGCTGAACGCAGCGGGCGCATTCGAGGACATGGAGACGAACCGCGCGAAGGTGGCGAAGAACCTCGACCGGCTCGTGGAGTTCGGCTCGAAGGCCGCCGAGGACCGCGCGCGCGGTCAGGAGGACATGTTCGGCGGAGGGATCGTAGGCGGCCCCGCGCCGCGCCTCGACCTCGCGGACGCGCCGGAATGGAGCCTCGTCGAAACGCTCGAAAACGAGCTTGGCGCGGCGGGCTTCTATCTTTCAGGCCACCCGCTCGACGATTTCACCGACCAGCTCGCGCGCATGAATGTGCTGAAATGGAGCGACTTTTCGGCGCGCGTGCAGGCGCATGGCCGCGCCGAGTCGCGCCTCGCGGCGACCGTCACCTACCGGCAGGACCGCAAGGCCAAGTCCGGCAACCGGTTCGCGTTCGCGGGCTTCTCCGATCCGACGGGGCAGTTCGAGGCCGTCATCTTCTCCGACACGCTGAATGTCGCGGGCGACAAGCTCGAAGCGGGCAAGAACGTGCTCGTCCATGTGGAAGGCGAGGCCGACGGCGAGGCGATCAAGGTGCGCGTGCAGGCCGTTCAGGCGCTCGACGATGTACTTGGCAAGACCACGAAGCAGGTGTCCATCACCGCGACGGAGCGTTTGCAGGGTGCCGAACTCGTGAAGCATCTCGGGCGCGAGGGCGGTATTCAGGTCAATCTCGTGGTACAGATCCCCGAGGCGCAGAAGGCCGTGGAGTTCAAGCTCGGCGATAATTTTTCGATCTCGGCGCGCCAGCTCGCGACGCTGAAGACGCTGCCCGGCGTGTTGCAGGTGGGGTGAGGGGCGATTCGCGGCGTTGTTTGTGTATTCTTGCGTGACGCATAGGAACACCGGGATCGACCGGGTTCGGCGTTCCAATCGGCTCAATGGCCCCAACGCAAATTCATGGACCCTCAAGAAGTATCTACTTTTCTTCTGTCCAAAACCTGTCCTGTTTGAAAGCGCCGCCGAGCGGGGCGATGCCGTCCCGACGAGAGCGTCGCGTTAACCCGCTCTTGCAAATCGAACCGTGCCCCCCTATAAAAAGCGCATCTCACACGCGGGGATTATGTCAGGGCCGTTACGCGGCCCTTTTTGGCATTCCGGTGATGGCATCGCCATCCACAGCCCCGCGGAGGCTTAACCGGACGAAGGACATACCATGACGCTTCCCCAATTCACGATGCGCCAGCTCCTCGAAGCTGGCGTGCATTTCGGTCACCAGACGCACCGCTGGAACCCGAAGATGTCGGACTACCTGTTCGGCACGCGCAACAAGATCCACATCATCGACCTGTCGAAGACCGTGCCGCTGCTGCATCAGGCGGTCGTCACGGCGAGCGACGTGGTGGCCCAGGGCGGGCGCATCCTGTTCGTCGGCACCAAGCGGCAGGCGTCGGACGCCGTCGCGGACGCGGCGAAGCGCAGCGCGCAGTATTACGTCAATCACCGCTGGCTCGGCGGCATGCTGACCAACTGGAAGACGATCACGAATTCGATCAAGCGGCTTCGCTATCTCGATGACCTCGTGTCGGGCGAAGGTCAGGGCTTCACCAAGAAAGAGCTTCTGAACCTCACGCGCGAGCGCGACAAGCTTGAGCAGGAACTCGGCGGCATCAAGGACATGGGCGGCGTGCCGGACCTGCTGTTCGTGATCGACACGAACAAGGAATCCATCGCGATCCAGGAAGCGAAGAAGCTCAAGATCCCGGTCATCGCCATCATCGACTCGAACTCGAACCCGGACGGCGTCAACTATCCGATCCCGGGCAACGACGACGCGGGCCGCGCGATCACGCTGTATTGCGATCTGATTTCGCGCGCGGCCATCGACGGCATCGAGCGCGCTCAGGGCGTGTCGGGCATCGACATCGGCGAAGCGGAAGAGATCACTGAAGTCGCGCTTGAGGAAGTGCCGGAAGCGCCTGCGACGAACGGCAAGGATGAGGCGCCTGTCGTCGTCGCCGCGAAGGAAGGCGACGCGGAAACCACGCTTGAAGGTCTGGCCGAGCCGCAGGGCGAAAAGGACGACCTCAAGAAGGTGCGCGGTATCACGAAGACGCACGAGAAGAAGCTCAACGAGCGCGGCATCTTCCATTTCTGGCAGGTCGCGGCGTTCACGCAGGACAATCTGGACGAAATCGACCGTCTGCTGCACGGCAACGGCCAGATCGCCAAGGGCGACTGGGTCGATCAGGCGCGCGAGCTGACAAGCTAGTGGAGCGAATTTGACATTTGATGCCCGGTTGCTTCCAGCTCTCGCTCAAATGTCAAATTCAGAAGCTCCACTAGAATGAGGATTGCTAGTGGTCCTTTGGATTCCGACATTTGCTCGCGAGCGTGCTGCAAACGGATGCAAATGTCGGAACCGGACCTCTAGGACGATCAAGGCGGAGCGCGCGCTAGCGCGCTCCAGCGCAACGAGATGAGGTAGAGAATGGCTGCTATTACTGCCGGCATGGTGAAGGATCTTCGCGAGAAGACCGGCGCAGGTATGATGGACTGCAAGACGGCGCTGTCGGAATCGAATGGCGACATGGAAGCTGCCGTCGACTGGCTTCGCGCGAAAGGCCTGTCCAAGGCCGCGAAGAAGGCGGACCGCGTGGCTGCCGAGGGTCTGATCGGCGTGTCGTCCGAAGCCAAGTCCGGGGCGGTGGTCGAAGTCAATTCCGAAACCGACTTCGTGGCGCGCAATCCCGAATTCCAGAAGGTCGTGGCCGAAGTCGCGAAGCTCGCGCTCAAGGCTGGCGGCGACGTCGAGAAGCTCGCCGCTGCCGCATATCCGGGCAAGACGGCGTCCGTTACCGACCACCTCAAGGAACTCGTGGCGACCATCGGCGAGAACATCTCGCTGCGCCGCACGGCAGCGCTGTCGGTGACCGACGGCGTTGTGGCGACCTACGTTCATAATCAGGCGGCACCGGGCCTCGGCAAGATCGGCGTGCTCGTTGCGCTCGAATCGACGGGCAGCGCAGAGAAGCTCGCCGAGATCGGCCGTCAGATCGCGATGCACGTCGCGGCGACGAACCCGCTCGCTCTGAAGGACGAAGAAGTTAATCCGGAAGTGGTGGAGCGCGAACGCGCGATCTTCACCGAGCAGGCAAGGGAAAGCGGCAAGCCCGAGAAGGTCATCGCGCAGATGATCGAAGGCCGCATCCGGAAGTTCTATCAGGAGGTCGTCCTCCTGAAGCAGGCTTTCGTGATCAATCCCGACCTGACCGTCGAGAAGGCGGTGAAGGAAGCCGAGAAGGAAGCCGGGGCGCCGATCACGGTTACGGGCTTCGTTCGCTTCGAACTCGGCGAGGGCATTGTCACCGAGAAGGGCGACTTCGCGGCGGAAGTGGCGGCGGCCGCTGGAAATCAATAACGACAGACCGATATAACGGGCGGCAGCTTTGCCGTCCGTCCTCCCGCAGCCGCAAGGAAAAGCCATGGCGCACCTTCCTTTTACCCGCCCGCTCATCAAGATTTCGGGCGAGGCGCTTATGGGCAGCGGACAGTACGGCATCGACCCGCAGGCGCTCGACGCCATCGCGCGCGACATCGCCGATCTGGCGAACAGCGGCAAGCGCATCGCGCTTGTGGTCGGCGGCGGGAACATCTATCGCGGGCTCGCGGGCTCCGCAAAAGGCATGGACCGCGTGAAGGCCGACTTCATGGGCATGCTTGCGACCGTCATGAACGGCGTGGCGTTGCAGCAGACGCTCGTTCGCATCGGCCAGCCTGCCACGATTTACTCCGGGCTTCCGGTGCCGACAATCTGCGCCACATTCTCGCGCGATGCCGCCGTCGAAGATCTGGAGGCCGGCAAGGTCGTCGTGCTCGCGGGCGGCACGGGCAACCCGTTCTTCACGACCGACACCACGGCCGCGCTCCGCGCAGCCGAACTCGGTTGCGATTCGCTGCTCAAGGCGACGCAGGTGGATGGCATCTATTCCGCCGACCCGAAGAAAGACCCGCGCGCCGAACGCTATGACCGGCTGACCTTCTCGGACGTTTTGGCCCGGGATCTCAAGGTGATGGACGCTGCGGCGATCGCGCTTGCCCGCGACAACGCGATTCCCGTCGTGGTATTCTCGCTTCACGAACAAGGCGCAATCGGCAAGGTAATGCGCGGTGAGGCCCTTTGCAGCGTTGTCGGAACCGACGCGGACGCATAAATCAGGGCCTAAAGAAACACAGCCTCAAGACTCGAAGGGGATGGAGATGGCTACCGGCAATTTCGACATCAAGGAAATCGAGAAGCGCATGAAGAGCTCGGTCGCTTCGCTGAAAAGCGAGTTCGGCGGGCTTCGCACGGGGCGCGCGAGCGCTACGCTGCTCGATCCGATCATGGTTCAGACGTCTTACGGCGCGAAGATGCCGATCCAGCAGGTGGCTGCGGTCAACGCGCCGGAACCGCGCCTCATCACCGTGCAGGTGTGGGACAAGAGCAATCTACACGGCGTCGAAAAGGCGATCCGCGAGTCCAGCCTCGGCCTCAATCCCGTCATCGATGGGCTGACGCTGCGACTGCCGATCCCGGAACTGAACCAGGAGCGTCGCCAGGAACTTGTGAAGATCGCGAAGAAATATGCCGAGGCGACGCGCGTCGCCGTGCGCAACGTGCGTAAGGACGGCATGGATCAGATCAAGAAGCTCGAAAAGGACGGCAAGATCAGCGAAGACGAGAGCGGCAAGACCTCCACCAAGGTGCAGGATCTCACCGACAAGACCATCAAGGAAATCGACGCATTGCTCGCCACGAAAGAGCATGAAATCATGCAGGTCTAGCTTTGGTCCCTTCAAGCCCGGCGCAGGGTCGAGCGCGTAGCCTCGGTGCCGCCAGACGGAGCCGGGAACGAGGCGCAAGAGCCCGCCGGGTTCAGCGGCAAATTGCCTCGGTAATCATGGGTGCTCGAAGTGAGATTGCGTGAACAGGCTCTGGCCGACGGAAATGAGCGCCCTTGTCCAAAGCACATCGCCATCATCATGGATGGCAACGGCCGCTGGGCGGCGCAGCGCGGGCTACCGCGCTCCGAAGGCCATCGCCGGGGGGTCGAGAGCACGCGCGAATGCGTCCGTGCCGCGGCTGAACTCGGAATTTCCTATCTGACGCTGTTCAGTTTCTCGTCGGAGAACTGGAAGCGGCCGCCGCTGGAAGTGACCTACCTCATGGGGCTTCTGCGCCGGTTCATTCGCCGCGACCTCGCGGAAATCCACCAGAACAACATCAAGGTGCGCGTCATCGGCTCCGAGGAGGGCGTGCCGCCTGACCTCTTTTCCATGTTTCGCGACGCAATGGCGCTGACGTCCGGCAACACCGGGATGGAACTCATCATCGCCTTCAATTATGGCGCGCGCGATGAGATCGTGCGTGCGGCGAAGCGTCTCGCGGAGCAGGCGAAGGCGGGCGAAATCGATCCTGCCGATATCACGCAGGAGATGTTCGCCAAACAGTTCGATACCGCCGGGATTCCCGATCCCGATCTCCTCATCCGAACGAGCGGCGAGCAGCGGATTTCCAACTTCCTCCTGTGGCAGTGTGCCTACTCGGAGTTTTTATTCGTTGATAATTTCTGGCCGGACTTTACAAGACAGACTTTAGAAAGCGCGATCGCGTCTTACCAGCAGCGTGAACGCCGTTTCGGCGGCCTTGCAGGATAGCGCACCTCGCGCACCTCGCAGCCGCTAGAACGGGCGAAGGATAATGGTCAAACCTCTCAGTTCAGAGCTGGTTCTCAGGATCAATTCGGCCTTGGTCATGGTCGTCCTGACCTTGGCGCTGACCTATGCCGGCACAACGACCTTCGCGGGGCTCATCCTCTTCGCCGCCGCGTTGATGAGCTGGGAATGGGGTCGCGTCGTGCGAGGCTCCAACATAGACCGGATTTTCGTCATCCAGACGGTCGCCATCATCGCCGCAGGCTACGCCACACTGATCGGGGAGCGCGTGCTCGCCATCGCTCTGATCGTTCTGGCAACCTGGCTCGTCTTTCGCCTGCACAAGAACAGTGAACTCACGAGCGATCCATGGTGGTCGGCGGCGGGCGTCTATTACGCGGGCTTTCCCGCCATCGCGCTCATCGCGATCCGGCAAGACCCGGACTACGGATTTCATGCCATCATCTACCTGTTTCTCGTCGTATGGTCGGCGGACACCGGCGCTTTCTTCGTGGGCAGGTTCCTTGGCGGCCCGAAGCTCGCGCCCAGCATCTCGCCCAACAAGACATGGTCGGGCTTCATCGGCGGCGCAGCGACGGCGGGCCTCGCTGGCGTGCTGTTCGCGCTCTGGTTCGAGCATACGTCCGTTGAGATCATGGCGGGGCTCAGCGTTCTGCTCGCGATCGTGTCGATGGGCGGCGATCTCGGCGAATCGTTCATCAAACGCGCCTTTGGCGTAAAGAATTCAAGCGGGCTGATCCCCGGGCATGGCGGCGTTCTCGACCGCCTGGACGGACTTGTTTTCGCGGCGATGGGCGCTGGTCTCATCGCGGCGGCGGCCGATCCGCTGAAGCCCGGGCGCGCGCTGTTGATCTGGTGAGGCATCAATGACCAAGAACGGGCAGGCACACGAATTGAATGGGGCGGGTTACCGAAAGCGCGTGAGCGTGCTGGGCGCCACCGGCACCATCGGCGACAGCACCTGCGATCTCCTCGCGCAGAATCCCGACCGGTTTGAAGTCGTGGCTCTGTCGGCGAACCGCAACGCGAAGAAGCTCGCGAGTCTCGCCGTGCAGTTCAAGGCAAAGTTCGCGGCAATCGCCGACGAAAGCGCGGGCGCGGAACTGCGCGGCCTGCTCGCCGGGACGGGGATAGAATGCGGCGCGGGCAAGTCGGCGGTGGTCGATGCCGGGGCGCGCGATGCCGATGTCGTGATGGCGTCCATCGTCGGCTATGCGGGCCTGGCGCCCACGCTGGCGGCTCTGAAGCAGGGCCGGACGGTGGCGCTCGCCAACAAGGAATGTCTCGTCTGCGCCGGCGCTTATTTCATGAACGAGCGCGAGCGCTACGGCACGACGCTGCTGCCGGTCGATTCGGAACACTCAGCCGTGTTTCAGTCGCTCGATGAGCAGGAGGGCCGCTACGTCGAGAAGATCGTGCTCACCGCTTCGGGCGGTCCGTTCCGCACATGGACGAAGGAGCAGATCGCGGCGGCGCGCGTCGAGGATGCGCTGAAGCATCCGAACTGGACGATGGGGCAGAAAATCACCATCGACAGCGCCACGCTCATGAACAAGGGCCTCGAAATCATCGAGGCGTTCCACCTCTTCAAGGTGCGCGCCGACCAGCTTGATGCCGTCGTGCATCCGCAGTCGATCATCCACGCGCTCGTCTATTACACCGACGGCTCGGTGATCGCGCAGGCGAGCGTGCCCGATATGCGCACGCCCATCGCGCTGAGCCTTGCCTGGCCGGAGCGGCTCAAGGCGGAAACCATCAAGCGGCTCGATCTTGCCGAGGCTGCAACGCTCACCTTCGAGAAGCCCGACGAGACGCGCTTCCCCGCGCTCCGCCTCGCAAAAGAGGTGCTGAAGTCGGGCGGCAACACGCCGACCGTGCTCAACGCGGCGAACGAGGTGGCGGTGGAAGCCTTCCTGAACCGCCAGATTTCCTTCCCCGGCATTGCCGAGGCCGTAGAACGCACGCTCGACATGGCGACATCCGCGCTCGCCGGCGTCCTGCCGGATAGCCTCGACGCCGTCACCCATATCGACGAGCGCGCCCGCGATATCGCCAAATTGGCGCTCAGCTCCGCTCGTCCCGCCGTCACAATCGCGGAAGCGGCGGCTCCGCGTATTTAAGCAGTCCGTCAAACGCCTTATATTGCTTCTGTTCAAGTCGCAGGTTGCGGCAAGCTCCAGAAGCGATAAGGCATCCCTCGCGTCGCTTTTCGCCTCCTCGCTGTAAGGTTCCCAATGATTCTCTCGGATTTATCCTCGGCGTTCGGGCAGTTCTTCCTCTGGACGGTGCCGTTCCTCCTCGTGCTCGGCGTCGTGGTCATCATCCACGAGTTGGGGCATTTTCTCGCGGCGCGCGCGCTTGGTGTGAAGGTGGAAACCTTTTCGGTCGGCTTCGGCCCCGAAATCGCAGGCTTCGTGGACCGAAGCGGCATTCGCTGGCGGCTCGCCTGGGTTCCGCTCGGCGGCTACGTGAAGTTCAAGGGCGATGAGAATGCGTCCAGCGTCGCCTCCGCCGAAGAGATCGCGAAGCTGACGCCGGAAGAGCGCCGGGGCAATTTCCACACCGCCGACCTCTGGCGGCGCACGCTGATCGTGCTCGCCGGACCGTTCGCGAACTTCGCGCTCGGCATCGCGATCTTCGCCGGTCTCGCGCTGGCGAACGGCATCAGCTACCAGGAAGCGCGAATCGTTTGCGTCGAGCCGAACACGCCTGCCGCGAAAGCGGGCCTCGAAGCGGGGGACAAGATCCTGTCCATCGGCGGACGGCCGGTCAAAAGCTTCGAGGATTTCAGCTATTACGTGAAGCTGAACGCGCGCTCCACGCTTGATATCGAGGTCGATCGCGGTGGCCGCGTCATGGCCCTCACCGCCGTGCCGGAACTCACCGAAAACGAATGCATCGGGCGGCTTGGCGTGATGGGTGGATCGAGGCGGGAGAACGCCCGAATCGAAAGCGTCGGCCTCGCGCAGTCCGTTGGGATCGGCGTCGAACGCACCTGGCGCATCATCGAGGGCCCGTTCCAGTTTTTTGGACAGCTTTTCAAGGGCAACGCCTGTGCGAGCACGCTTGGCGGTCCGGTGAAGATTGCGGAGGTCGCGAAGACCTTCGCTTCCGATGGATTCGTCAACCTTATCCCGTTGATCGCGTTCATTTCGATCAGCGTGGGGCTCTTCAACCTGTTCCCGATCCCGGTTTTGGACGGCGGCCACCTTTTGTTCTATGGCGCGGAAGCCATACTCGGCCGCCCATTGAGCCAGCGGGCGCAGGAAATCGGTTTTCAGTTTGGATTCACTTTGCTTATCATGTTAATGATTTTCGTGACGTGGAATAACATAGCCGACATCACACGCGGCCCAACGCCTGCACCGCAGGTGGAAAGCGTGTGCCGTCGTTAGCGTCTCTGAGGGGAAGTGAGTGGTCTGCCGTTTTGGTGCCGGGGGGCAACAGACGGTTCGTAAACAGACTGATTGGTGGGGGACAAGCCACCGTGGCGTCACAAATTGCTAGTCTCTGGCAAATTGAACTGCTGTGGTGGGGATCCGGCGTAATAGGGGCAACAAAACAGATGCTTCGCTCGAGCATAATCCGTGGGGTCTGCATGACCCTCGTACTATTCGCGGCCGCGATGACGGTGACCGTCACGGCCGGCGCGATCTATTCAACGGAAGTGTTCGCCCAGGGAGGTGGCGTCGTCCGCGACATAAAAGTCGTGGGCAACCGCCGCATCGAGCCGGAAACCGTCAAATCCTACCTGACCTTCACGGCAGGGCAGCGCTATGACGCTTACAAGGCCGACGAGAGCCTGCGCGCGCTTTTCGCTACTGGTCTTTTCCAGGATGTCCGTATCACCCCTCAGGGAAGCTCGGTTGTTATCGCGGTTGTTGAAAACCCGCTGATCAATCGCGTCGCCTTCGAGGGAAACACCGAGGTCAAGAGCGACACGCTCTCCGCGGAAGTGCAGCTCAAGGCTCGCACGATGTACACGCGTGCCAAGGTGCAGGCGGACGTTCAGCGCGTGCTCGACGTCTATCGTCGCCAAGGCTATTACGCCACCCAGGTCGACGCGCAGATCATCGAACTGGACAACAACCGTATTGACCTCGTTTTCGAAATCCGCGAAGGACCTGAGACGAAGGTTGTCGGCATCAACTTCATCGGCAATCAGTCGTTCTCGGACACGGAGTTGCGTGGCGTCATTACGACCACCGAATCGAGCTTCCTCGACTTCCTGAAGCCGACCTCCGTTTACGACCCGGACCGTTTCAACCTCGATCGCGAACTTCTCCGCCGCTACTATCTCAAGAACGGCTATGCTGATATGCGCGTCATGTCGGCGGTTGCGGATGTTGATCAGGAGGGCAAGGGCTTCTTCCTGACCTTCACCATCGACGAGGGTCCGCAATATTTCTTCGGAGGTGTGGACGTCGAATCGACGCTTCCGGCATTCGCAGCCGAAACAGTCCGCGGCAATCTTCTGACAAAGCCGGGTGACGTTTATAACGCCGAGCTGGTTGATCGTACCGCCGAGCGTTTGACGGTGTCGGTTGCCGAGCAGGGCTTCGCTTTTGGGCAGGTTCGTCCGCGCATCGACCGCGATCCGGTTAACCGTACCATCTCCGTGACCTATGTCGTGGAGCAGGGTCCGCGCCTTTACATCGAGCGCATCAACGTCGTCGGCAACTATCGCACCGAGGATTACGTCATCCGGCGTGAGTTTCGCGTGGCGGAAGGTGACGCTTACAACAAGATCATGGTCGATCAGGCTCGTCTGCGCCTTCTCGCTCTTGGGTTCTTCAAGGACGTGAAGGTCAACAGAGAGCCGGGTTCCGCTCCGGATCGTGTGGTGCTGTCGGTCGTGGTGGAAGAGCAGTCCACCGGGGAGCTCTCCTTCGCCGCAGGTTACTCCTCGGCCGAAGGTCTCCTTGGCGAAGTGTCCTATACCGAGCGCAATCTCCTCGGCACTGGTCAGTATCTCCAGGTCAAGGTTACGGGCAGCCAGGTCAGCGGTGGCGCCGAAGTGAGCTGGACGGAGCCGCGCTTCCTCGACCGCAATCTCTCGTTCGGTCTCGACGCCTTCGCTCGCAACTCGGATTACACCTCGTCGTCCTACACCGACGCGGGTTATGCCGACCTCAAGATCGGTGGCAGCGTGCGGTTTGGCTTCGCGCTCATCGACAGCCTGTGGCTCAACACGAACTACACGCTCATGTCGGACGAAGTTTATGACGTGGCCGATGGTTCGTCGCTCGCCGTGAAGCAGATTGAGGGCACGTCCGTTATTTCGTCGGTCGGCTACTCGCTGATCTACGATACCCGCAATAACCGCAAGAATCCGTCGCGAGGCTTCTACTTCTCCTTCGCGCAGGATGTTGCCGGTGTCGGCGGTGACGTGAACTACATCCGCTCGATCGCGGAAGGTCGTGGCTACTATCCGATCACGAAGCAGATTACCCTCGTCGGTCGTGCTATTGGCGGCAATATCTCCGGCTGGGACGATCAGAACGTCCGTATCGTCGACAGCTTCTTCAAGGGTGGCGAGACGGTCCGTGGCTTCGCGACGGCTGGCATTGGCCCTCGTGACATCTATACCGACGACCCGGTTGGCGGTAAGAACTTCTGGGCTGCCACGGCTGAGGTTCGCTTCCCGCTGCCCTTCATTCCTGACGACCTCGGCTTCGGCGGTGCGGTATTCGCGGATGCGGGTTCTGTTTGGGGGTCCGATGCTAACAAGTTCGCAAACGCCTATTGCGCATCTCACACTTGCGCGGCCGGTACGAACGCTGGCACCTACGACTCCAACGACATCCGGGCATCGGTCGGCGCCTCGATCCTTTGGAACTCGCCGGTCGGCCCGCTTCGTGCAGACTTTGCCTACGCCTTGGCCAAAGCAAGCTACGACGAAACGCAGGTCTTCCGTTTCGGTGCGGCAACCAAGTTCTGATCACGTCTTTCGGCCTCGCGCCTTGGACTTTACGATCGCCTTCAACGATGCTAAGCGGGCACATGCTCGCTTAGCATTTTAATTTTTGGGCCAGAGTCACATGGATCATCCCGGCTTCTGGGCTCCCGCGGGGCCTCACACTCTCTCCGAGCTCGTCGCTCATGCGGATGCAACGATTCCGGAAGCGTTCCTGTCTCTCGGCGGGCGCCGAATGGTGGCGATCAGAACGCTCGACGAAGCTGGCCCCGACGACGTTTCCTTCTTCGACAATCGCAAATATCTCGCAGCGCTAAAGGTCACCAGGGCAGGGGCGGTTTTCGTCTCCCAGGCATCGGCCGCCCAACTACCCGAGACCGCAGTCCCGCTCGTCGCGCGCGATCCCTATCGCGCGTTCGCCCGCGCGCTGGAACTATTCTTTCCCGATGCCGGCACCCCGAAAGTGGCGCCCGGCGCTTCGCCTGTCGATGAAACCGCCCAGATCGAAGATGGCGCGATCATCGAGCCGGGCGCAGTGATCGGTGCGGGCGCGTCCATCGGGCGGGGCACGCGCATCGCGGCCGGTGCGGTGATCGGTTACCGTGTCGCCATCGGCCGCGACGGCTTCATCGGCCCCGGCGCTTCGATCACGCACGCGCTCATCGGTAATCGCGTCATTATCCACGCGGGCGCTCGCGTCGGACAGGACGGGTTCGGCTTCGCAATGGGGCCCGGCGGCCACTACAAGGTGCGGCAGGTTGGCCGCGTCATCATCCAGGACGATGTCGAGATTGGCGCGAATAGCGCCATCGACCGCGGCGCGCTGAAGGATACGATAATCGGCGAGGGGACGAAGATCGACAATCTCGTTCAGATCGCTCATAACGTCGTTATCGGAAGGCATTGCGTAATTGCAGCCCTGACAGGTATCTCGGGCAGTACCGTCCTGGAAGATTACGTGGCGATGGGTGGCCAGTGCGGAACCGTCGGGCATATCAGAATCGGGGCCGGTGCCCAAATCGGCGCGCAGAGCGGCGTTTCGTCCAGTATACCTCGCGGCGAACGATGGGGGGGCACTCCGGCCAAGCCCATGGCGGCATGGGCGCGTGAAGTGGCGCTC
>NZ_JFZJ01000092.1 GCF_000636015.1 Rhodomicrobium udaipurense JA643
ATCGTTTACTGTTCGTCGCGCGGCTACGACGATCCGCGCCAGTCGTTCCCACGCTTCGAAATACGCGATGGGGTCAAGATCATCCGCTACAGCCTGCCAATCTTCACCAAGTCGAACATGCTTCTTCGCATAGTCGGATCGGTCTGGGCACAGGTGGCGCTATTCTTCCATGCCCTGTTTACGCTACGGACAGAGCTGATCTTCTTCTCCACGAGTCCGCCCATGATCGGCGTCACAGCGACGCTGGTCGCGAAAATCAAGAGCTTGTTTTCCTTCGGAAAGCAAGCGCAACTGGTCTATTGGGTGATGGATCTGAACCCGGACCAGCTCATCGCAATGCAAAAGTTGCGCGCCGGTTCTCTCGCCCATCGCCTTCTCGAAGCGGCGAACCGGTTCGTCCTGCGAAACGCGGACCTCACCATCGCGCTCGACCGTTTCATGGACGCGCGCCTGAAACAACATGGTCGAGCGCCGCAAAAGGTTCTCGTTCTGCCGCCTTGGTCGCATGAAAAGCCGGACGCACCACTGCCGCACACCGCCAACTGGTTCCGCGACAAGCACGGCCTTCAGGGGCGGTTCGTCGTCATGTATTCGGGCAACCACTCACCCGCCAATCCGATCGACACTTTGCTTGCTGCGGCCGTCGCCTTCAAGGATGACGACACGATCCGCTTTGCATTCATAGGGGGCGGTGCCGCGAAAAAGCAGGTCAACGCACAAATCGAGCGGCATGGCCTTCGCAACTGTCTGTCGCTCCCTTATCAGCCTCTGGGCGACCTGCGCTATTCGCTCGGCGCGGCGGACGTTCACGCCGTCAGCCTCGGGGAAGACATGTTGGGCATCGTCCATCCCTGCAAAGTCTACGGCGCGATGGCGGTCGGCCGGCCGATCCTGTATCTCGGCCCGCGCCCCTCCCACGTATCCGACCTGATCGAAGGCGAAGGTATTGGCTGGCATATCGCGCATGGTGATGTGGCGGGCTGTGTCGCTGTGATCCGGGAGATGAAGGATCTCGCCTCCCCGGATCTCGCCGCGAAGGGAGCGCGCGCGCAAGCGGCTCTTCGTTCGTCGCTGGCGCCAACGCATCTCCTGAATGTCATGTGCAACGCGATAGATAGGCTGCTTGCCGGGCGGATGGCAGAAAAGCTCGCATACGTTGAACAGCACACCGGCGAACGAGCATCGACAGCCCGATCCGATAAGGTTCACAACATGATCGATTGAAGCCTTCTCTGAAACATCGCGCCAGTTTCATCCGATGAGGCCGCGCGCGCGGCCCGGACGGCAATTATCGTCTGCCATTGAGCGCGATCAGAGCTGTGGCTGCACAGCTTATAATGCGAGCGGGGCCAGGCCCGACCGGGCCACCGGTAAGGCGATCCACTCCCCAAGGGCGATAAGGGCACGGCACCGCGCCAGAGGGAAGGCTTGCAAACACGCCGCCCCCGTCGCAGCTTCTATTCGGGCGCATGCCACCAGGCGGTGCTGCGACCGGCGGTTTCGCGATATTATCGCCAGTTCCACGCCCTGATCACTCCGGCGTCTTCTCGCGATAGCTCAGCACCGGATCGCGGGCGGCGCGCGTCTCATCAAGTCGCGAGCGCGGGGCGAAACGTGGCGCTTCCGTAAACCGCACCGCATCACCCGCTTTCGCCGCGAGCGCCAGTGCGCGCACCGCATCGATGAATTGGTCGAGGCTCTGCTTCGATTCAGACTCGGTCGGCTCGATCAGCATTGCGCCGGAAACGACGAGCGGGAAATACACCGTCATCGGGTGGAAGCCCTCGTCGATCAGAGCCTTCGCGAAGTCGAGCGTCGAGACGCCGGTGCCCTTCAGGAAGCGGTCGTCGAACAGCACTTCGTGCATCGCGCCCTCGGGGAACGGCTGCGTCAGCACATCGGCGAGCCGCGCACGCACGTAATTCGCGTTCAGCACGGCGTCTTCGGATGCTTGCCGGATGCCGTCCGCACCGTGGCTCATCATATAGGCCAGCGCGCGCACGAACATGCCCATCTGGCCATGGAACGCGGCGAGACGACCGAACGGCGCGGCTCCTTCCGGCGCGTCGTCCGCATGCTCCACAAGCCGGAACGCATCGCCTTCGCGGCGCACGAACGGCACCGGCGCGTAAGCAGCGAGCGCTTCCGACAGCACCACCGGCCCCGCGCCCGGGCCGCCACCGCCATGCGGGGTCGAGAACGTCTTGTGCAGGTTGATGTGCATCGCATCCGCGCCGAGGTCGCCCGGGCGAACCTTGCCCGCGATGGCGTTGAAATTTGCACCGTCGCAATAGAGATAGACGCCCGCCTCGTGCAGCGCGTCGGCGATCTCGCGGATATGCGGCTCGAACAGCCCGCAAGTGTTCGGGTTGGTGAGCATCATCGCCGCGACATCCGGGCCCAGCGCCGCGCGTACCGCGTCAACGCTCACCGTGCCATCCGGCTCCGCCTCGACCGCGCGCACCGTGAAGCCGAGATGCGCCGCCGTCGCCGGGTTCGTGCCGTGCGCCGAGACGGGCACCAGCACCACGCGACGCGTTTCCGCCTCGCCGCGCGCTTCGAGCGCCGCCTTGATCGCCGCCATGCCGCAGAACTCGCCATGCGCGCCAGCCTTTGGCGACAGGGCGATGGCATGCATGCCGGTCAATTCGAGCAGCCAGCGCGACAGCTCCGTCATCAGCGCGAGCGCGCCTTGCACGGTCTTTTCCGGCTGAAGCGGATGGATGTCCGCGAACCCCGGCAGCCGCGCCATCTTCTCGTTGAGGCGCGGATTGTGCTTCATCGTGCAAGAGCCGAGCGGGAAAATGCCGGTGTCGATGGAGTAGTTTTTCTGACTGAGGCGCACGTAATGACGCATCGTCTCCGGCTCGGAGAGGCCCGCCAGGCCGATGGCGTCGGTGCGCTCAAGGCCGCCGAGACGCGTCTCCGTCTCCGCCGGTTCCTCGAAATCGACGCCGCTTGTCTCCGCCGAGCCGATCTCGAAGATCAGCGGCTCCTCGATCTGGAGCGCGCGATTGCCGGTGAAGGTCGGCGCGGGAGCGGCCGCCTCCGCAGCGGGAAGGATCACTTTCGGCATCTCAACCATGGAGCACCTCTTCGAGCGCGGCCCGGAAGGCGGCGATGTCGTCAGGAGTTGTCGTTTCCGTCGCCGCGACGACGATTGCGTTTGCAAGCGTCGGCTCGTCCGGCCACAGGCGCGAGGCGGGCACGCCGCCGATGATGCCGTGATCCGCGAGCGCGTCGATTACCGCCGCACCGAGCTTCGGCGTGCGAATGGTGAACTCGTTGAAGAATGCAGGCGTGATCACCTCAACGCCGGGCACGCTTCCGAGCGTCTTCGCCAGCGCCACCGCGTTCGCGTGGTTTATGCGCGCAAGCGTCTTCAGCCCGGCCTCGCCGAGCAGCGTCAGATGCGCGGTGAACGCCAGCGCGCAAAGCCCCGAATTCGTGCAGATGTTGCTCGTCGCCTTCTCGCGGCGGATATGCTGCTCGCGCGTCGACAGCGTCAGTACAAAGCCGCGCCGCCCGTCATGGTCGACCGTTTCGCCGCAAAGCCGCCCCGGCATCTGGCGGACGAATTTCTTGCGCGTCGCGAAGAGACCGAGATAGGGGCCGCCGAAATTTAGGCCGTTGCCGATGCTCTGGCCTTCCGCGACGACGATATCCGCGCCCATCGCGCCCGGCGATTTCAGCGCGCCGAACGACACGGCTTCCGTCACCACGACGACGAGCAGCGCGCCCGCCTCATGCGCCTTTTCCGCAAGCGCCGAGAGGTCGGCCACGCGGCCGAAGGCGTCCGGCATCTGCACGACGATGCAGGAGGTGTCCTTGTCGGCGTCCGCGTCGAAGCTCGTTTCGGGATCGACCGCTCGCGCATCGACCGCGAAGCCGCCGAGGCGCGAAACCGTCTCGATCACCGCACGGTAATGCGGATGCACGCCGCCCGCGACGACCGCCTTGCTGCGCCGCGTCACGCGATGCGCCATCAGCACCGCCTCGCCCGCCGCCGTCGAGCCGTCATACATGGAGGCGTTCGCCACCTCCATGCCGGTCAGCGCGGCGACCTGGCTCTGAAACTCGAACAGATATTGCAGCGTGCCCTGCGCGATTTCAGGCTGGTACGGCGTGTACGCGGTCATGAACTCTGAGCGCTGGATGATGTGATCGACCGTCGCCGGGATGTGGTGCTTGTACGCGCCCGCGCCCGCGAAAAACGGCACCGACGACGCGGGGACGTTGCGGGCCGCGAGCCGCGACAGCGCGCGCTCCACCGCAATTTCGCTCTGCGCGCGGGGCAGGTCCGGCAACTCGCGACGCAGCGCGCCTTCGGGCACGGCGGCGAACAGCGCGTCGATGTCGGCGATGCCGTTGGTGTCGAGCATGGCGCGGCGATCCGCATCCGTATGGGGAAGATAGCGCATCAGCCCTCCGCGCTCGCATAGGCGAGGTAAGCGTCCTGATCCATGAGCTTGTCGAGTTCGGCTGTATTGGAAAGCGTGAGCTTGTAGATCCACGCGCCCGCCTCGGGCTCCTGATTGATGAGTTCCGGCTTGTCGTTCAGAATTTCGTTGATCTCGACCACCTCGCCGCTGACGGGCGAGTAGATGTCGCTCGCCGCCTTCACCGACTCCACCACCGCGATGGGCTGGCCCTGCTTCACTTTCTCGCCGATTTTCGGCAGTTCGACGAAAGTCACATCGCCGAGCTTGCCTTGCGCGTAGTCCGTAATGCCGATCGTGCCGACGCCGTTCTCGACGCTGATATATTCGTGGTCTTCCGTATATTTGATGAGCGCCATGGCTTCTGACCTTTGGTTTTTATGCTTTGCGGACGTAACGGTGTGGCACGAAGGGCAGGCCCACGACGAGCGCGGGCTGAAACGCTCCCCGGATTTCAACAGCAACCCGCGTGCCAGCGGTGCTTGAGCGCGGCGGCACATAGCCGAAAGCGATGGATGCGGCGGCGGTCGGCGTGTAGGCGCCGCTCGTGATCTCGCCCAAGGTTTCGCCCGTTTCGCTGGCGATCTTCATGTGCGTGCGAGCGGCGGAGCGGCCTTCGAGGCGAAGCCCGACACGGACGCGCGCCGGACCTTCGGCCAGTTCACGCTGCACGCGTTCAGCGCCGATGAAGCCGCCGTCGCGCCGACGCCGCTTGCCGATGGAGAACTCAAGCGCGGCTTCCACAGGCGAAGTCGTTTCGTCCATGTCCTGACCATAAAGCGGCAGGCCCGCTTCGAGGCGCAGCGTATCGCGCGCGCCAAGGCCGATGGGCGCGACTTCGGGGTGAGCGAGCAGGCTTCGCGCGAAGGCTTCAGCGGCATCGGCGGGCACGGAGATTTCAAAGCCGTCCTCGCCCGTATAGCCGGAGCGCGAGACGAGAACAGCCGTGCCGCGCCAATCGAGCGGAGCCGCCGTCATGAAAGCAAGGCCCCCCGCTTCCGGCATTTGCCGCTTGAGCACGCGCGCGGCGTCCGGCCCTTGCAGCGCGACGAGCGCGCGATCCGCCAGCGGCGCGAGCGTCACGGACGGCGGCAAATGGGCGGCGATGTGCGCGAAGTCGACCTCCTTGCGCGACGCGTTCACGACGAGGAACAGGCCGTTGCCGTTCGCCTCGCGCGTCGCCATCAGGTCGTCGATGATGCCGCCTTCGTCGTTGAGAAGTTGTGTGTAGCGGATCTGGCCCGGCCTCAGGCCCGCGATGTCGCCGGGCACGAGCCGCTCGAACGTGGCCGCGACGGTTGCGAAGTCCGGCCCGGCGACCCGCGCCTGCCCCATATGCGACACGTCGAAGAAGCCCGCGCGCTCGCGCACATGCGCGTGCTCCTTCACGATGCCGGTTGCATAGGAAACGGGCATCTCGTAACCCGCGAAGGGCACGAGCTTCGCGCCAAGCTCGCGGTGCAGCGCGGCAAGTGGCGTCTGCCGCAGCTGCGGCGTGGTTTCATGATGAGTGGCGGCGGGGGCAGCGCTCATGGCTGGCGTCTCCGTGTATTCGAGGGCTCCGCTTGCGCGGTCATCGCCCCCTCTGTCACGGAACCTGAGAGATTTCACCAGCTCGTCCGCCGAAGCGGAGGGCCGGTCTTTACCCCATCGGTGAGCCGCCTTGTCGGGCGACTGCTTTCCAGAGTGCTGTCTGCGCGCGGTCCATTTTGCCTGAGAGTTTCCGGGGCGGTTGCTCCTTCGGCGCCAGCCTGGGCTGGTCTCTCCCGCATGCATCGGTCAGCACATCTTAAGTCGCCCGCGCTTGGTCGCCTGTCAACCACCTGGCCCGTAATAAGTTCTTGATAGCGGCCACCGCGCCGCGCCTGCGCCTTTCGGGCCGCGCGGCGCAAGCTTCGCGCACGTGAGTTCGGAAAAACCTCAAGTAGCGCACCGTGCGAAGGTGCCCGGCATGGCGTTAACCGCCTGCCGCCAGATGCTCAAAGAGACTTCGGGCGGGCGGCGTCAGATCGCACTCGCGGCGCACACATACCGAAAGTCTGCGCGTGGCCCATTCGTCCTGAAGGCGAATGATGGCAATCTTGGAAGACAGCCTGTATCGGCGCGCGGCCGATTCGGGGACGATGCCTATCCCCACGCCTTCGCCAGCCATGCGGCAGATCCCATCGAAGCTGCGGAGCGCCACACGGCTCTTGAGTGTCGTTCCAAGCCTGATCGCCTGAGCGTCGATGTGATCCTGCAAGGCGCCATCAGCAAGGCGGATGAAGCGGTGGGCGAGCAGATCGGCGAAACAGACTGGCCGCCCTTTGGCAAAGGCGTGCCCCCGGGCGGCCACCACCACGAGCCGGTCGATCGCAAACGGCCGCAATATGAGATCGCCGGTTTCGACCGCACGCGAGAGAATGCCGAGTTCGGCAAAGCCCGCCGCGACGCTTCGGGCGATTTCGCTGCTCTGTCGCTCCTTCAACTCAACATCGGCCTGAGGATGCGCGGCCATCCACTGCGCCAGCAGCCGGGGCAGAAATTCGGTAATGGCCGCCGTGTTGGCGAAAACACGCACGGTGGCGCGCAGCCCTTGCGCGTATTGGCCGAGTTCGCCCCGCATCTGAGCCATCTGGTGCAGGATCGTACGCGCGTGGTGTGCGAGCGCCTCACCGGCTTCCGTTAGCGTTACGCCTCGTCGGCCCCGCGTCAGCAGCGTTACCTCGCCTGCCGCTTCCATATCGCGCAGTCGCTCGCTTGCCGCCGGGAGAGAGAGGCCGGCGTTCAGCGCCCCATGCGTGATGCTGCCAGCATCCACCACAGCGAGAAACAGGCGAAGATCGGTCAGGTCGAACCGCATCCATCATGCATATCCCATGATCAGCCTTCGGGCCAGCCGAAGTCAGCCATCGGGAAATCCGCATTGCGGTTTTCCTTCGGAGAATTAAACCGACACCATGTTCGATGCAAACTCTCTCGCTGCAATCCTTGCGACGTTTTTTGTGGCTGGTGTCGTTAAAGGCATCACCGGGATGGGCCTGCCTACCGTGGCGATGGGCGTACTCGGCTCCCTCGTCTCACCGCTGGCTGCGGCAAGCCTGCTGATCGTCCCCTCATTCATTACCAATGTCTGGCAGCTTCTGGCAGGGCCCGGTATCGGGGGACTCGCCTGGAGACTTTGGCCGATGATGCTGGCGATCGTTGCAGGGACCGCGATCGGCTCGTCATGGATCGCAAGCGGGGACACGCATCTTACGAGTTCCCTCCTTGGCGTCGCGCTGGTTATATATTCGGCGTACACGCTCCTGGCCCGCCAGTTCAATGTTCCGCGACGCATCGAACCTTGGCTGTCGCCCGTGATCGGCGGGACGACGGGCATTGTCACTGGCGGAACCGGAGTGTTTGTCATCCCGGCCGTGCCTTATCTGCAAGCGCTCGGTTTGGGAAAGGACCATCTCGTGCAGGCGCTCGGATTGTCCTTCACGGTTTCCACCCTTGCGCTGGCGGCGGGTCTCGCTGTGCGCGGCGCATTCCAGCTGAATGACATCGGGCTGTCGGCGCTCGCCGTCGTGCCCGCGCTCGCCGGTATGTGGACGGGCCAGATCGTGCGTTACAGAATTAGCTCCCGGACGTTCCGCCGCGGCTTCCTGGTTTGCCTTTTGCTTCTCGGAAGCGAAATGGCACTCAGGCCGCTATTCTAGGCATAGACCCCCCTCACCAGCCCGCGTAACCGAAGCCGAAGGTCTGCGTCTTGTCGCCGTTGGCCTTCGACAGCACGGTGGCGATGTCGGCGCGCAGCGGTCCGAGCGGCGAATCCCAGATGAGGCTGAAGCCGGTGGAGGCGCGCAGCTTCGACGAATTCGTGGTGACGAGCGTGTTCGACGTGCCGTTCGCCGCCGCATAGGCCTTCGCGAAACTGGCAGCGTCCGTGCCGAACATCGTGCCCGCGCTCGCGAACACCGCGCCGGACAGGCCGAGGTCCGTCGGCAGGAACGGGATCGGGAAGCGGAGTTCCGCCGTCGCCGAATAGAACTGCGTGCCGCCGAGCGCGTAGCCCGTCGTCGCGTCGCGCGGGCCGAAGCTCTTGAAGCCAGCGATGGTTTCGCTGCCCTTGTAGAACGCGTCGACCACGCGCACGCTTTGCCCGCCCCAGCCGGTGATGTTGCCCGCCTGCGCGCGGCCCGCGAGCACGATTTCCTGCGAGATGGGATAATAGGCGCGCGCCTCGCTGGTGGAGCGGATGTAGTTCACGTCGCCGCCCACGCCCGCGAGATCCTGCACGCCCTTGAAATAGAAGCCGCGCGTGGGTTTCTTCCGGTTGTCCCGCGTGTCGTAGATCATGTTGTAGCCGATGGACGAAATGACCGACGTGCCCTTGATCTGCTTGACGGCGAGCGAGGCGTCGTCGTCCACGCCGTAAACGCGGTCGAGCATCAACGTGTAGTTGACGCCGGTGGAGAATTCCTCCGTAATCGGGAACCCGAACCGCGTGGTGCCGCCGACGCGGAAATCCTTGTAGCCCGCGACCGTATAGCCCGCGCTTTCGGTGTAGTCGGCCGACTTCACGAACGCGTCGACGCCGAACGATACGTTATGGTCGAGGAAGCGCGGCTCCGTCCAGCTCACGTTGAACGCGCCATTGCCCGAGAGGCTGCCCGACAGCTTCAGCTGTAGATACTGCCCCGTGCCCATCAGATTGCGCTCTGTATATTCCACCTCGCCGATGATGCCCTCGCTCGACGAATAACCCGCCGCGAACGAGAGGTTGCCCGTCTCGGCTTCCGTCACCTTCAGCGCGAGGTCCACGCGGTCGGACGCGCTGCCCGGCTGCTTTTCGACCCTCACATCCTTGAAGAACCCCGTGCGCATCACGCGCAGGCGACCCTGCTCGACGATGACTTTATTATAGGCATCGCCCTCGGCCACGCGGAATTCGCGGCGGATGACCTCGTCCTTCGTGGCGGTGTTGCCGCTGATCTCGACGCGCTCGACATACGCGCGCGGGCCGTCTTCCACGACGAAGCCTACGGAAATGGTGCGTCGCACGGGATCGCGGTCTATGCGCGGGCGCACCTGCGCGAACGGCGCGCCAGCTTCGGCGGCGGCTTTCGTCAGCGCCTCCACCGATCTGTCGACGAGTTCGGCATTATAGATGTCGCCCGGCTTGCCCTTGATCGAGGCCGAAAGCGCCTTTGCGTCCAGCCCGTGGGCGGTCGCCTCCACGTCGAGATTGCCGAAGGTGTAGCGCGCGCCCTCATCGAGCGTGAAGGTGAGGAAGAAGCCTTTCTTCTCGGCGTCCACCTTGTCGGAATCGACATCGGCGGTGGCGGAAAGCACGCGCATGTCGGCGAAGCCGCTTTTCACGTAGAAGCGGCGCAACATTTCGCGGTCGAGATTGAGCCGGTCGGGATCGTAGACCGACGAATTGCGCAGGAAGTCGAGGAGGCCCGACTCGGTGGTAGTGATCTCGCCGCGAAGCTCCGCATCGGAGAATGAGGCGTTGCCGATAAAGTTGATGCCGACGACCTTGATCTGCGGCCCTTCGGTGATCTCGAACACCACGTCGATGCGGTCGTGCTCGCGGGCGATGGTCTTCGCCTCGACCTGCGCCGTGTAGTAGCCTTGGCGGTGGTAGGCGGTCAGGATGCGCTGCACATCGGTTTCGGCGCGCGCTTTCGAGAAGGTGCCGCCGGCCTTGAGCTGCACTTCCTTCGCCAGTGTGTCGGACGTGACGTCCTTCGCGCCCTCAAATGCCACGCGGGCGATGAGCGGGTTTTCGGCCACCTTCACGACAAGCGCACCCCCCTGCATGGTGAGCGACGCGTCGCGGAACAGCCCCGTAGCAAACAGCGCCTTGATGCTGTCGTCGGCCCTCGCCGCGTCGTAGCGGTCGCCGGGCTTGAGCGAGAGGTAATGCTGCACGGTCTCCGGCTCGATCCGGCTCGCGCCGACCACCTTGATGGTGCGGATCATCGCGCCGTCCGACGCTGCGCGCGCTTCCCTCGCAAAGGACGTCACGGCGACGAACACACCGAGAATGAGAAGCCAAGCCACCAGCCCGGCTGCGATTTTCATTTTACGCGAGGACGGTAGCTCCCCGCACGCACTGCAACTTGCCATGCGGCCAAGGAAGCCTCAGCTTTATGACGCAAGCGTGGCCGCCACCGTTCGCCCCTCAGGGGCAGATCTCGCGAAGCTTCTGCACGGCCGCTGGCGCGCCTTCGAGCGAATAGTGGTCTGTCGTGGCCGTGCCCCTTGCGGAGGTGGCCTTGACCGTCATCGGGCCGCCCATCGCCATCGCCGAAAGCAGCTTGCGCTCCTCGGCGGGGTCTCTCGCATAGGCCTTGTCGTCGAGCGCGTAGAGCGAAAAGGACTGACCGCCGAGCGAGATTGTCGTCTGCGCATTCGCTTTCATGGCGTAGCCCTGACGAACGCTTACCTCGTTGTAGATCCCGTCCTTCTGCCACGAGGTGATGTAGAAAATGACGGACGTGCGCTTCACCGTCTTCGGCTGCATGTCGGTCGGCGCGCTCGCGGCGAAGCAGATGCGGCCTTCGGGGCTTTCGTGCAGGAAAACGGTCCAGTCGCCGACTCTTTCCACGAGCTTCGCCTTGACCTCGGGAACGGGAACGGGCGCGGGCTTTTTGGCGGGCGCGGGCGCGGGCTTCGGCTTCGGCGGCGTCGCCGGGCGCGTCGGGTCCGGCACGGCTGACGGGCCTTGCGGAAGCGTCTGCGGGATTTGCTGCACCTGAACCTGTTGAGCGACCGCGCCCGAGGACAAGGCCGCGACGGACAAAAGCGGAAGGATCAGACGGCGCCGCATGGAAATTCCCGTTTTAAGACACGACCTGGAGCCTCGACCTTAAGCAGAATGCCGGTCATTGGTCCACGGAAAGCTTGCCCGAGCGCGGCTTGAAAGCGCTCGACGGTGCATCCATCCGATCCGGGAACGAGCCGAGGCTTCGCATACGGTCGTACATCACGATGGCTCCCGCTGTGCCGACGTTGATGCAGAATGCGGTCGGAATTTTGATGACGTAATCGCAACGTGCGAGCAGTTCGTCCGAGAGCACGCCGAGTTCCGGGCCGAGCACATAGGCCGCCTGGAGCGGATGCTTGAACGCGGGCAGATCGATTGCTCCCTCGATCAGTTCCACGCCGACGAGCTTGCAGCGCAGCGGCAGCGTCATCTCGGCGACGCTCGCCCAATGATAGACCGGCAGGTGATCGACCGACTTCGACGTATCCGATTTCGCGGCGAAAGCCTGCTCGTTTGCGGCGATAGTGAAAAAGAAATTCGCGCCGAACGCGTGGGCGGATCGCATCAACGCGCCGAGGTTCATCGGCTTCGAGATCCGTTCGGCTCCGATGGCGAAATATCCGCGCATGCTATAGCTTCGTTCGGGGAATGGCATGCGATGAGGTAGGCGATGAAGGCTGTGCTGTGCAAGTCTCTCGAAGGGCCGGACGCACTTGAAATGGCAGACCTGCCCGACGCGATACCGGGTCCGGGCGAGGTCGCAATTCAAGTTACAACGGTTGCGCTTAATTTTTTCGATACGCTCATCACGCGGGGAAAATATCAGACGAAGCCGACGCTGCCGTTCTCGCCCGGCGGGGAGGTGGTTGGGCGCGTGATCGCGACGGGCGCGGGCGTCGAGGATTTCGCGCAAGGCCAGCGCGTGCTCGCCTATGTCGGCTATGGCGGCTGTCGCGAGCAGGCCATCGCACCGGCTGCGCGCACGGTGGTGGTGCCGGACGGGATCGCGGACGAGGCGGCGGCGTCCATTCCCATCGCATACGGCACGGCGCTGCACGGCCTCGAAGATCGCGGACGCGTGCGGGCGGGTGACGCGGTGCTCGTGCTCGGCGCGACGGGCGGCGCGGGGCTCGCGGCGGTGGAGGTGGCGGCGGCGCTCGGCGCGGAGGTGATCGCGGCGGGCACATCGGACGAAAAGCTCAAGCTGTGCGCGGATCGCGGTGCGGCGCATCTTCTGAACCTCACCGGCGTTGACGTGAAAGAAGCCGTGCGAGCCATTCGCGGCGGCAAGGGGCCGGACGTTATTTATGACTGCATCGGCGGGCCATATGCCGAGCCGGCGCTGCGCGGCATTACCTGGGGCGGGCGCTATCTCGTGATCGGCTTCGCGGCGGGCGAAATCCCGAAAATTCCTCTCAACCTCGTGCTGCTGAAGGGGTGCGATATTTGCGGCGTGTTCTTCGGCCGCCACGTGGATACCGACCCGGCCGCGTTCCGCGTGCAGATGGCGAAGCTGCTCGACTGGTGCGCGGAGGGCAAAATCCGCCCCCATATAGACCGCGTGTTCAGCCTCGACGAGACGAAGGACGCCATCAAGGCGCTGGACGCGCGGACGATCAAGGGCAAGATCGTCGTCAAGCCGTGAGGGAAACGGCCATGAAAGAAGACATAGATCACCGGACGGGAGAGCCGAGCCGCCGGGATGCCGAGCCGAAGCATATCTTCGTCTACGGCACGTTGATGCGCGCGA